>NZ_JBSFRM010000010.1:0-11141 GCF_053589235.1 Gordonia sp. NPDC003376 | reverse complement strand
GAGGACCCGTGTCGAAACCCGGTGTGTCGACGTTGTTGCCGTCCACCTCTGGGGTGGTTGCTCTCCGATGTCGGCCGGCGGAGATTTCGACACGTCTCGTCGCTGCGCTCCTCGTCGGCTCAATCAGCGGATGCGGGGCGAGGACCCGTGTCGAGGCCCGATTCGCCGACGTTGTTGCTGTCTCGTCGCTGCGCACCTCGTCGGATCGATCGGTGGATCAAGGCGCTTGTCGAGCAGAGGCGGTCGAACGACGACAGCCCACTCACTTCGCCCGAACCGACTCCCGGTCCAGCAGCGACCGCTTGATCTGTAGTCCGTAACGGAATCCGCCCAGCGAACCGTCGAACCGCTGAACGCGGTGACACGGCACGAACAGTGCGGCCGCGTTGCGGGAGCAGGAGCTCGCCGCGGCACGGATGGCCTGGGGCTCGCCGGCCAGCTCGGCCAGCGCGGTGTACGTGATGGGCGAACCGGCAGGCACGGTCCGCAGCGCCGCCCAGTTCTTCTCCAGCACCGGGCCGGACTTCTGGGTGACGGGGATCGTCGCCGGGGCGTCGAAGTCGCCGTCGTAATAGGCCTCGACCGCCGCGACGATCGGGCCGAGTGAATCGGAGCGCTGCAGGTCCGCCGGCCGCAACGCCCGACTGACCAGCGCGAGCAGGTACTCGGGCTCGTCGGTCCAGCCGGATGCGAGCACGGTCGCGGCGTCGTCGGCGATCATGGTGAACGCGCCATCCGGGGTGGTGACGGTGGCCCAGACGGCCACGTCGGTGGTGTCGGAGATGTGTGGATCGGTCATGAGGGCTCCTCTGGAGACAGGGTTGCGAGAAACGGGGCGGGCGGTCGGGGTGGAGGGGTGAACAGGCGGTGGCGCCACAGGTGCATGGAGACATAGGAACGCCACGGTGACCAGTGGGCGGTGAGCGTGGCGTCGGTGAGGTCGAGTCCGAGGTCGGTGGCGGCGTGGCGCACCACCAGGTCGTGGTGCAGCAGGATGTCGGGGTCGCCGGTGATCTGCATGGTGACCTGATCGGCGGTCCACGGACCGATTCCGGGCAGCGCGAGCAACTGTGCATGTAGATCGGACGCAGCGACCCCCGCGTGTAGTTCCACCGAATCGTCGGCAATCGCCGACGCCGTCCCGACGATCGCCCGGACTCGCCGTCGCGGCCCGGTCAGGACCTCGGCACCCGCTTCCGCGATGGTCGCCGCCGTGGGGAAACGTCGCCATCCTCCGGGCCAGCCGGTCGGTTCACCGAGTCCGGCGACCAGCGTGGCGATGTGTGTGCGGGCCGCTGCCACGCTGATCTGCTGACCGATCATCGCTCGGATGACGGTCTCGGCGCCGTCCACCGACCCGGGTAGCCGGACCCCCGGTGCGGCGGCCACCACCGGGGCCAGCACCGTGTCCGCCGACAACGCCTCCCGGACCGCCGCGATGTCGGCGTCGAGGTCGAACAGACGGCGCAACCGGTTGACCGCCGCTCCCAGATCCCGCAGGTCCAGGTGTTCGAGGCGGGCGAGCAGAAAGCCGTCGCCGGGGGTGACCCCTGCCAGTGCGGAGCCGTGGGCGAGGTCGAGAACCCGTCGATAGGACCATCCGCCCTCTGGATTCGGGACGAGTTCCTCCACACCCGCGACGGCGTGCGCGGCCAGGCGATGACCCAGCCAGGCGATGTCGAAGGGGCGACGATGCGCCAGGCGCAGGGTGATCACCGGGGTCTCGTCGGGTGTCGGATCATCGCCGCCGGTCGGCGCCGGCCCGCGTCGTCGGGTCCGCAGTTCGGTCGGCGTCACCCCGAACACCTCGCGGATGGTGTCGTTGAACTGCCGGATGCTGGCGAAACCCGCGGCAAAGGCGACCTCGCCCATGGGCAGGTCCGTGCACTGCGTGAGGATGCGGGCGTTGGTGGCCCGATGAGCGCGGGCCAGGGCGAGCGGCCCGGCACCCAGTTCGGCGGTGAGGACGCGGGTCAGGTGCCGTTGCGAGTAGCCGAGGCGCCGGGCCAGCCCGCCGACGCCGTCACGCTCGACCGTGCCGTCGGAGATCAGCCGCATCGCCCGCGCGGACAGGTCGGCGCCCAGATTCCAGCGCGGTGAGCCGGGGACGGCGTCGGGCAGACATCGCAGACATGCCCGGAATCCGCGGGCCTGTGCGGTGGCCGCGGTCAGGACGAAGTCGACATTGCGGGGCAGCGGTGTGCGGGACGGGCAGGACGGTCGGCAGTAGATTCCGGTGGTGCGCACGGCCACGAAGAACTGTCCGTCGAACCGCGTGTCGCGGGCCTGCAGGGCTCGGTAGCAGCGGTCGAAATCGAGGTCGACGGTGATGGTCACCCCTCCACCCTGACATCGATCCGATCGTCGGTCTGGCGGAAATCGGCCACGGCGGCGGAGCTGCCGGTGAGCGGGCGTGCGGTGACCGGCGCACCACCCCGGGATATCGGTGGAGCGCAATGGGACAACTTGGTGACGTAGATCATAGTTCGTGCCACGATGTCACCATGAGCACAGGGGAGATCGAGCTCGCGGACTATCCGGAGTGGGGACTCGACATCATGCGGGGACTGTACGGACGGGATGCCGTCGCAGCGGAGTGCGCCCGCGGCCGGCGTCGCAGACCGGTGCACTGCGAGCCGGTTCCGCCGCTCTCCCCGCTGCAGGCCGAGCTCGAGGCGCTCGACGCGGTCGGCGAGATGGTGGTGTCCTTCGTGCGGCGACGGGTGGCCGCACATCGTCGTCGCACGCGCGTGCACTGATCAGGGGGATGCACTGATCTGGGGGATGCACTGATCGGGCGTCTGCACTGACAGACGAAGCCTGCGACACCTGGGCGGCCCGACACCGGCTTCTGTGCCGTCGGGTCCGTCGGCGTCGCTCGTCGATCGATCACGCCCGATCCCGGCCCGCCTGCGCGCTGCGAGGCGACCGTTATGTGAGGATCGACGCGTGACCGACGCCGCAGCGCCTGATTCCGACAGCGCGCCCGAACCCGACAGCGCGCCCGAACCCGACAGCGCGCCCGAACCCGACAGCGTGCCCGACACCGACACCGACGGCGCACGGGGAATCTCCGGGGATCTCGGGGCCGCGAAACCCGACCGGTATCCGACCCGAACACAGGTCTTCCTCGCGGGTCTGAGATCCAGTGCGATGGTCGGCGCCCAGTTCATCCTGTGTGTCGCCGCGTTCGCCGTGCTGATGTGGGTGATCGGCCGGATGTGGGTGGTCCTGCTGCCGGTGCTGTTCGCGATCATCGTCTGCACCTTGTTGTGGCCGCCGGTGCGGTGGTTGCGCGACCGCCGGGTGCCCCCGGCCGCGGCGTCGCTGCTGTTGATGCTGATCGGCATCGGTGTGCTCGGCGGTGTGATCGGGCTGATCGTGCCGTCGATCATCGATCAGGCCCCGGACCTCGCATCACGGGCCATCCAGGGTGTCCACGAGTTGCAGGACTGGGTGCAGGGGCCACCGCTGAACATCCGTGACGAGCAACTCGACAACGCCGTCCACGCGATCACCGGGAAACTGCAGTCGAGTGCGTCGACGATCGCCTCGGGTGTGTTCAGCGGCGTCGGTACCGCCACCTCACTGCTGGTGACCCTGTTCACCACGCTGATCCTGGTGTTCTTCTTCCTCAAGGACGGGCCGCGGTTCGTGCCGTGGCTCGACCGCACCGTGGGTTCGTCGGTGGGCACGCACCTCGGCGAGGTCCTGACCCGGATGTGGAACACCCTGGGCGGCTTCATCCGCACCCAGGCGATCGTCAGCTTCATCGACGCCTTCTTCATCGGCCTCGGCCTGTTCATCCTGCAGGTCCCGCTGGCCGGGGTGCTGGTGGTGATCACCTTCCTCGGTGGCTTCATCCCGATCGTCGGTGCCTTTGTCGCCGGATCGCTCGCAGTGCTCATCGCGCTGGTCTCCAACGGGCTGACCACCGCGCTGATCGTGCTCGCGATCATCCTGGTGGTGCAGCAGCTGGAGGGCAACGTGCTGCAGCCGTGGCTGCAGGCCAAGTCGATGGACCTGCACGCGGTGATCGTGCTGCTCGCGGTGACCCTGGGCGGCAGCCTGTTCGGTATCACCGGAGCGTTCCTCGCCGTGCCCGCCGCAGCGGTGATCGCGGTGATCCTGCGCTACCTCAACGAGCAGATCGCGATCCGGGTCGGCGAGGCCCCACCCGGCCGAGAACCCCCGGCCGTCGACGATCCGGTGCCCGACGGGGAGGCCTCGCCCGACCCGGCGTGACCGGCCGATAGACTGGGCGCCCGTGAGTCTCACCCTCGGTATCGTCGGGCTGCCCAACGTCGGCAAGTCCACCCTGTTCAACGCGCTGACCCGCAACGACGTGCTCGCCGCGAACTACCCGTTCGCCACCATCGAGCCCAACATCGGTGTGGTCGAACTGCCCGACGTCCGGCTCGTCCGGCTCGCCGAGATCTTCGGCAGCGAGCGGATCCTGCCCGCCACCGTGTCGTTCGTCGACATCGCCGGCATCGTCAAGGGCGCCTCCGAGGGCGAGGGCATGGGCAACCAGTTCCTGGCCAACATCCGCGAGGCCGACGCCATCTGCCAGGTGGTCCGCGTCTTCGCCGACGACGACGTCGTACACGTCGACGGCCGGGTCGATCCACTCGCCGACATCTCCGTGATCGAGACCGAGCTGATCCTCGCCGACCTGCAGACCATCGAGAAGGCCATCCCGCGCCTGGAGAAGGACGCGCGCAAGAACAAGGACCTCCTCGAGGTGCTCGAGGCCACCAAGAAGGCCGAAGAGATCCTGACCTCCGGCAGCACCCTGTTCGCGAAGAAGGACTCCTTTGACACCTCGCTGGTGCGGGAACTGCACCTGATGACGGCCAAGCCGTTCCTCTACGTGTTCAACGCCGACGAGTCGGTGCTCACCGACGACGCGCGCAAGGCCGAGCTCAAGGCCTCGATCGCCCCCGCCGACGCGGTGTTCCTCGACGCCAAGGTGGAGAGCGAACTGCTCGAGCTCGACGAGGCCGACGCCCAGGAACTGCTCGACTCGATCGGCCAGGACGAGCCCGGCCTGCGGTCGCTGGCCCGCGCCGGCTTCCACACCCTCGGTCTGCAGACCTATCTGACCGCCGGTCCCAAGGAGTCGCGCGCCTGGACCATCCACAAGGGCGACACCGCCCCGCAGGCCGCCGGCGTCATCCACACCGACTTCGAGAAGGGCTTCATCAAGGCCGAGATCGTGTCCTTCGACGACCTCGACGCCGCCGGCTCCATGGCCGCAGCCAAGGCCGCGGGCAAGGTGCGGATGGAAGGCAAGGACTACGTCATGCAGGACGGCGACGTGGTGGAGTTCCGGTTCAACGTGTAGTCGGGTTCCGCTTCCCGATCGTGGAACTCTCGTTCCGTTTCGATCATCGGAACGAGAGTTTCAGGGTGCGAATCAGAGGTACCGTCACCGAGGCCGGCCATGCGTATACTTTTGGTATGACAGTGACGACGATCAAGGTCACCGTGGAGACCCGCGACCGGCTGAAGGGTCAGGCCGCTGCCACGGGGTTGTCTCTCGGTGATTACGTGGCACATCTGGCGGACAAGGCTGATCGCGAGGCGCGCTTTGCGGCCATCCGTGCGGCACAGGCCGCGACACCGCCCGCGGTCATGGAGGAGTACTGGCGAGAGAGCCGAGAGTGGCTCGACGCTGATCTCGGCGCATGAGTTTCGTCGTCCAAGGAACAGTGCTCTGGGGATACCTCGACCCAACCGTGGGGAAGGAACAGTCCGGACGTCGACCACTCGTTGTGGTTTCGTCGGAGGACTACAACTCGCTGGTCACCGATCTGCTCGTCGTCGTGCCGGTGACACGCGTCGACCGCGGATGGCCCAACCACGTCGAGTTGGTCGGCACACTCGGCGCACTCGCGGGCTTTGCGATGACCGAGCAGCCGAGGACGGTGAGCCGTGACCGGTGCGGCGACATCATCGGCGTCCTCGATATCGCATGTCTTGGCGAGATCCAGCGCTACCTGGCCGACTTTCTCGGACTCGGCTGACCCTGGATTCCAATGAGGGACAAGCGAACTCGTGTGAATAGCCAGGCCGGGGGGTCCAGCGGAGTCGATGACGGTGGCGATGATTTCGGCTCGAAGGCTGCTCGACCGGAGACGATCAGACGCCCAGATCCCACGACGTGACATCACACTGACCATCAGCATTGCAGCCGGCCGCCACGACGGTCCCGTCCACGCGCAACCCGATCGTGTGGGATGAGCCCGCCGCGATCGCGGTGATGTCGGTCCACTCGTGGACGTCACACTGCCCGAAGCCGTTGTCCCCAATGGCGATTACGGTCCCGTCTTCACCGAGTCCGACGGTATGGTGGCTACCCGCCGCCACCGCCGAGACCTCACGCCAGTCCTCGACGTCGCACGCGCCGCTGCGGCGGTCTCCGGCGGCGACGACCGTCCCAACGCGCCGCAGGCCGACCGTGTGCAGATGGCCCGCGGAGACGGCGGCCAGATTCCGCCACTGGCCGACGTCGCATTGCCCGCGAGCACGGCCATCGCCGCACGCGAGGACGGTGCCGTCGCCTCGGCATGCCACGGAGTGCCTCCGACCGGCAGCCGGCAGCGCCATACCGTTCACCCCATTCCGCTCGTCGACCGTAGCTCTCATCTAAACACCAGGGGCAACCATCGTTTCGCGGACAGCCGGTGTCACCATCATCGGAAAATGGTTTGCCGTAGGCGGAACAAGCTGCCAGTCTCCAGTAATCGTCGACGGAGAGCGGAAGGCGTGGCAGTGGACAACGGTGTTCGTGATGTGGTGCGGCTGGGGCCCGACGATGCGGGCGAGATACTCACGCTTCAGCGCGCGGCGTACGTCAGCGAGGCGATCCTGCACGATGACCTCGCGCTCCCATCGCTGGTTCAGACCCTCGCCGAGCTGACGGCCGAACTGTCCGATCAGGACGTCACCGCGCTCGGGATTCGCCTGGGAGGGCGCCTCGTCGCAGCCGTCCGGCTCCGGACTCGGGGTGACACCGCCCAACTGGGGCGCCTGACGGTCGTGCCGGACCTGCAGGGGCGCGGACTCGGAACCCGGCTCCTGACGGCGGTCGACGATCACCTGCCCGAGGAGATCGATCGGGTCGAACTGTTCACCGGGGAACGCAGCGTCGCCAACATCCGCCTCTACCGACGCCTGGGATACATCGAGACGCGACGCGAGAACATCGGTGACTACCACCTGGTCTTCATGCGCCGCATGGTGTGAGGCACGTGAAACCTTGTGGGGCAGTATCCGTGGCTGCGGTAGGAGGGGCCGGCGTGCCCACAGACGACACCAGACCAGGCGACACGCGATCGCTGCTGCGAGCACTGCCGGCACTGGCGGGTGTCGCTCCGCCGCTCGACGTCGACGCCGTGCCGGACGATCCGGTGACACTGTTCCTCGACTGGCTGGACGTCGCGATGCGGCATGCCGTGCCCGAACCGCACGCGATGACGATGTCGACGGTGGATGCCACCGGTCTGCCCGATGCGCGGGTCCTGGTGCTCAAGGACGTCGATGCGCGCGGCTGGGCGTTCGCGAGCACCAGGACGAGCGCAAAAGGCGGTCAGCTCGCCGCGAATCCACACGCGGCACTCACGTTCTGGTGGCAGCCGGTCGTCCGGTCGGTCCGAGTGCGCGGACATGTGGTCGAGGCCTCCCGAGACGAGAGCCTGGCCGACCTCGCGGCCCGCAGTGCAGCGGCCCGCGCCGACGTCGACCCCGACGACTGGACATTGTGGCGGGTCGTGCCGAGCCGAGTCGAGTTCTGGCAGGGCTCACCCGACCGCCGCCACCTCCGCATCGCCTTCGATCGGGACGGCGAAAACTGGCGACGGCAGATCTGAATCCTGTTCGCCCGGCCGCATACCCGGGTGTGACGCCGCGACCGGGGACCGGTCCGGCTCGACGACGCGGCCCACGTCCGGACCGGGGAGTGACGCACCCGACTTGCCGATTCTCTTGTGCTGCAACGTAGACCAGGTCGGAATCGGGCATCTGCGGTGTCTCGAATCGAGACAGATGCGGGTCGGGTCGTCCGACGGAACGACACCTCGCCGGGTGTAGCCGGCGTGGGCAACTGACGACGCGATGCTGCAACACCGCCGTTACGCGGCGAATGTGTGCGCAATCCGGGCGAAACCAAACCGAAAAGATCAGCTCCTAAGGTCTTTCTTGGCCGCCTGCTGGCACCGCTCCACAGAGCGAACATCCATCCACCGGTCGGCCACGCGTGTCTCCGACGGCGAACTCAGTGCCGAGTCATCGCAGTCCGGTTTGCGAGCAATTCCCACCAATCATCTGCACTGCATGTGCCACAGATCTGCCCGGATCGGGCCGACGGTGCACACATGGTGCGGACGATGACCTGTGTCCTTCGAGAGGAACAATTCTGTGACGATTCCCGAGAACACGATCGATCTCGTCGTGTCGGATTCCAGCCGTATGCCCTGGGGATTCAACGATGTACCCCAGATCAATGCGAAGATCCCGAGCAAGGTCCTCTTTTCCGACCCCGACACGGGAATGGAGGTCTCCCTCATCCGTTATGCGGCCGGATTCACGAATATGTGGCACACCCATCCGCATGGGCACGGTATGTACATCCTGGATGGCGTGCTCAACACCCATGACGGTCAATACGGACCGGGCAGTTTCGTCTGGTTCCCGGAAGGGGGCTGGATGGAGCACGGTGCCACCGAGGACAATGACGTCACCTTTCTGTTCATCACGAACAAACCGTTCGGCATCTGTTATGAAACCGATTCGGACCACCCGTATCCGATGAAGTGAGTGATTGACCGAAGGAGTCCAGTGGTGAACAAGCAGGCCGCGACCGTGGTCGTGATCGGACTGGCCGCCGCGGCGTCGGTCCCCCTCACGACGTACGCGATAAGGGTGCCGATGTGGGCGATGTTCATCGCCTGGGCATCGTATGCCGCCGCCGGCGGCGGGGCCGCCGGAGTACGGAGATCACTACCGATGACTCTCATCGGTGTTGTCGCTGCGACGGCAATCCTCGCTGTCGCCGGGCAGTTCGGTGGTGGTGTCGCCGCGACGGCCGTATGTGTGGCCGTCGGGGCAGGATCGCTCGTCGCCATCAGCGGATACGGGCAGTTGGACTTCACCCCGGCGTCCTTCCTGGGGTGCGCGACCACCGTCGGGTTGGTGACGACGTCCGGACGGTCCGTGACAAGCCTTCCTACGCTGTCGAATCCGGTGTTTCTGGCCATCGTGGCGATGGGTCTGGGGGCGCTCGTCGGCTATCTGACCGACAGGATCGTGGCGGGCGTCCGATCACGGTGGGCCGTCTCGGCGTAGCAGTCCCGGGGCGATGCCCCGGCGCACTGCGACGAGGCCGCCGGATGTGGAGTGGCGTGGGTGGGACGGGTGAGCTCGTCCCACCCACGCCCGAGAAGTCCACGATTCCGGTTCCGAATCGGACCGAACCGATCAGGGGGTCACGCAGCGAGTGGATCACGGTGAGGGAGTGGATTCACGGCGAGTGGTTTCACAGTGCGGGTCAAAGCAGTGAGCGAACGGATTCAGATCATCGGTGCTTCGCGGTCTCGATGCGACGAGGTCGAGAACCACCACCGACGAAAGGATAGTGGCGGAATGGGTTTCGGTTGGAGAACGGGTGTGGCGATCGTCGGATCGGCATTGATGTGCATCGTCCCGAACGCGTTGGCCGCGGCGGCGCCATCTGTTCGCGATGATACGACCATCCCGGTGGTCGGTGTTGCGCCCAATGCCGTCGATCGATATGGAACGCCAACCGGCCCGGAAGGGCCGCGACAGTCCGATCGCCCGACGGCCTGGGCGTATGCCAACGCGCACGAGGGGGCGAACCCTCAGGGGGCAAACCTGCGCTATTGTCATGAGCAGGAGCGTAATCCGATTGTCTTGGTGCCCGGAACGGGCGAGGATGCGTACACGGCGTGGGCCGCGATGTCGCCGAGATTGGTGGACGAGGGATATTGCGTCTACACCTTCAATGCAAATCCGACCACCGTGAACGGACGCGCCGTCGATCAGATGGCGTTCACGGGTGATGTCCGGGCCAGTGCACGCGACCTCGCCCGATTCGTCGACCACGTCTTGGCCGTGACGGGGCGACCCGAGGTCGATATCGTCGGATATTCTCAAGGCGGGGGAGTTCTTCCTTTGGCCTATTTCGCATGGTATGGCGGAGCGGCGAAGACCGACCATCTCATCGCACTCGCCGGATCGGTCCATGGAACCGACATCATGGGCATCGCACACGCGGCGGACGAACTCGGGGTGCGCACCGAGATCGAGGAAGGATCCCGGATCGGGAACCAGTACGGGTGGACGCAACAATTGCAGGGATCCGATCTGATCCGGGAACTCACGACCGGTAGAACCGCCGTCGCGGGGCCTCGATACACATTCCTCTCGACCAGGTTCGATGACGTGATCATTCCATTTCAGAACACCCAGGTACACGAGCCCGGGGTCCGGAACATCATCGTGCAGGATGTTTGCCGAGCGGATACAACGGATCATTTCGCCTTCCCCTATGACCCCGCCGCCATGGACATCGTCGTGAACGTCTTGCGTGGTGACAGGAATCCGACGGCGCATGTCTCATGTTCGCCCGTGGTCCCTTTTGTGGGGCCGGTGTCCGGGCCTGGTGGCGGTGCCGGCTCATAGGTCACCGATACGGTGGACCGACCTGGTCGGGTGGACCGACCGTTACAGACGTGGGGTGGAGGACGAGTTGACACTCTGGATCGTCGACTACATGGCCGGGGCGCGCGGATGCCCGGTGGTGCTCAAGGGTGAACTCGACCGTCGGTGGGAATGGGATGCGTTCGCGCCCACCCCGCTGGCGGGGGAGGTCCCGTCGGAGTACGTGCTGACCACCCGACACCCGGTGATCGACTTCGATCACTGGGGCATCAACTGGATGGCGTCGGAACGATTCCTGCAGATCTGCCGGGAGTTCGGTATCGGCGTGCATCCGGTTCCAGTGGGGTTCCCCCGAAAAAGTGGACACGGTTAGCTTGATTGCTGACTTGCGTGTGAGCTGATCTCGAAGTTGATGGGTGAGATCATCCCCAACGAACTGTGTCTCCTGTCATGATTGT
>NZ_JBSFRM010000009.1:179692-200790 GCF_053589235.1 Gordonia sp. NPDC003376 | reverse complement strand
ACCACGCCGAGCGACTCCATTACGATCGCATGCGCACCCTCAATCCGGAGGAGGCACTCACAACCTGAGCTCTCCGGAAACGCCGGGGTGGATCACCTCGAGATCGAGAGTGGGTGGCACCTTTTGCGGTCGTCCTGATTGACGGTTCGTGAAACAGATTCTATCGACCACAAGAAAGAGCTCAGATTTCAGGGCTCGAGCCCACCTGACGCTCGCGGCCCCTGAAAGAACAAAGACTCAACACAACCGCCACGCACATCCACAGAAACCATGACTCGGCGTAGTGCTCTTGCTGACACGATTGGTCGCACCATCGAACCCGGCCTCACGATCACCCATACCGCCGTCCACGCCCAGGAGCGCGCTCCCCTTCCGCCGGCTACCGCATCGCCGCCAGAGTCGAGATACTGTCAAGACCTGTGGATGAGGTGGTTTCAGGCGGTGGCCGCATCGTGATCGGCCGACTTGCCGTCTGGTTCGACCAGCTTCCCCTTCTCGAAGGTGGCGCCTTCTCGCACGAATTTGACGAGGTGTGGTGTGGTTGACCGCACGCCATGTCGATTGGGCGGCTTCGATCAGCTTGTAGGCCATCGCGAGACCCGCGGCGCGTGATCCTGGTCCTTTGGTGCACAACCGGGCCGTGGCGAAGGTGACTCGATCGGGTTGGTGGACCGCAGATGCATCAAGTGCGCGGCCGAGTACCGGTAGAGCTGCAGCAACACGTCAAGATCGTCGATGATCTTGGCGACCGCTTTCGGATACCTTGCCCCGTATGCCTGTTCGAACTGTTTCGCGGCCGTGCGGGCATGGTCTTCGGCTTCGGCGTTGCAGATTTCCTGCATCGCTTTGATCGCATTCGGGTGCGCCGATTTCGGTTGCGCAGCAAGTGCATTGGCTTGTTTGTGAAACCAGCAGCGTTTCTCACGGGCCTCCGGGAAGACCTCGCGGACCGCCGCCCAGAACCCCAGCGCACCATCCCCGAGCGCCGGGTTCGGCGCGGCCATCCCACGACGTTTGCACGACCGCAGCAGATCAGCCCCGACTCACTCGATTCGCGGTACCCGTCAGCGAGTGCGATCAACTCCTTGCGGCCGTCCGCACGCACTCCGATCATCACCGGCAGACACAGTCTCTCCTGCTCGAGCCGTACCTTGAGATGGATGCCATCGACCCACATGTAGACGTAGTCAGCAGTGATGGCTTGGTCGGCGAATGCGGTGGTCTGTTTCTGCCACTGGGCAGTGAGCCGGCTGATCGTGGCCGTTGAGAGTCCGGCACCCGAACCCAGGAACTGTTCGGGCGCGGGCCCACAATCGCCCGAGTACAGTCCACGAAGATACAACGGTGGCAGCACCGCGGAAATCTCCAGGCTCTTGCGCGCCCACGCTGGCAGGATCTTCGACGAAAACTTCTGATGTTCAACCATTTCGGGGCTAGTGCGTTTGTCGTTGACCCGTGGGGCTTTCACCGTGAGCGCACCGGCAGCGGTCATCACCTCTCGCTCGTGGTGGTGTCCATTGCGCACCACGAGGCGGTGCCCGTTCTCGTCGAGCTGGGGCTCGTTTCCGGGAGTGGACTCTGACCCACACCACGTTCCCGTACGTTTTCCTCGATGCGACCTACTGCACGGGTGAAGGTGGGTGCGCACGTCGTCTCCCAGGCGCTTGTGGTGGCGACCGGGGTGTCGATCGACGGTACCTGCGAGGTCCTCGGTACCGCGGTCGGTGATAGTGAGTCGTTCGAGCTCTGGCGCTGGTTCCTCGCGAGCCTCAAGACCGAGACGCCGAAGTGGTGTGGTGTACCGAGGTGTACGGACATCAAACGGCGAGCCGACGTCGTGGAGACCTTCCCAACCCGGCAGCGTTTCTCCGTGTGGCGACCGCTGTGGCGATCGAGTAGCACGACGAGTGGCAGGTCACCTATACACGCATGACCAGGGTCAGACTGTGCTCGACCAGCAGCACTGCCACTCCACGCTCCGAGACCGCTCGGACGTGACCGACAACTCCCGAAGGCCACGATCCGTGATCTGAGACACATCGCGGCGTTCCGGGCCCCATCAGCGTCGGAGCAAACGTGAAGGCCGTTCGGACGATGCCGGGAAATCAGGTCCGCAGCGCTGACACTCGACACGGCCGCGGGTCTGTTTCAGGATGATCTCGAACGCGTGGCCGAAACTCTGGACACTGCTCGTCGATCTGCTGCGGACGCGGACCCGGTCAGCAACGTGACCTTCGGCGGAAACGAGGAAGCCCTGACCCGGATTTCTCCGGCCAGGGCCTCTTCTGCAATCTCAACCTTGCGTCGGGGTGGCGGGATTCGAACCCACGACCTCTTCGTCCCGAACGAAGCGCGCTACCAAGCTGCGCCACACCCCGTGTGTGGAACCTCGACTAGGTTACCCCCTACCGACTCAAACTATTAAATCGCCTGGTCAGGCGACACTTTGCGACAGTTTTGTGCCGAGTTGGGCGATATGCCCTCAGATCACTTCGGTGAATCCTCCGCCTTTACTACGATCAATTCGGACAGCACCCGCGCGTGCACAGCGAAAGGACGTTTCATGAGTGAGTCCAACACAGACAGAGAGATCAACTCCGCGACCAAGGAAGGCTTCGCGGTCGGCATCTCGATCGTGGCCGCTGCCCTGCTCTTCGTCGCCGGCATCGTCGCCGTCTTCCAGGGGATCTCGGCGGTCAACCAGGACAACCTGCTGGTCTTCACCAACGACTACATCTTCAAGTTCAACCTCACCTCGTGGGGCTGGATCCACATCGTGCTCGGCATCATCGCGGTGATCGTCGCCGGTGGCCTGGTGGTGGGCAGCGACTGGGGCCGCGTCGCGGCCATCCTGATCGCGTCGCTGTCGATCATCGCGCAGTTCCTGTGGCTGCCGTACTACCCGGTGTGGGCGATCATCATCATCATTCTCGACGTGATCGTCATCTGGGCGGTGGCCAGCTGGAAGCCGCGCGCCGACGGCCTGTGAGGGCACTGACGTCCAGAACGTGAAAAACGCCGGGCCGGAAGCGATCACCGATCGCTTCCGGCCCGAGTCGTATGAAACGTTGCTCGTGCAAGCTCAGTCCGAGGCCGCGGCGCTCTTCGCGAAGTCGTGCAGGAACAGTGCCTCGGCGACCGCCATGTTCTCGATCTCGGTCGGGTCCACGCTCTCGTTGGGGGCGTGGATCAGGCAGCGTGGCTCCTCCACACCGAACAGCATGATCTCGGCGTCGGGGAAGGTCTCGGCGAGCACCGTGCACAACGGGATCGACCCGCCCTGCCCCTGCTGCTCCACGTCCCGGCCGTATGCGGCGCTCAGCGAGCGGATGAGCGCATCGAATGCGGGGCCCGACGTGGAACCGGAGAACGGCGCACCGATCGCCTCCCGTTCGACCGAGACCCGCACATTCCAGGGCGCCACCTCTCTCAGGTGGGCGATCAGCGCGTCCTGCGCTGCTTGCGGATCCATGCCAGGCGGCACCCGTAGGTTGATCCGGGCCCGCGCGCTCGCCTGCACCGCCGCCGACGACCCGACAACCGGCGGGCAGTCGATGCCGAGCACGGTGGCAGCCGGCCGCGCCCACACCATCTCCGCGATCTTCCCGGTACCCAGCACCCCGACCCCGTCGAGAACCGTTGCATCACTGCGGAACTGTGATTCGGGATAGTCGATGCCATCCCATTCCTGGTCGGCGTCGAGTCCGCGGACGGTGGTGTTGCCGTCCTCGTCGCGCAGCGTCGCGAGCATCGCGATGAGCGCCGCGAGGGCGTCCGGCGCCGCACCACCGAACATGCCGGAGTGCATTGCCGAACTCAGGGTTTCCACACCGACGACGACGTTGGCGATACCGCGCAGACTGGTCGTGAGGGTGGGCCGGCCCACCTCGATGTTGCCCGAGTCCAGGATCAGGATCGCGTCGGCGGCCAGCAGGTCCGGGTGCTTCGGCACGAAGTCCTCGAGGCCGCCGGAGCCCTGCTCCTCCGACCCCTCGCCGATGATCTTGATGGTCACCGGCGGATCCCCGGCCAGCGCTCGCAGGGCCGTCAGGTGAACGGCGATGTTTCCCTTGCAGTCCGCCGCGCCGCGCCCGTACCAGCGGCCGTCGCGTTCGGTCAGGGTCCAGGCCGGCGAGTCCCACAGGGCCGGGTCGAGGGCGGGCTGTACATCGTGATGAAAGTAGAGCAGGACGGTCGGGGCGCCGGGCGGTCCGGGGATGTGCCCGGTGACCGCCTGTGAACCGTCGGCGGTCACATGGGCCGCGACGTCACGCACCCCGATCTCGGTGAACGCCGTCTGCAACCACGTGACCAACTCCGCACAGTCCGGCGGGGGCGGCTGGGCGGGGTCGTAGACCGACCCGAAGGCCACCATCTCGGCCAGATCCTGCCTGGCCCTGGGCATCAGCTCCTGTACCCGTGCACGGATGCCGTCGACATCGGTCCGGTCGGTGTTCTGCTCGCTCACATCGCCTCCTGGTATCCGTCCCATCCTCGCAGGTGTCAGGGCATCACGCCCGGACCGTCGTCGAGATCGGCGAGCGGGTCGAGCACCGGTCGCGGCGGTTCCGGCAATCGCGACAGGCCCGGCGGGCTGCCGACCCCGCCCGCACGGGACTGCTCCCGGAACTCGCTCGGGGTCAGTCCGAATCGGCCCCGGAACCGATTGCGCATGGTGGCAACGGAACTGAATCCCGACAGTCGTGCGACTTCCTCGAGCGTGATCATCCCGGCCCGCGCGAGCAACTCTCGCGCCTGGTCGAGTCGCCGGGAGGTGATCATCGCGGCCACCGAGTCTCCGGCACCGGAGAACTGGCGGTACAGGTGCCGTCGGCTGATGTGCAGGTCGCGGGCGATCGAGTCCGCGGAGAACGTGGGATCGGCGAAGTTCTCCTCGATGAGTTCACGGGTGGCCAGCCGCACCGACAGCGCATTGTCGCGCCCACGGTCCATGTCGTGGCCGACGTTGCCGAGCAGGTTGCGGATCAGGTTGAGCCCGGCTTCCTCGAACTCGGTGTCCACCGACGCCGGATCGGTCACCGCGGTGTAGCAGAGCCGGCGGATGAACTGGGAGGTCGCTCGCCCCAGGAGGTTGTCGGCAGCGAGAACGCCACCGTTCCAGCGACTTCCGCCGACATCACCCCCCAGCAGGTCGAACGGGATGACCACGCCGGTCAGATCACCCGCGGTCGGCAGGCTGAGGGTGAGCGGCATGTCGGTCCGAGCCGCGACGAGTTGCCCTGCGGTGTAGGTGTTCTCGTTGTGCCCCTGCCGCGCGACGAACCCGCCGGGGATGCTGCGGACGAACACGTAGACGCCGGGCTTCCCGTTGCGGGCGATGTGTTCGGTCTCCCGGACCACACTGCACGCCGTGTAGAGCCCGCACAGGCACTGCATCAGCGACAGCTCACGGTGGTACATCCACGCCTCGAAGGTCGCCGGGTCCCAGCAGTCGAATCGCCAACGACGCTCTGCCGCCATCCCGTTGCGACCGCGCAGGTGGGTGACGTCGTCGAGACCCTTGGACATGGTCAGCCCGATCTCGCGACGCCAACGGGCCACCAGAAGCGGATCGAGGCCCTGGTGCTGGGAGATCATCGGGCGCCCCCGACGGTGTCGCCGGGCGGCGATCCCGGCTGCGCCGCGCCACCGAGCGTGTCACGCCGATACTCGTTCGGCGTCATGTCGTACTCCGCCCGGAATCGATTGCGCAGGGTTGCCGCGGACGTGAACCCACTCGCCGCAGCGATCGCCTCGAGCCCAGCATTCTCCCAGTGCGACAACAACTCTCGAGCACGCTCCAGACGTCGGGTGGCGATCATCGTGGCCGGCGTCTCGTCGATGTCGGCGAAATGCCGGTACAGATGCCGGCGACTCATGTGCAGCGCCTTGGCGATGGACTCGGCCCCGAAGGCCGGATCGCGGAAGTTCTGCTCGATCAGGGTTCGGGTGGCCTCCCGAACGAACACCGGACGGTTCTGCAGGTCGGCGAAGGTGTCGACGGCCTGGCGCTGCCCCACCGCCGCCCGGACCAGGTCGATGGCGGCCAGCTCGGTGTCCGGGTCGACATCGGCGCCACGCACCGCGACGTCGTAGGCGAAGTTGCGGACGAACGCCGCGGCGGCGCGGGCGAGGGGGGTGTCGGCGACCACCGGCGCCAGTGCCGCCTGACCCGCGGTGGTGTCGCGCCCCAACAGCTCCAGCGGAATCCACAGCCCGGCCAGATCGGCGACAGAATATGCAGTGTGCTCATACGGCTCACTGTTGTTGAGCACCAGCAGGTGGTTGGGGTGCCGATACTGCAGTTCCTGCCCGGCCTGGCGCAGCAGCCCGCCGCCGGCGAATGTCTGGGTTCCGACGATGGCGTACTGCGAGGGATACTCGTCGATGAGCGCCGGGTCTCGTCGCATCGTGCACGGTGTCCGGATCAGCACGTAGACGAGCAGATCCGAGAGCGGACGCCAATAGGCCACCTCGTCGAACCCCGTCGGATCATCGACCACCATCTCCACCGCGGGGAGATAGTTCGCCAACCCGTCGGCCCCGGTGCGCCGGAACAGCCGCGTCGAGTTGTCGCCGATCGGGTCCAGGGCCCCGATCTGGGTCTGCCAGTCGCGGATCCGGTCCGGCGACAGTCGCTGCGAAGTGGACATGGCCGGATCAGTGTGTCGAGCGCGTCCACTGGGGCAGGACCACGAGCGAGGCCACCAGGAAGCACAGGGCACCGATGAAGGTGCCGGTGTTGGCGAGGGTGTTGTCGATGGTGTTGCCGTTGGGGGTGATGTATGCGCCGACCGCCGACACACCGAAGGCCACGCATCCGAGGAAGTTGATGACGCCCGACCACCACCCGATCCGGCCCGGATCCCATGCCTTCGCGGTGTGCGAGTAGGCCACCAGGACCATGACGCCGGAAATGAGGAAGGCCACCGACCCGCCGGCGTCCGGGGACCACACGAGATGCTTCTCGGCGGGGAGCGTGTGCGCGGCCAGGGCCGAGGTGGTGGAGACGTTGAACAGGATGGTGCCGAACGACTGGGTGGAGGCGGCGAGCCACTCGGCCCGCACCATGCGGCCTGGCGCATAGTCGACCGCGACGCTCACCGCACCGCTGTTGATCAGCTGGATCATGCCCGCATAGGTGAAGAACCAGGCGCCGACGAAGTAGCAGAGGTTGGCGTTCGACGCCCCCATCCACTGACCGATCCAGGGTGCCGAGCCCAGTGCGAACAACGCCGAGCCGATCATGAAGCCCCAGCACTGTTTGGTCAGTGTCGGGGCGAGGAGCAGCACCTTCCAGCGGGGAGTGGCAGCCGCCGGGGTCTGGGCGGTCACAGAGGTCATCACAGGATCCTGTCGTGCATCAGCGCGTATCCGCGGGGAATCCAGAGGAATCGGTCATCTGCGCGAAAACCCGGCACGGACGGGCGAGTCCGCCCGTCCGTGCCGGCAACGACGCTCAGTGATGGAAGTGCGACCCGGTGCCCTCACGCGGCATCGGCGTCTCGAGTGCGTCGAGGAACGCGATCTCGCTCTCGATGTCACGGAGCAGGGCGGTGGCCAGGTCGTGGCTCAGGCCCGCCCGGACGACGACGCGCTGCAGGGTCTGGTTCTCCAGGCCCTCGGCGTTCGGGTAGGCCGGGACCAGCCAGCCCTTGAGGCGCAGGCGATCCGACAGGTCGAACAGGTTCCACTTGTCGGTGTAGCCCTCCTTGAGTCGCCACGCGAACACCGGGATGGTGTCGCCTCGGCTGACCAGCTCGAACGGGCCGAGCTTCTCGATCTGACCCGACAGGTAGGTCGCGACGTCGATCGACCCCTGCTGGATCTGGCGGTAGCCCTCACGGCCCAGACGCAGGAAGTTGTAGTACTGCAACAGAACCTGTGCGCCGGGACGCGAGAAGTTCAGGGCCAGGGTGGGCATGTCGCCACCGAGGTAGCTGCAGTGGAAGACCATGCTCTCCGGCAGGGCCTCGGTGTCACGCCAGATGATCCAGCCCAGACCCGGGAACACCAGGCCGTACTTGTGACCGGAGGTGTTGATCGACACCACGCGCTCCACGCGGAAGTCCCACTCCAGCTCGGGCTGGCAGAACGGGGCGACCATGGCACCGGAGGCACCGTCGACGTGGATCTTGATGTCGAGGCCGGTCGACTCCTGGATCTCGTCGAGCTTGGCCGCGATCTCCTTGACCGGCTCGTACAGGCCGTTGTAGGTGACACCGACGATCGCGACCACGCCGATGGTGTTCTCGTCGACGTACTTCTCGAGCTCGTAGCCGTCGAAGACGGGGTGCTCCTCGGAGACCGGCACCCAGCGGGGCTCGACCTCGAAGTAGTTGAGGAACTTCTCCCAGCACACCTGGACCGCCGTGGACAGCACCAGGTTCGGCTTCTCGATCGACTTGCCCTCCGCCTTGCGGCGGGCCTGCCAGTGACGCTTGAGCGCCAGACCGCCGAGCATCGCGGCCTCCGACGACCCGATGGTCGAGGTACCGATCGACTTCGAGACGTCCGGGACGTGCCACAGATCGGCGATGATCTTCCAGCACCGGTCCTCGATCGCCGCGGTCTGCGGGTACTCGTCCTTGTCGATCATGTTCTTGTCGTAGGTCTCGGAGTACAGCTTCTTCGCCTCGTCGTCCATCCAGGTGGAGACGAAGGTGGCGAGATTGAGCCGCGCGTTCCCGTCCAGCATCGCCTCGTCATGGACGATCTGGTATGCGGTCTCCGGCAGGCTCAGGCCGTCGGGGATGGTGAACTTCGGGAACTCGGTCGCCTCGCCCGGTCGGACGAAGACCGGGTTGATGATGTGCGACTCGGTGGAGTTGGTGGTCGCGCGCGCATTGGTGTGCTTGGACAAGGCTGCTCCTTGAGTGAGTGATACGAAATCGACGGGGTGTCAGGGCAACTCGTAGTCGGATCAGTGCAGTCCGGAGACCTCCTAGACCTCGACAGGTGGGTACAGACGATCCATGTTGTACTGCCGGTTTCGTCGGGCCGCGAGGGTCGTGATCGCGAGGAACACGAACATCAGGGCGACCACCACGGCGAGCGCGATCCAGAACCGCTGGTCCACACCGCCGACGGTGAGTTGCCGCAGTCCGGTGACGGTGTAGGTCATCGGGTCGACCCAGTGGATGTACTGGAACGGTTTGGTGGTGGTGGGAACCGGATAGATGCCGCCCGCGGAGGTCAGCATCACCATCAGGAAGGCCAGGGTCACCACGCGACCCACGGCTATGTCGAAGACGGCGTCGAACATCTGGATCATCGCCATGAACATGGCGACCATCAACAACATGAAACCGTATGTGGCCCACGGATGGACTGGTTTGAGTCCGATTGCGAACACGGTGACGAGGTAGAGGATCGTCGCCTGCAGGACACCCACCGCGAAGGTCGGCGCATACGAGGCCAACACCACGCGGAAGGAATTCAGGCCCTGGGCGATCGGGCGTGCCTGCAGCGGCTTGAACAGCATCCACGCGATGATGCTGCCGACGAACAGCGCGAGTCCGAAGAAGAACGGGGCGAAGCCGGTACCGAAGGTCTTGGCCTCGTTCAGGGTGTTCTCCTGCAGTGCGACCGGCTGACCGAGGGTCTTGGCCAGGGCGGCCTTCTGCTGATCCGACCAGTGCGGGATCATCTTGACGCCTTCGTCGACGCCGGTGGCGAGTTGCTCGGTCCCGGCCGCCAGCTGGGTGGTGCCGCCGGCGAGTTCGTCGGCACCCGCGCTGAGTTCACCGAGACCGGTGCTCAACTGGTCGGCACCCGAGCTCAGTTCCCCCGCGGCGGTACGCAGGCTCTGAATGTCGTTGCGCAGTCCGCCGTTCTCCGACAGTGCGAGCACCGTCCGCAGCGGACTGTTCGGGTTGGACAGCTGTTCGGCGAGCATGTTCGTGTCGGAGCGGACCTGGCTGATCTGGTTGCTCGCATTCGGACCGAGCCCCTGGGTGCCGAGAAAGGTCTTCACCGGCGAGAGGGTCTGCGCCAGTGCGCGCATGTTGGGGTCGGCGCTGCGCTGTAGCTGGGCGAGCGCCGTCGAGACCACCTCATAGGCCTGCGACTGACCGTTCGCGGCCTGGTTCAGCTGGGTGCTGACCGTGCCGGTGTTGGTGGCCAGGCGATCGGCCGTGGCGGCGAGCTCCGCGGCGGTGATCCCCGTCTGGTCCTGGCCGAGCGCGTTGAGCAGCGGGGTGGTGGCCTTGTCGACCACCCCGTCGAGCTCGCCGAGGGCGCCGGCGAGCTGGGCGGCTCCGTCCTTGGCGGTGACCAGGTTGGTGGCCAGCTCATGCGCGCCGCTGTTGGCGGTCTTCATGCCGCTGTTGAGCTGGTTGACGCCGGACTGCACCTGCTTGAGCTTGGGTGTCAGGGCGGTAGCCTCGTTGAGCACCACATCGAAGGTCTGCTGGCCGACCTGCGCGCCGACCTGCTCGATGACCTGCAGCGCCGCGTCCTGCCCCATCACGGTGGAGAGGTAGTTGGTGGCGTCGTTGTAGGTGAAGATCAGCTGTGCCGAGTGCGGGTCGTCGGTGGTCGCCGAGGTCAGCGACTCGCTGAAGTCCTCCGGCAGGGTGATCGAGAAGTAGTACTTGCCATCGGAGACGCCCTTCGCGGCCTCGTCCTCGGACACCAGCTGGAGGTCGAGCTGCTTGGAGTCGACCAGCCCCGAGACCACCTGGTCACCGGCCTTGAGTTCCTTGCCGTCGATGGTGGCACCGCGGTCGGAGTTGACGAGCGCAACCGGCAGCTTGTTGACGGCGTCGAACGGATTCCAGAACGCCCACAGGTACAGCGCGCCGTACATCAGCGGCATCAGGATGATGACGATGAGCGCGAGCCGGGGCATCCGCCCCCGGTAGTACCTCTTGAAATCGCTACCCGGAGAGAAAGCGGCGAGCATCTGGTCAGTTCCGATCTTCTTGTTCGAGTTTCACGAATTCGTTGTCGGTCAGGTTGTCGACCGTGATCACGTCTCGGAGCGCGAGGTCCGGGAATCCCCCGTTGACGTCGGCGGTGATGACGGTCTGCTCCTGGCCGAGGTCCACCAGGCGGGCCATCAGCTTGTGCGCGCTGTCGACACGGGCCAGACGATCCACACCGCCGACCACCAGCAGCGGCGGCTTGCGTACGTTGGCCACCGCGATCCGGAACAACGCGGCGGTCAGCTCGGGCAGCTCTTCGACGTAGGCCTCGAGCGTGGGCAGGGAGTAGGGACCGAACACCGGACGGCAGATCCGTTCGAGGTCGTCCTGCTTGGCCGGGGCGACCCACTTGTACCAGGGGGCTGCCCACCGGATGGTCTCGGTGACGACGTCACGGACCCGGATCGTCTGCTCGATCTCGTCGACCTCGTCGATGTAGGCGATGGCGGCCTGTTTGAACAGGTGCTGTGCGTTGTTGGTGTGCCCGAACGAGTGCAGGTGCCCCTTCGACGGCTTCATCCGGCCGGCGAGGGTGAGCAGCAGTGCCGTACGACCGCGGCCACCCGAACCCACGAGAACGGTCACGCCGCCCGGTCGGACCGAGAACGAGACCGGACCGTAGATGTGGCCCCAGGAAGCACTGACCTCGATGTTGTCGGCAACCAGCAGTGGGGTGTCGTCCCCGCCGCCGGCGATGGGAGCGATCGGCGCGGTGACCGCGGCGTCACCTCCGTCGGGCAATGTCACGACGTCATACCTTTCTCATGCGGGCGCAGGATGTCCCCGGTGAGCCGTTCGATCGGCGCCACGAACAGCCGAGGCCTCACGCAAGGACCACCACGGCCATCTAATCCCAGCGCGAGGCCTTCCACCACCGGACCAAAGTCACCCATTGCGGACAATGTCACCCGGCCGAGAACAGCCGCCGGTCCCGACGATCCGGACTGCCGACGGCGCCGCACAGTGGGATTTCCGCAGGTTGGAGCGGAGCTCTGAAAGGCCGCACCGGATGGACCTCCCAGGCCACCATGAATGCAAATCTGAGCACGCTACCACCAAACATGAGACACGGTGAAACGATCGACAGCAATCGAGCCGTTCACGGCAGCCGATTCGCGAAGAGCCCCCGCGAAGCGTGACACAAATCCAGCGGCTTCACGTCACAGATCGCACAGTGCGCGGGATCGATCTCCCACCGCGGACACGGCGCTCGGGCTTCAGTCCTCGTCCGGGTCCCGTGACGAGGCCGGCTCGTCGGCCGGAGTGCTCGCCGCCGTCGCATACGACTCGGCGAACGACACCCGCGGCGTCGTGGCGGCATGGAATGCGGCCATGATCCCGAAGAACAGCGCCGCCAGACCGAACAGGGCCGCGAGCACCAGCGAGGTGCCGTGCACGGCGGCCAGTACCATCCCGTCCCCACGCGTGACCAGCGCACCGATGGCACCGATCACCGCGGCCATGAGCGCCCACGCGGCGCTCCGCAGGCGCGGTGAGACGGTGGAGGCGAAGAACAGTCGCTGATACAGCGTGGTCTCGAATTCGTCGACGGCGGCGAGCCGTACGGCGTCGTCACGGGCGATCTCACGGAGGTCGCGTGACAGCAGCACTCCCTGACGCAGCCGTTGCGTGTCCCTCCCTGCCACGTACGCGTAGGCGACGACCCCCACGACGACCACGAACCCCACACTCGCGAGCGCATACCCAGAATCCACACGGCCACGCTACCGCGAGGTCCGGGTCGACTATGAGGCACATCACCCCGCGCGTTTCGGAGACGTCCGGGCGACCGCGGTGGGGCGAGGACCCGGACCGAGCTCCCGGCCGCGAACACAGATCGAACCGGGCCGCGCCCGGGACCGGCCACCGCATGCGTCCGGCGTATCGAGGACCCGGCCGCCGACGACCGGGTCCTCGTCCTCCCTGGCAGGGCCACTGCGCGGGAGGCCGCTGCCAGGAAGGACACTGCCAGGGAGGACGCCGCCAGGAAGGCGAGATACGGCCTCAGACGCGCACGGTCAGCGTGTGGTCGATGTTGCCACGCGTGGCCTTGGAATACGGACAGAAGGCGTGGGCACCCTCGGCCAGTTCTCTGGCCTTGGCCTCGTCGACCCCCGGGATGTAGGTCTCGATCTCGACCACCAGCCCGAAGCCGCCGTCGGCGGGATCCTTGCCGATCCCGACCGTGACGGTCACCGTCGAGTCGTCGGGCACCGGCGAGCCGGCCTGCTTGGAGGTCGCGCGCAGCGCGCCGAGGAAACATGCCGAGTAACCCGCCGAGAACAGTTCCTCGGGATTGCTGCCCTCACCACTGCCACCCAATGCCGCGGGCGGACGCAGTTCCAGGTCGATCCGGCCGCTCTCGGACACCACTTCTCCGTCGCGACCGCCACCGCTTGCCTTGGACCAGACACGGTATGCCGGTTCGATTGCCATGTTCACTCCCAATCGGATAGTCGGGCGCCGACGGGCGAGTGCGAGTGACGGCGCCACCCTCGATCGTGTCAGATCGATCGGACCGAACACACCGTCGTCGGAGGAAAGGCAGCCCACCCGGGAGACCGAGTGCGCATCCGGTCAGGAGTCGCGACAGTCCGGGCACAGTCCCCAGAACGTCACCTCTGCCTCGTCGACCAGATAGCCGTGGTCGTCATCGGGGTCGAGGCAGGGCGCCTGTCCGACGACGCAATCGATGTCGACGATCTGACCGCAGGAACGGCACACCAGGTGATGGTGGTTGTCGTCGGTCCGGGCCTCGTAGCGGACGGGCGAGCCGGCCGGTTCGATCCGTCGGAGCAGACCGTGTTCGGCGCAGGCGTGCAGTACGTCGTAGACGGTCTGGGTGGATACACCGCCCAGACGTCGGCGAACTCCGGTGGCGACGATGTCGGCGGTGGCGTGGGGATGTTCCTGCAAGACCTCGAGCACCGCGAGCCGGGGTGCGGTGACCCGCAGACCCGCCGCACGGAGTTGTTGCCGGAAGTCGAGCTCGCCTTGCATGCACTCCACCATAATCCTTTCCGGAACCAGTCCAGTCTGGAGTGGGCTGGGGCACAGCCGTCAGCGTGCGCGCAACATCCGCGACGGTCGCATCCGGGTGGATTCCGGCAGCCAGCGGTCGACGACGCGGCGCAACGTCATGACCCCGGCCACGATCAGCAGCGCGAACTGCAGCCAGCCGAGCACCACCGCCCCCGACCACAGCCCCGGGTAGCCGAAGAACAGGTCGATCCCGACCGGGATGCACAGCAGGTGCACCACCACGATCGTCAGGAAGACGTTGCGGCAGTTGCGACTGTGACGGGTGGCCGCGGCCACCAGGAACAGGTACTCCCCGATCGGCAGCAGCACCATGATCACCAGCGCGATGATCGGCAGGACGTCGGCGTAGGTGTCGATCTGATCGCCGGTGGGCTGGCCGTTCGGGGCCGAGACCGCATCGGTGAGCATGCGCGAGCGCAACAGATCGCCGATCGTGGACCGGTCGACGATCCCGTAGACCCACACCATCAGACCGGCGATCGTCGACCCCCACCAGGCGATCCGGGCGTGCACCACGAGCGCCACCGGCGCCGGACCCGGGTCGGTGGGCCGACCCGGGTACAGATTCGCCTCGTCGGCGTCCCGGGAGCGGCGTCGCAGTTGCGCGAGGTCCTCCGCATCCAGCTCCGCCTGGGTGGGGATGCGCTCCGGGTCTGACCGATCGGCGGGATCGGTGGGGTCGGTCATGACTGCATTGTCCTCCCGTCGCCGCCGATGGCGAGCATCCGTCCGATCGTCGCCTGCCACAGGGTGCCGTCGGCGGCGATGGTCCCGGTCAGCTCGAGCGGTTCGTCGGCGGGCGCGACCCCCACCTGGCGACTCACCACCCGGCGTCCGGTCGCGAAGTCGGTGGCCAGGTAGTACACCGGTCCGGCCTGCTGGATCGCGCCCGGCACGTACGGCCCGTAGCCGAGTCCGTGGATCAGTCCGTCGGCGCGGGACAGACGCGGCAACGACGCGAACCGGTCGCCGTTCTCCCACACCCGCCGGCACCCGGTGGGACTCACGTCGATGCGGGTGGACCCGCCGGTGAACCCGGCGTTCGACGGTTGCGCCGGTCCGGTCACGGCCATCGGCGGGTACTGATAGCCGTAGGTGCTCGGGATCACCAGCGAGTCGCCCCAGGCCATCGGCGAGTTCTCGGTGCCCTGGCCGGAGGTGCCGAAGGCGGGCATCCGGCACACCAATCGGCCCGTGTCGCTCTCGCGCACGAGCAGCGAGGGCCTGGGGTCGGCATTGTCGACGATCGCCACCCATCCGTCACCGCCCGGACCGAAGTAAGTGGGCGTGGTACCCGACCCCCAGGTGAGCTGCCCCGGACGCCGAGCCGGACCGCGATCATAGATCTTGCGCCACAGCACCTTCGGGGTTCCATCGGCCTGCGTCCACATCTCGTAGAGGGCGTGCGTGGTGAGCACCGACACTCCCCCGGGCCGCACACTGAGGCCGTTGCCCAGCTGTTCGCCTGCCGGCAGGTGCGTCGACCGGATGCGGCGGTCGGCACCGACGACCCCGATCACCCCACGTGTGGTGGCAAACCAGATGCGGCCCTGTCGGTCCGGGGCCAGTCCGGTGACGGCGTCGCCGGCCGGGATGTGCGCCGATACGTCCACCCGATCGTCGACCGACACCCGGTACCCGTGCGCGGTACGTCGATGTCCCACGAACAGAATCGAATTCGACCCATCTGCCACCACCACCCGGTTCCCGCCGTCGAGGTAGCCGTAGACCCCGCCGAGCAGACCGCCCTTGCGGAGGCCGACGCTCGCGACCGGCGCTGCGGTACGTGGGTCGAACAACACCACCGACGGCACCGCGAAGCCACCGGTCCGTGGGTCGCCGATGAACTCGGTGCACAACGACACCGGCATGCCGTCGCTGCCGATGAAGGTCGCCGCGCAGGCCCCGCCCGGAACCGACGAACCCCGGACCCGGGCCCGGGGTCCGGGTCCCGGGTTCGGGGTGGAGTCGGTGGATGCGAGGTCGCCGTGCATGAGCGAGGTGCCCACCGGCCCCAGGATCGGGGCGCCCGGGTCGGCGGGGGCGGTGGTGGGCGCGGCACCGGCGGGCGCCGGGGTCATCACCGTGGCGGAGATCGCGGCCGCCGCGATCACCGCGGCCACGACCGTCAGGCCCTTGGGCCCGAACAGGCTTCGCCCGTGGACCTTCCGTCGCAACGATTCCCGCTCACGTCGTCCGGTCCCCGACCGCCACCGCATCATGTCCCCAGTATCAGCGATCCAGTTCGGTCAGCAAGAAGTTCGTCGCCGGTAGCAGCGTGGTGAGCATCGGCAGCGCGTGGTTGACCACCAGGCCGGGGAAGATCGGCGGAATGGTGTTGGTGATCAGCCGGACGTCGGCGCCCTGTGCCTTCCAGTCCCGGTAGAGCTGAACGACCTGGCCATATGGGATCACGTCGTCGGCGACGCCACCCTCCAGCAACACCGGGGCGTTGGGCTTGAGCCGCCCGATCCGCTGGTCGCCGACCACCTGCTGCACCTCCGGATGCGCCTTGATCACCGACGAGAGCGGTTGTCCGGTCCGTGTCCAGGAATCGGTTCGCTGGAATCCGAAACCCAGGGCGGTGTCGCCGATGCACTGGGTGGACAGACGCTCGAGCGCATTCTTGCCCGTGGCGTTGGTCTCGCGTTGCACGACGTCCTCCACGATCGGATAACGGGCCTCGAGACCGTTGATCGCATACCCGATGCCGCCGGAGATCGCCGTGCCGTCGATCTGGTCGATCACCTTGGCCAGGTCGGCCGGCGGTGCCCCCGCGTAGGTGGCCTTGACATTCAGGTCCTCGGCGTAGGTCCCGGCGAGCTCGGCCGCCGACGCCGCCGCCCCGCCGCCCTGCGAGTAGCCGGAGAACGCCACCGGCGCGTCGCCCGGTGCGCCCGACACCCGGAGTGCGGCGCGGGCGGCGTCGAGCATCGCGTGGCCGGACTCGGCGCGGTTGACGTAGGTGTGGACGCCGGGGGTGCCCATGCCGATGTAGTCGGTGATGGTCACCCGCACCCCGTTGAGCAGCAGCAGGTACATGTCGGGAGCGGTGTAGTTGACCGCGATGCTGGGTTTGGTGACGTCGACGGCCATGGGCAGCGCCATCATCTTGGAGCCGGCGCACTGATCACCCTGGCCGACGGTGCCGGGGCCGATCACCACGGTGGGCCGCGGCCCGCGACCGCGCCACGGGGCCGTCGGTTCGATGACGGTGCCGGTCACCGCGGCGGGCGATCCGTCCTGGTAGGTCGAGGTGTACATGATCCGGGTGGCGGTCCCCGGCCACTGGTTCGGCACCCCGGGGATCTGCAGCAGCAGCGGCGACGGCTGGCTCCGGATGATCGATCCGGGCGTCGGGTCGAACGACGCGGGCGGTGTGTAGAAATCGGCCGCCTGGGCCTGCCCGGCGGCCGCCGTCAGGCCGGTCCCGACCACCGCGCCTGCGGTGAGCACCGCCGCCCAGCGTCGGGTCCAGGTGCCCGACCCACCCCGGCGTGACCGGGCCATGCGTGAAGAGGAGTTCCCCCGAAACTTCGTCATGGACCGTAACCTACCGCACAGTAGGGTCGGGGTGTGTGACGAGGGTCGCTTCTACCGCGTCATCGTGTCAGATGCATCGTTCTCGATGACGCGGCGCACGATCACGCGACCGGGGAACCGCCTCAGACGAACACACCGATCGCCGACACCACGATCAGACCGGTCACCGAGAGGATCGTCTCCATCGCCGACCAGGTCTTGAAGGTCTGGCCGACCGTCATCCCGAAGTACTCCTTGACCAGCCAGAATCCGGCGTCGTTGACGTGCGAGAGGAAGACCGAACCGGCTCCGATCGCCAGGACGACGAGCGAGATCTGGGTGGACCCCAGGCCGTCGACCAGGCCGAGCATCAACGACGACGCGGTGATGGTGGCAACCGTCGCCGAGCCGGTCGCGACGCGGATCAGGGCCGCGAGCACCCACCCGAGCAGGATCGCCGAGATGTTGGCGGCCGATGCCCAGTCGGCGAGCTGGGTGCCGATACCGGTGTCGACGAGGACCTGTTTGAAGCCGCCTCCCGCGGAGACGATCAGCAGGATCGCCGCGATCGCGGGCAGCGCCGACCCCACACAGGACGAGATCTCGTCGCGGCCCATGCCGGAACCACGGCCGAGGGTGACCATCGCGACGAGCACCGCGATCAGCAGCGCGATGAGCGGGGTACCGAGGATGTCGAGGATCTCGCGCAGCCACTGTCCGTCGTCGAGGAAGATCTCCGCGAGCGCCTTGCCCAGCATCAGCACCACCGGCAGCAGGATGCTGGCCAGGGTGATCCCGAAACCCGGTCGGCGGCGTGGCTTGTCGTCGTCGGCCGGTCGAGGCGTTCCGGAACCGGCGGTGCCGGGGTCGGCGTCGAAGGTGTGCGGGGCGTCGACGACGACCCACCGTCCGGCGAGCGACCCGAACAGCGGCCCGGCGACGATGATCGTCGGGATCGCCACGGCCACACCGAGGGCCAGAGTGAGGCCGAGGTCGGCGCCGAGGGCATCGATCGCGACCAGCGGGCCGGGGTGCGGGGGTACGAAGCCGTGCATCGCCGACAGCCCGGCCAGCGCCGGGATGCCGATCGGGATCAGGCCGATCCCCGACCGCCGCGACACCAGGTAGATGACCGGCATCAGCAGCACCAGACCGATCTCGAAGAACATCGGCAGCCCGATCACCGCGCCGACCAGCGCCATCGCCCACGGCAACATCCTCGGACTCGCATGTCCGACGATGGTGTCGACGATCTCGTCGGCACCGCCGGAGTCGGCGAGCAGCTTGGCGAACATCGCGCCGAGCGCGATCAGGATGCCCACACCCGCCGCAGTCGCCCCGAAGCCCTTGGTGAACGAGTCGAGCACGGTCGGAACCGATTCCCCGGCAATGATTCCCACGGTTGCCGCGCCGAGGATGAGGGCGAGGAAGGGATGGATCTTGACCCACGTGATCAGGAGGACGATCACGGCGATACCGGCGAGTGCGGCGAGCACGAGGTGCCAGCCGGAGGCAACGGGTTCGGGTAGGTCGGCGCCGGCGGCGAGCAGAGCAGCAGTGTGGTTCATCGGTCTCCTCCGGCGATCTCGGGTGCGGTGACGACGCGTTCGACGATGGCGTCGACGTCGCGGTCGACGTCGACCACCACGCCGCGTTCGTCCGGGCCGAGGCCTTCGAGGGTGTCGAACTGCGAGGCGAGCAGCGACGTCGGCATGAAGTGCCCGGGCCGGGTCGCCTGACGCGCCGAGATCACCTCGAGCGTGCCGGTGAGGTGGACGAAGACGACGTCGGGGCACGCCGCGCGCAGGCGGTCACGGTAGACGTGACGCAGCGCCGAGCAGCTCATCACCCCACCTGCCGGGTGCCCGGCCAGCCAGGTGCCGATGTCGTCGAGCCAGGGTGCCCGGTCGGCGTCGGTGAGCGGTTCACCGGCGCTCATCTTGGCGATGTTGGCCGGCGAGTGGAAGTCGTCGGCGTCGGCGAAGGGCACGCGTAGCCGCTGTGCCAGTGCCGCGCCGACCGTGGACTTCCCGCTCCCCGACACCCCCATGACCACCACTGGTCCGCTCATCACCACTCCTCACGTCGATGTGCTCGTGGTCACATATCTTGACTCAAACGTATGACTATTGCAAGTAAATTAGCGAGGAACGTATGTCTTTACCTCTCTCCGGTCGGCAATGAGAAGATGAAAAGGTGACCCAGGACACCAGCCCCGGAGCCTTGCACGACCACGTGCTCACCGCAGTCGGCACCCGCATCGCGACCGGTGCCCTCACCGAGGGAGATGTACTGACCCTTGACGGGATCTGTTCGGAGTACGCGGTGTCCCGCACCCTGGCACGGGAGGCCATCCGGGTGCTGGAGTCGATGGGGCTGGTCACCTCACGCCGTCGCGTGGGGATCACCGTGCAACCGGCCACGCGGTGGAACGTCTTCGATCCACGGCTGATCCGGTGGCGCCTCGACGGCGACGGGCGCGCCGAGTTCCTGGTGACGTTGTCGGAGTTGCGGCGGGGCGTGGAGCCCGCGGCCGCAGCGCTGGCCGCCGAACGCGCCGACGACCATCATTGTCGGGTCCTCGCCGCCGCGGCGTCGGATATGGCGATCGCCGCCCGCACCGGCGATCAGCAGTCATACCTTCTGGCCGACAAGGTCTTTCACCAAACGCTGTTGGCGGCCGGCGGAAACGAGATGTTCCGCGCCCTGACCGGTGTGGTCGACGAGGTCCTCGCCGGACGTACACACCACGGGATGATGCCCGAGACCCCGAATCCGGTCGCGATCGCGCTCCACGACGATGTCGCCCGCGCCATTCGCCTCGGCGATCCCGAGGCCGCCGAGACAGCGATGCGCGCGATCGTCGACGAGGCCGCACAGGCTGTCCACGACGACCCCACCGCCGACCACCGGACAGTAGATGATTGAGCAGCGACCACGCATCGCCACCGGTGCTGATTGAGCCGGGACCGAGCAGCGCAAGGACCCCCAAACGGTGATTGAGCCGGGACCGAGCAGCGCAAGGACCCCCAAACGGTGATTGAGCCGGGACCGAGCGAAGCGAGGACCCCCAAACGGTGATTGAGCCGGGACCGAGCGAAGCGAGGACCCAAGTCGAAATCCCCGCACCCTACGTCGGATACGTGACCACCACCAAAGTGGTCGCGTTGACGAGCCCGGCCGACAGAGGTTTCGACACGCCTCGTCGCTCCGCTCCTCCTCAGCTCAACCACCAACCGCCCGTTGCCGATTGAGCCGGGACCGAGCAGCGCAAGGACCCCCAAACGGTGATTGAGCCGGGACCGAGCGAAGCGAGGACCCGAGTCGAAATCCCCGCACCCTACGTCGGATACGTGACCACCACCACAGTGGTCGCGTTGACGAGATCGGCCGACAGAGGTTTCGACACGACTCGTCGCTCCGCTCCTCATCGGCTCAACCACCAACCGCCCGTTGCCGATTGAGCCGGGACCGAGCAGCGCGAGGACCCCCAAACGGTGATTGAGCCGGGACCGAGCGAAGCGAGGACCCGAGTCGAAATCCCCGCAGCCCACGTCGGATACGTGACCACCGCCACAGTGGTCGCGTTGACGAGATCGGCCGACA
>NZ_JBSFRM010000009.1:158810-179594 GCF_053589235.1 Gordonia sp. NPDC003376 | reverse complement strand
CAGAGGTTTCGACACGACTCGTCGCTACGCTCCTCCTCAGCTCAACCACCAACAGCCTCTTGACGATTGAGCCGGGACCGAGCGAAGCGAGGACCCGAGTCGAAATCCCCGCACCCTACGTCGGATCCGTGACCACCACCACAGTGGTCGCGTTGACGAGATCGGCCGACAGAGGTTTCGACACGACTCGTCGCTACGCTCCTCCTCAGCTCAACCACCAACAGCCTCTTGACGATTGAGCCGGGACCGAGCGAAGCGAGGACCCCCAAACGGTGATTGAGCCGGGACCGAGCGAAGCGAGGACCCGAGTCGAAATCCCCGCAACCAACCTCCGATCGCAGCCACCTCACAACCTCGGCCGACAGAGGTTTCGACACGCCTCGTCGCTCCGCTCCTCATCGGCTCAACCACCGCAAAACGCTGCGGCGGGCGGAACTCAGACCAGCAGCTCGGCGATCTGGATCGTGTTGAGCGCAGCACCCTTACGCAGGTTGTCGCCGGAGACGAACAACGCGAGGCCACGACCGTCGGGGGCACCCGGATCCTGGCGGATACGGCCGACCAACGAGTTGTCCCTACCTGCCGCGGCGAGCGGGGTGGGCACGTCGACGACCTCCACACCGGCTGCGCCGGAGAGGATCTCGCGGGCACGCTCGGGGGAGATCGGACGATCGAACTCGGCATTGATCGACAGCGAGTGACCGGTGAACACCGGCACGCGCACGCAGGTACCGCTCACCAGGAGGTCGGGCAGACCGAGGATCTTGCGGGATTCGTTGCGCAGCTTCTGGTCCTCGTCGGTCTCCCCGGAGCCGTCGTCGACCAGGGCACCGGCCAGCGCGATCACGTCGAAGGCGATCGGCGCCACATACTTGTTCGGGGCCGGGAAGGTCACCGCGGAACCGTCGTAGACCAGCTTCTCGACGTCGTCGATCACCGCACGCGCCTGCGACGCGAGCTCCTCGACGCCGGCCAGACCACTGCCCGACACCGCCTGGTACGACGACACGATCAGTCGGGTGAGCCCGGCCTCGTCGTGCAGCGGCTTGAGTACCGGCATCGCAGCCATGGTGGTGCAGTTCGGGTTGGCGATGATGCCCTTCGGCGGGGTCTTTGCCAGTTCACCGTTGACCTCGCTGACCACCAGCGGGACATCGGGGTCCTTGCGCCAGGCCGACGAGTTGTCGATCACGGTGACGCCGGCGGCGGCGAACCGCGGAGCCTGCTCCCGCGACATGGTGGCACCGGCCGAGAACAGCGCGATGTCGAGGCCGGACGGATCGGCGGTCGAGGCGTCCTCGACCACGATCTCGCCGTCTCCCCACGGCAGCTTCTTGCCCGCCGACCGTGACGACGCGAAGAACCGCACCGAGCCGGCGGGGAACTCGCGTTCTGCGAGCAGGGTCCGCATGACGCCGCCGACCTGGCCGGTGGCGCCGACCACTCCGATGTTGACCATTGCTACCGTCCTGTTCCTGCGTAGACGACCGCTTCCTCGTCGCCACCGAGCTCGAAGGCCTCGTGGAGGGCGCGGACCGCGTCGTCGAGTTCGGTGTCCCGGCACAGCACCGAGATCCGGATCTCCGAGGTGGAGATCAGCTCGATGTTGATACCGGCCTTGCTCAGCGCCTCACAGAAGGTGGCGGTGACGCCGGGATGGCTCTTCATGCCCGCACCCACCAGCGACACCTTGCCGATGTGGTCGTCGTAGAGCAGCTCGGTGAAGCCGATCTCGCCCTGCAGCTTGGTGAGCTTCTCGACGCCCACCGGGCCGAGCTCGCGCGGCAGGGTGAAGGTGATGTCGGTCTTGCCGGTCTCCACCTTCGAGATGTTCTGCAGCACCATGTCGATGTTGATCTCGGCGTCGGCCACCGCGCGGAAGACCTTCGCCGCCGACCCCGGCTTGTCGTCGAGGCCGACGACGGTGATCTTCGCCTCGCTGCGGTCGTGTGCGACACCGGTGAGAATCGCTTCTTCCACGGGAATGTCCTCCATCGAGCCGGTCACCATGGTGCCGGGTTTGGTCGAGTACGACGAGCGCACGTGAACGGGAACGTTGTATCGACGGGCGTATTCCACGCACCGCAGCATCAGGACCTTGGCGCCGCAGGCGGCCATCTCGAGCATCTCCTCGAAGGAGACGGTGTCGAGGCGGCGGGCGTCGTGCACGATCCGGGGGTCGGCGGTGTAGACGCCGTCGACGTCGGTGTAGATCTCGCACACGTCGGCCTCGAGGGCGGCGGCGAGCGCGACGGCGGTGGTGTCCGAACCGCCACGGCCCAGCGTGGTGACGTCCTTGGTGTCCTGCGAGACACCCTGGAAGCCGGCGACCAGCACGATCTTGCCCTCGTCGAGCGCGGTCCGGACACGGCCCGGGGTGACGTCGATGATCTTGGCCTTGCCGTGGCTGCTGGTGGTGATCACGCCGGCCTGCGAGCCGGTGAACGATTGTGCCTGCGCACCGAGCGAGCTGATCGCCATCGCGACCAACGCGTTGGAGATGCGCTCACCCGAGGTCAGCAGCATGTCCATCTCGCGGGCCGGCGGCGCCGGGTTGACCTGCTGGGCGAGGTCGAGCAGTTCGTCGGTGGTGTCGCCCATCGCCGACACCACGACGACGACGTCGTTGCCCTGCTTCTTGGTCTCGACGATCCGCTCGGCGACCCGGCGGATCCGTTCGGCCGAGGCGACCGAGGACCCGCCATACTTTTGCACCACGAGTGCCACGTCGGGTGACCTCCTGCAGATTGTCGTTACGTCGGATGCGATGTTTGCGCCGACAACCTTACCGGCGTGGCGCCGGTGATTCGCGCCCCGTCCGTCCGCACCGGCCACACCACGTATCCGACGGGCGCTGCCCTACCATCGCAGACGTGTCCACCACCCGCACGGCCGGCGACGTTCACCCCCGCCCCGACGCCGCGCCGGCCGACGACCCGGCCCGACGCCGGACGACGCCCGACTGGCGATCGTGGGTGGCCCCGATCGCCATCTACCTGCTGGTTCGCAGCGTGGGCATCCTGACACTGATCCGGTTCGACTCACTGCGGGGCAGGTCCCTGCGCGAATCGCTGTCGGCGTGGGACGGCGAGTGGATGCTCGCCATCGCCGAGCACGGATACGCCGGGGTTCCGTTCGATCTCACCGATGCCCGCGGGATCCACACCGCCGACACCGCGCTGGCCTTCTTCCCCGGCTACCCGTATCTGGTGCGCGCAGTGGCGTCGCTACCGCTGATCAGTCCGTATGGCGCGGCCGTCGGGCTCAACGTGGTCCTCGGATGCGTCGCCGCAGTGGGTGTGGCGCGGCTCGGCGAGCTGTGTGTGCGGGCGATGCGCGGTCGGTCACCGATCGTCCCCGACACCGGCGAGGGCACCGGCACCCCCGGACGGACCCACCTCGATCCGTCCCGGGTGGGGTTGTTCCTGGTGGCACTGTTCGCGGCCACACCGATGTCGGTGGTGCTCAACATGGCCTACACCGAGGCCTTGTTCTGCACGCTGAGCGTGTGGGCGCTGGTCGGCGTGCTGCAACGGCGGTGGTTGCTCGCCGGGATCTGCGCAGCCCTGGTGGGCACCGTCCGGCCGACCGCGGTCGTCGTGATCGGCGTGGTGATGCTGGCGGTGTTGCTCGACCGATTCGGTCCGGGTGGTGAGCGTCGGCGTGCCGACGACGGGTCGACCCGGCAGTCGGTGGTGCCGTGGGTCGCGTTCGTGATCAGTCCGCTCGGGTACGTCGGCTACCTGGGCTATGTGTGGACGCAGACCGGGTCGCCGACGGGATGGTTCGCCATCCAGACGCAGGGCTGGGACACCCGGTTCGACGGTGGGGTGGCCGCGTTCGACTTCGTCAACGACATGCTGGTGAACTCGGAGGGCCTGGTTCCGGTGGCGGTGTCGTGGATCATCGTGGTCACGCTGGTGCTGATCGCCGTCGCCGTCTGGGCACGGCTGCCGTGGCCGGTGCTGGTCTACGGCATCCTCGTGGTCGCGTCGATCGTCCTGGCCAGCGGTCTGATGATGAGCCGCCCCCGGCTGCTGCTTCCGGCCTTCGTGTTGTTGGTGCCCGCGGCGATCGGCCTGGCACGGTGCCGACCGCGTGCCGGGATCGCGCTGATGATCCCGATCGTGATCGGTAGCGCCTGGTTCGGGGCGTACATGCTGACGGTGTACCCGCACGCGATGTGACGCCGACGATCGGCGGAGTCCCCCACGGTGGTCTCACCCGGACACGGTGATCACCCGGCAAGGGTGAGGTGCGCGGCCACGATCGGCGCCATGCTGAACGGACACTCCGTTCGCCGTCGCTCGAAGGGACCCACCCATGACCACGAATCCTCCTCCCGAGAAGTCCGATTCGGTCGGACAGGGCATCGCCGGTGTCACGACGATCGCGGCGGCCACGCTGCTCCTCGTCGCCGGTCTGCTCGGCCTCCTCCAGGGCATCTCTGCCGTCGCGAAGGACGATCTGATCGTCGTCGGGCCGCAGTACGTCTACAACCTGGATGTCACATCGTGGGGCTGGATCCACATCGTGGTCGGGATCATCGCCATCCTCGTGGCGATCGGCATGTACACCGGGGCGACGTGGGCACGCGTCATCGCGATCATCATCGCGTCGCTGTCGCTGATCCTGAACTTCCTGTGGCTCCCCTACTATCCCTGGTGGTCGATCATCATCATCGCCGTCGACATCATCGTGATCTGGGCGGTCGCGACCTGGCGCACCGCACCCTGACCCGTGAACAGCCCGACCCCGCATCACCGGAACCCATGACCGCATCAGCAAAGCCGGCCTCCGACACGGTCGTCGCCCGCCAGCACGCGGTTCGTGCCGCTCTCCCCTTTGCCGACACCGCCGACTTCGACGACGCCACACGCGGATTCATCGCCCGACCACACCCGGCGGAGGTGACCGCCGCCGACGGGACCGTCGTCTGGGACAACTCCACCTACGACTTCCTCGCGGGCGACGCCCCGGACACCGTGAACCCGAGTCTGTGGCGGCAGTCCCGGCTCGTCGCGACCGACGGATTGTTCGAGGTGGTTCCCGGCATCTATCAGGTGCGCGGTCTCGACCTGTCGAACACGTCGTTCATCGAGGGCGACATCGGTGTGGTGGTGATCGACACCTTGCTGTCGGAGGAGACCGGGCGGGCGGCACTCGAGTTGTATCGCGCCCACCGGGGAGACCGCCCGGTCAGCGCGATCGTCTACACCCACTCCCACGTCGACCACTTCGGCGGGGTCCGGGGTTTCGTGTCCCCGGAACAGGTCGCCTCCGGCGAGGTGAAGATCTTTGCGCCGGAAGGTTTTCTGGAGCACGCCATCTCGGAGAACGTGTACGCGGGAACGGCCATGGCCAGGCGGGCCGGCTATATGTACGGGGCGGCCCTCGCCCGGGGCCCCCGGGGACAGGTCGGCGCCGGGCTCGGGCAGACCGTGTCGACCGGCACCATCACCCTGATCGCCCCCACCGACATCGTCGGCACCACGGGGCAGGAGGCGACGGTCGACGGTGTGCGCATGGTGTTCCAGATGGCCCCCGACACCGAGGCACCTGCCGAGATGCTCATCCATCTCCCCGGATTCAAGGCGCTCTGCGCGGCCGAGGACGCGACCCACACCTTCCACAACCTGCTGACCCTGCGGGGTGCGGTGGTGCGGGATCCGCACGGCTGGTCCCAGTACCTGACGGAGACGATCGAGATGTTCGGCACCGACGTCGAGGTGGTCTTCGCATCGCATCACTGGCCGACGTGGGGCAATCAGCGGGTCGTGGATTTCCTTGCCACCCAGCGTGATCTGTATGCCTATGTACACGATCAGACCCTGCGGATGTTGAACCAGGGTCTGACCGGTCCGGAGATCGCCGAGCAGATCGAGCTGCCACCGGCGCTGGCGAACTCGTGGTCGGCGCGCGGCTACTACGGGTCGGTCAGCCACAACGTGAAGGCGGTCTATCAGCGGTATCTCGGCTGGTTCGACGGCAACCCGGCATCGTTGTGGGAGCACACGCCGGTCGAGCAGTCGAAGCGATACGTCGACTTCATGGGCGGAGCCGACGCCGTGGTCGACAAGGCCCGGAAGTCGTTCGCCGACGGCGACTTCCGATGGGTGGCCCAGGTCGTCAACCATGTGGTCTTCGCCGACCCGGCGCATGCCGGCGCCCGCGAGTTGCTGGCCGACACCTACGAACAACTCGGTTACGGGTCGGAGAACGGCACCTGGCGTAACTTCTATCTGTCGGGCGCCACCGAGTTGCGTCATGGCTCGTTCGGGACCCCCACCAAGACGACCTCCACCGACATCGTCGGACAGCTGACTCCTTCGATGTTCTTCGACGCCCTCGCGATCCGCATCAACGGGCCGGCCGCCTGGGACGAGTTGCTCTCGGTCGACGTGCACATCACCGGTACCGACGACACGTATCGGCTCCGGCTGGCCAACGGCGTGCTCACCCACACCGCCCACCCACAGCGGACACCGGCCGACGTGAGCGTGAGCGCCACCGCGGCAACGCTGCCGCTGCTCGCGGTCGGGATGTCGGCCGGGCAACTCGCCGACGCCGGGATCGAGATCACCGGCGACGTCGGGATACTCACCCGGCTGGCGGCATTGCTGGAACCCGGGGACCCGGATTTCGCCATCGTCACACCGACATAGCAGCCACACCGACATAGCAGCCACACCGACATAGCAGCCACACCGGCATGGCGGCGGTGAGCCGACGCGCACGGGCGTGCCCTGCCCGAGGGACGTCACCGACGCCCGGTAGCCGCCGCCTCGAATCCCGCACACAGGTACGCCACGCCGGAATCGAGGGACGCGCGTGGATCGAGTAGTCGCGCCGACGCCGGGTCGCCGGCGAGAGCCGCGACATGCGGCAGGTTCTCGAGTCCGGTGGTGATGCGTCCGGAGATGATGTCGGCGAGCCCGCCGGGGTCGTCGCCCACCGACTCCGGCCGCATCAGCCGGTCGCTCACCGCGCTGAGCGCCACACCGTTGATGTGGGACCACACGGTGAGCACCATGTCGACGGCGCTGACCGCGTCGACACCGAGTTCCAGAAAACCCTCGGCCAGCCAGTTCATCCCGTCGAGCGCCTCGGCACCGAACCCGTAGCGAGGCACCGAGTACGCCAGCAGCACCCACGGATGCCGCTGGTACAGCGCCCAGTCGATGTCGGCGGCGATCGCCACGCGGTCACGCCAGCCGGCCGATGCGGACTCCCGGACCGGGTACGGGAATCGGCGGCCGACCTCGGTGACCATCGCCTGCAGCAGGGCGTCCTTGTCGTCGACATGGCGGTACAGCGACATCGCGCCGACGCCGAGCTGGTCGGCGAGCCGCCGCATCGACACCGCATCCAGTCCGTCACGGTCGGCCACGTCGATCGCGGTGTCGACGATCACCGCCGTGGTCAGCTTGGTCGGCTGTGGGGCCACCGGCGGTCAACTCCTCGTTCACCTGGGAATATTTCAGTTGCGTACAGCGTACCCACTTCCGTATCGTGATGACGCGTACGTCGTACGCAGCATCCACCCACGAGACGATTCGGAGTCGACCCATGTCCACCACCTGCCCGCCCACCGACCAGCGCCACCGGGATCCCTCGGCCGCCGGTCGACGCGCCTGGTGGGGACTCGCGGTCCTGACGCTGCCGGTGCTGCTGGTGTCGATGGACTTCTCGGTGCTCTACCTCGCGATCCCGTCGATCACCGTCGCGCTCGACCCGAGCGCCGCCGAGCAGCTGTGGATCCTCGACATCTACGGCTTCCTGATCGCCGGTCTGCTGATCACGATGGGCAATGTCGGCGACCGGATCGGCCGTCGACGCATCCTGCTCGCCGGAGCCGCGGTGTTCGGCATCGCCTCGGTGATCGCCGCATTCGCGCCGTCCGCCGAGGTCCTCATCGCCGCGCGGGCGCTGATGGGGATCGGCGGTGCCACGCTGATGCCGTCGAGCCTCTCGCTGATCGCCAACATGTTCACCGCCAAGCGTGACCGAGCCCGTGCGATCGGCGTGTGGACCGCGGCCTTCGCCGGCGGGTCGGCCATCGGGCCGGTCGTCGGAGGTATTCTGCTGCACCACTTCTGGTGGGGCGCGGTGTTCCTGATCAACGTCCCGGTGCTCGCCGTGCTGTTCGTGCTCGGCCCGCGGGTGGTGCCGGAGTACCGGGCCGACGGACCACACGCGCCGTTCGACGTGACCGGTGTCGTCCTGTCGATGCTGGCGATCCTGCCGATCATGTACGCCATCAAGACCGTGGCGTCGGAGGGGTTCTCCGCCGTGATCGCGATCAGCGCCACGATCGGGGTGCTCGCCCTGGTCGGGTTCATCCTGCACCAGCGTGCCGCCCGTGCCCCGTTGCTCGACCTGTCGCTGTTCGGTTCGGGGCGGTTCGTCATGGCCATCCTCGTGGCGCTGCTGGGCATGATGACGCTCGGCGGCACGTCGTACCTGACCGGTGTGTACCTGCAGTCGGTTCTCGGCCACGACGTCCTGGTGGCCGCGTTCGCGGGTCTGCCGATGGCCATCACGGTCGCGGTGTTCTCCATCGGGACCGGCCGCGTGGTGGCACGGTTCGGTGAGCGTGCCGCGTTGTCCGGGGCCGTCGCCCTGTCGGCGATCGGTCTGACCGGCCTGCTGTTCCTGACCACCGACAGCCCGCTGTGGATCTACATCGTGTCGACCGCGGTCGCCGGTGTCGGCTTCGCGGTGCAGTTCAGTCTGGTGTCCGAGATCGTCGTCGGCTCGGTTCCGCCCGAGCGGTCGGGTGCGGCATCGGGTATCTCCGAGACCAGCTTCGAGTTGGGGACCGCATCCGGGCTCGCGGTGCTCGGATCGATCGCCACCCTGGTGTTCCACGCCTCCGGTGCCGGCCTGGGCTTCGGCGACACGCTCGGCGAGACGCTCCAGACGGCGTCGGGGCTGGGAGCCGACGGGGTGGCGCTGGCCGACGCCGCGCGCGAGGCCTACGTCGACGGCCTGCACGCCGCGATGGCGCTCGCGGTGATCGCACTCGGCGTGCTGAGTGTCGTCATCGCCGTCGTGATGCGTGACCGCCCGGTGGTCGCGCAGGTCGTCGAGACCGGTCGCGTCGAAGCCCGTTGACAGCCCTCACAGCAGCCGGAGTGATCGGGCCCGCGTGACGGCCTCGCGGCGGCCGGTGACACCGAGCTTCTGGTACACCGCCCGCTGGTGGGTCTTCACGGTGTTCACCGAGATGTAGAGGGCACCGGCGATCTCGGCGATCGTCATCGAGCCCACCAGATGGTGGAGGATCTCCATCTCTCTGGCGCTGAGCGGCACGAATCGGCGGTCGTCCACCGTCCGGCCCTCCTCCGGCGGCATCCGCTGCAGGAGGTCGAGTGCGAAGTCGACCTGCGGGCTCCCCAGCTCGATCTGCTCGGCCAGCAGCACACGGATGTGTACGGCCCGTTCGAGGAACGGCCGGCGAAGGCGCATCGGGGCGGCCGCGGCCAGGGCGCGCTCGATGGACTCCACCCGGATCTGTTGGTCGACAGAGGGATTCGATGCCATCGCCAGAGCATGGTCGACGAGTTCGCGAATGGAGGGGTGATCGGGCAATGCCGGCGACCGGACGTGCACTCGACGTCCCGATCCGGAGCCGAGTTGTGCGGCGACCACCGAGTGCAGGGCATCGGCCTCGCGCCGCAGTGCAGCCGGGATCACGTCGGCCCCGGGGGCGGCCAGCGCGTCGTGCATCGCCGCCGCGGCGTCGTAGGCGGCGCCGCGGCGCAGGAGCACCCGAACGCGCATCAACGCCAGCACGAACACGGTGTGGGGTTCGATCGCGGCGGTGGCCGCGACCCGCACCCACTCGTCCGCGGCGTCGAGATCATCACGGTCGAGGGCCACCCCGACGAGCGCCAGGTACGCCGACGCCGCATGTGCCGCGGCCGGTATCCCGGCTTCGGTGAACCCCGCGATCGCCTCGACGGCCCCGTCCTCGGCCGACGCCAGCTCCCCACAGCGCCACTGCAGATAGGCCAGGTGTGCCCGGGCGTTGAGAACCGGCAGACCGATCGGCGACCCGGTGGTCACGGTGGCGGCCTCGACCAGATGCGACCGCGCCTGATCGATGTCGCCGGTCCACAGCTCACTGCTTCCGGTGTTGCTCATCACGAGGACACCGATGACCGGCCAGTCGGCGAGACCCGCCGCGGCGAGCACCGCCGGATCGGTGGTGATCCGGCGGCAGCCCACCAGCATGGCCTCCACATCGCCCGTCCAGCGTCGGTATCCGATCTCGATCAAGTCGAGCAGGAGCTCGTATCCCGGTCTGCTGCCCCCACAGGAGTCCAGCCGCGACCGTGCTGCCACCACGAACTCCTCGATCTCGCCGGTGAGCCCCGCCATCGCGCGGACCGCGGCCGCACCGATCGCCAGCCCCGGTCGGGCCAACACCTCCCCGAGCGTGATGTCATCGAGAATTCGCTTGAGCTCGAACGGATTCCGGCAGATGGTCCACGTGACCACATGGCGGCCCACCAGCTGCGCGGCCGCATCCCAGTCGTGGGCGGAGATCGCGTGTCCGAGCGCGACGAGCGGCCGGCCCTGATCGGCGTACCACCGTGCGGCACGCCGATGGAGTTCGAGGAGTTCGCGCTGGTCGTGGATTCGGCTTCGCAGGAAGTCCAACAGGAGCGGGTGCAGCCGGAACCACCCGGGCTGCTCCCCGAGTTCGTGGACGAACGCATGCTCACGGGCCAACTGGACGAGCATGTCCTCGCCGTCGGCCCCGGCCCCGAGCGCCATCGCGAGTTCGGGGCACACCACGTCGACGACGCTGACCCGGATCAGCAACTCGCGCCGGGCCTCCGGCATGCCCTGATAGACCTCCTTGAGCAGGTAGTCGGCGATGTACCCGGTGCGACCGGTGATCCCGTCCACGAAACCCTCCGGGTCATCGGAGTTCGCCGCACCCAACGCGGCGAGACGGATTCCGGCGGCCCATCCTTGGGTGCGATCCACCAACGCGCTCGCGACCTCGGACCCGAGTGTGAGATCGAGGGATTCGAAGAGGGCCATCGTCGAGCCGATGTCGAAGCGGAACAGGTCGGTGCGGATCTCGTCGATCCGTACGTCCAATCGCATCCGATGCATCGGCCACGGCGGATCGTGCCGGGTCACACACACGATGTGCAGGCCGATCGGCGCCGCCGCGATCAGATGTTGCAGCTGATCGTGCGCGTCGGCCCCGGTCACACCGTGGAGATCGTCGAGCACCAGGATCACCGGACCCACCTGCCGCTCGATCCAGTCGGCCAGCCGTCCGGGCACCTCGGCGGGAGCCCGATCGGCCAGGACCGCGGCCGACGACAGTTCCTCGACATCGCCCGCCATCCGCACGAAGCCGCCGATCACCGCCGCCCACAATCCGGATGCCGACCCCCCGACCGCCCCGAGGTTCGCCCACGCGACCTTGTCCACCCGCCGGGAGTCCAGCCAGGATGCGACCGCGAGCGACTTGCCGTATCCCGCGGGCGCGCAGACCACGAACACCTCCGCGCGCAGTATCCCGTCGAGCCGGTCCACCACGTCGGCGCGTGGCACGATGTTGCGGACCACCGGACCGGTGAACGCACTCGAATTGCACACAGAATCGGCGTCGGATGCCATCGCTCACCCGTCTGTCGAGAATTCCCTCACAGCTGTCCGGGCCACACCCGGGGATGCTCGCCATTCTGCTCCCCGAATCCCCTCCACGGGAGGACGTGTCCGAATTCTCCGGCAGCGGTGTCGCCATCCGCGATCGCGGTGTCCCCCACCCGGACGACGACGGTGTCCGATTCGTTCTCACCCTGTTTGCGTGACGCGTTCGGAGGATTCATCGGCCACACTGGATTTCGATCTACACGGGAATCAAGAGGTGAGTCCGATTACCGAGGTCTATCAATTCCGCATCGAAGGTGAATTGAGTGCCGAGCTGCTCGACACCTTTCAACCGGTGTGGGTCGATCAGGATGCGGGCGACACCCTGTTCTGCTGCGCCGTCGACGACACATCCCAGATGTTCGGAATCCTGGCGCGCTGCGAGACCCTCGGGCTCCGAGTGACCGAGTTCCACCTCGTCACCCACGGATACCCCGAATTGTGACGATGCCGGCTGCGGCACGGGTCAGTCGGATGTCGGCGGTTCCGTCTCGCCGACCGACGTTTCGACCTTCTCCGTGACCTCGTCCCCGGCCGGCGTGGAGTGGACCGACTCGGATTCAGCGGGGATGGGTTCGGCCGATTCAGCCGTCGGGAACCCTTGCACCGACCGTCCGATCACCTCGACCACTGCGAGAACGAGGGCCACCAGAACGGCCACGAGGAGGACGACCAGCGCCGACGGCGACGTCCAGAACACCACGGTGAGCGCACCCACCACGACGACCAGCACCTGCAGCACCCGCCGGTTGTCGGATACCCACCGTGCCCACGCATCCGGCACATGCCCGCCTCCACGGCGAACCAGTGCGTCCAGTGCGCGACCACCCCCGGCACGCAGTCGCCGGGCCGCGCTCGACCCGCCTGCCACGAATCCCACCACGGCCAGCACCAGACCCACTGCGGCCACCGCCCGGAGCGCGAACCGCAACGGCCCCAGCACCGCGTCGAGTACCACTCGTGCGGCGGCCCCCGATCCCACCGACGGTGGTATCTGGTCGATCAGGACCGTGCGGGTGATCAGCAGGGCGATCGCGAGGATCAGCATCGCGACCATGACGGCCGCCCCGATGGCCGCCGTGGTCGACCAGCGGCGTCCACGACCGGCGAGGGCCACCGCCGCCGCCGCACACCCGATGGCGATCCACGGCAACACCCATGCCGCGGTGTTCAGGATGCGGGTTGCTCGCTGGGCCTTCGCGAGCCCGGACGAGTGCACGAGCACCAGCTGACGGCCGGTCGACGTCGGTATGTGTTGGGCCAACGACAGTCCCTGGTCGAGCAACCGGGTACGCACCGCGACGAGGATGGGATCCAGGGAGATGGCCACTTCTCCGTTCGGCCCGATCTCGACCGCCTCGCGCCGGGCCTGTCCGGTCAGCAGGGCGACGAGCGCCTCATGGGCCCGCCGATTGGTGTTCGACCAGGCCGCGGCGAACCGGTCGGAGGCCACGAACTTCTCGACCGAGGACCGGATGAAATCCTGCATCCGGCTCGCGATCGCGGGCGCTGCCGCGGTGGCCACACTCGCCAGCCGCGGCCGTTCCCCCGGGGTGAGTTGTGCCAACTCGTCGAGCATCGAGTTGGTGATGTCCTGGTAGTCGACGTGGCTGTCGATCTCGTCGATCACCGCCTCCGACACCGCATGCTGCACTGCGGGGTCGGTCGCCAACGGTCCCACGACGGACACGTAGGTGTCCGAGTCCAGGAGCACCGCACGCACGTATCCGGCCGTCACCGATCCGATGGACAGTACGGCGGTGAGCGTGACGAGCACCACCACCATGATCCTGCGTGCGGTCATCGACCACCTCCGAGGGCCGGACTCCTGCAGGCCATGATCCGCGCCGCGCAGCAGGCCGTGCAACCGAACTCACCCACAATGGGCGATGGGCGCCGGCGGCGACGGCCCGCCGTGTGGCGGCGACCCCGGTGCCGCCGGGAAACCCCGGTGACCGGCGACGACGTATCCTCGACCCTGTGCACGAACTGATCGAGAAGCGCTGGAGCGCTCGTGGCTACGACCCCCATGCGGAGGTCCCCGTCGCAACCGTGACCGACATCCTCGAGGCCGGGCGGTGGGCACCCACCTGGGGCCGGTTGCAGCCGATCCGGTTCGTGGTGGGCCTGCGTGGCGACGACACCTTCGAGCGACTGGTGGCCGTTCTCCATCGCGGCAACAAGAGTTGGGCACCTGCTGCCGCAGCGTTGATCCTGCTGTGCACCACCGACGACGCCGACGATCTCAAACCCCACGACTACGGCGGGGTCGACCTCGGTTTCGCCGCGGCACAGATGAGCCTCGAGACCGTCGCGCAGGGCCTGGTGCCGCATCCGATGGCCGGCTTCGACGCCGTCGCCGCGCGCGAGGCGTTCGACATCCCGGATGACAAACGGCCCATGCTGATCCTGGCGGTCGGCGTGCTCGCCGACGACCCGTCCACGCTGGCCGACGAGATCCGCGAGCGTGACGAGATGCCCCGTGAGCGGCTTCCCCTGAACCAGATCGCCTTCTCCGGCGAGTGGGGCCGGCCGTTCGCCGACGCCGACTGATCGACTCGCCGTGGGTGTGTCAGGGTCGAAACCGCCTGTCGGACTTCTAGGTCCGGTCACCGTCGACGTGGACGGCAATCCTGCGCCGATCACGTCGGGGCGGGCCCGGACCCTGCTGGTGGCGCTCGCGCTGGCGCACCCCCATCCGGTCGGAGCGGCACGGCTGGCCGAGTCGGTCTGGCCGGAGCATGCGCCGCAGAATCCCTCGGGGGCACTGCAGACCCAGGTGTCGCGGTTGCGACGGATACTCGGCCCCGACAGCATCGCCGGGTCGGCCGCCGGATACCGCCTGACCACCGACTTCCCGGTTTCCGATCTCGCGGTGGCCGAGGAGTTCCTGCGAACCGACGCCTCTGCCGACACCTCCGGGGCGGCGCGGCTGCGGACGTGGTGGCGAGGGGAACCCGGCACCGACCTGCCCGCAGGCGAGATCCGTGACGAGCTGACCGAGCGTGCCGATCGGGCGGCGCATGCGTTACGCGAACGTGACTGGCATGGTCGGCTGACCCGTGAACCCGGCCAGGTGGCGGCCGAGATCGCCGAATTACGTTCTGCCGCATCACTTGACGAGCACTTGGCCGCCTTGCACATGAGGGCTCTGCTGCAGGCCGGCGATCCCAATGCCGCACTGGCCGTGCACGCCGGGCTGGCGACGGGCCTGGCCGAGGCACTGGGCGCCGATCCCGGGCCGGAGGTGGCGGCGGCACACAGTGCGGCACTGGCATATTCGCCGTTGCCGCACACCCCGGCACCGCCGGCCGACGCCTATGTCGGGGGCACGTCGGCGCTCGACGATCTCGCCGACGCCCTCACCGCGTCGGCGGTGGTGACGGTGACCGGACCGGGCGGGATCGGCAAGACCCGTCTGGTGACCGAATACATTGCCGCACATCGGCCGACGAATGTGTTCGTGGACCTGTCGACCGCGAGGCAGGCCGACGACACACTGGCCGCGGTGGCCGTGGCGCTCGGCCGGGGCGCGGTGCCGGACCGCAGCGTGTCACTGCGACCACAACCACACACCGCCGGGGCGGCGGTGGCCCAGCTCGCCCCGCCCGACACCATCGTCGTCCTCGACACCTGCGAGCACCTGCCCGGTGCGGTCGCCGACATCATCACCGAGATCCGTGCGCGCCGTTCGGATATCCGGGTGATCGCCACCAGTCGCACCCCACTCGACCTGCCCGGCGAACACCTGGTGACGCCGGCCCCGCTGTCCGGTCCGGCCGCCGCGGAGCTGCTGACCCGACGCGCCCGCCGGGTCCGTGGTGACGTCCATCTCGAACCGGGCCTGGTCACCGAATTGTGCACCCGGCTCGACGGCTCCCCGCTCGCCCTGGAACTGGCCGCCGCCCAGCTGCGGTACCTGTCCCTGGCCGACATCGTCGGCCGGCTCGACGCACGATTCGGCCTGCTCGCGGTACCCGGCGAGGGCCGCCACCACGCCCTGTCCGATGTGATCGCGGCGAGCTGGGAACTGCTCGATGACCGGGGACGCCGCGCACTGACCGTCCTCTCCGTTTTTCCCGGCGACGTCCGAATCCAGGATGTGCTCACCTTCGACGGCGTCACCGTCGAGGGGCTGGCCCAGATCTGCGATCACAGCCTGGCCTCGGTGATCGAGGGCGACGACGGGCTCACCCGATACCGGCTCACCGAGACCGTCCGGGATTTCACCCGCACCCGCACCGGCCGGGAGCGGACTACACTCGATGGCGAATTCGTCTGTTGGGCGGTCGATCTCCTCGAATCACTCGGCACCGGTCTCCTGGCCGGCGAGGTCGTCGGCGTCGTCGCACGCCTCGACGAGAGTTCCGACGCACTCCTTGCCGCACTGCACTCGGCGGCAGACGGGCACGGGCCGCGGGGTTCGGTGGCCCGACTCCTGCCGGTCATCACCTGGCGGGTGATCCGGACCGGTGGTTACCCGGACGCCGAACGCCTCGCCCTCGTCGCGATCGACGACGCGGTCGGCAGCGAGTGCTGCGTCGGAATTGCCTGCGCCACAGCTTATCTCATTCTCCTGATCCAGCCCCGGGCGGCGGCGCGCGCCCGTGCCCGTCTCCGGCACCTCGCCGCCGGTGCGACGCTGCCGCCGGTGATCGCCCTGATCGTGCACCTGCTGACCGCATCCCCTGCGGACTTCACCCGGATCGTCACGCGCGCCACACGATCGCGGGACCCGTTGGTGGTGGCGGTGGCCGAGATCATCCGCTCGGACTCGGCCGAGTTCCTCGCCGCGCCAACCCTGTCGAAGCGGGCGGCGCTGCGTGCCCTCGTGGCCGCCGAACGCACCCGGCACCCGTGGCTGATCACCACGAGCCGGCATCGCCTCGGCCGCGGGCATTCCCTGCTCGGCGACCATGCCGGCGCGGCGGTGCACCTCGGTCGTGCCGCCGCGGACTTCGCCGCCCTCGGTCTGGCCGAGGACGCCTGCCAGGTGCGGGTACATCAGGCCCTGGCCGTGCTCCGGTCCGATCCGGATCTGGCGGGTGAACTCCTCGACTCCTGCCTGCGGGAGGCCGGCGACTCCGGCCGCGCCTACGTCGCGACCGCCCACATGGCCCGCGCCCAGCTCCGGGCCGCCGTGGATCCATCCGGGGCGCGTCGCGCCGCCGATACCGCGATCGCCGTGATCGGCCCACCACACGACGGGCATTCGGCCTACCTGCACGGGGTGCGCGCCGCGATCCTGTACGTCACCGGCGCCGGCACCGAGGCACGTCTCGCCGCGGAGGGGCTGCGCGTCGCGTTGGGGTGGCTCGCGATGATGCCCACACCCAATCTCCCCGCCCTCGGTGCGGCCGCGGCGGCGATCGGCATGGTCACCGGTCTCGACGCCGACGACCCGCTGCTCGTCGCGGCCCGTGGCGCGCGCTATCGGCGTGACTTCCCGGTCGTCGACGCCGGGCGGGGGCCGTCGTCGCATCGCGCCGCACTGCTGTCACTTCTGCGCTGACCACCGCGACCTGCGTGAAAGCGAGATGAAAGTCTTCCGGTGCACGCTTCTCGCATCCCGGGAACCCTGGTGGGTTCCCCGCCGACACGGAGGTATGCAGTGCTCCCCGACATCGCGATCCGCGCCGAACACCTGCGCAAGACGTTCGGCGACGTCGTCGCCGTCGACGACGTCAGTCTGACCGTCCCCACCGGAACGGTGCTCGGTGTGCTCGGGCCCAACGGCGCGGGCAAGACCACCACCGTCCGGATGCTGGCGACGCTGATCCGTCCCGACTCCGGGTCGGCGACGGTCTTCGGCCGGGACATCGTCTCCGACGCCACCGCCGTCCGCTCCCTGATCTCTCTCACCGGGCAGTACGCCTCGGTGGACGAGGACCTCACCGCATCGGAGAACCTCGAGCTGTTCGCGCGGCTGCTCGGGTACCGCGGTCGCGCCGCCAAGAAGCGCGCCACCGAGCTGATCGAGCAGTTCGATCTCACCGCCGCGGCCAATCGTCCGGTGTCGGGGTTCTCGGGCGGCATGCGACGCCGCGTCGACCTCGCCGCGTCGATGATCCGCAAGCCGGCGCTGTTGTTCCTCGACGAACCGACCACCGGTCTCGACCCCACCACCCGCCAGCAGGTGTGGAGCGCGGTGCGCGAGCTCGTCGCCGAGGGCAGCACGGTCTTGCTCACCACCCAGTACCTCGAAGAGGCCGACCAGCTCTCGGATTCGCTGGTCGTCATCGACTCCGGTCGGGTGGTGGCCTCGGGTGACGCCGACACCCTCAAGGATCGTGTCGGTCAGCGATCCCTGGAGATCGCCCTGTTCGACGCGGAGCGGCTCGCCGACGCGACCGACGCCCTGCGCCGGGTCCTCGACGGTCCGATCACCACCACACCGGAGAACGGTCGGCTGCTCGCCGCGATCTCCGACCCGACGCTGTCGGCGCGCGCGGTGGTGGCACTCGAGGAGGTGGGTATCGCGGTCGCCGAGATCGCGGTCCGCCGGCCCAGTCTCGACGACGTCTTCTTCTCCATCACCGCCGGCGGCTCCCCCGATGCGGTGAACCCCGATTCGAACGACCCGGGCTCCACGTATCCCACCCCTGCCGACTCCGAGGAGGACGCCGCGTGACCGCCGTCGCCGACACCTCGCCCGCCACCACCGCCGCGACCTTCGCCCCGACCATCGAGCGGATCGGGCTCGGGCAGGCGGTTTCCGACACCATCACCATGACCCGCCGCGGGCTGCTCCGGATGAAGCACACCCCGCAGCAGTTGTTCGACGTGATCGTGGTGCCGATCGTCTTCACCGTCATGTTCGCCAACATCTTCGGCGGTGCGATCGCCGGCGGTGTCGGTGCCTATCTGCCGCAACTGGTTCCGGGGGTGCTGGTCGCGGTCGCGATCAACAGTTCGGTGGTCACCGGCGTGCAGCTCCGCGAGGACATGGACCGGGGTGTGTTCGACCGGTTCGTGTCGCTACCGATCGCGCGGATCGCACCATTGGCCGGGTCGCTGATCGCCGACATCGTGCGGTATGCGATCGCCGCGGTGATGTCACTGGGTGTCGGCATGGTGATGGGCTACCGTCCGCAGAGTGTGCTCGGCACCATCCTCGGCGTGCTGCTGACCATGTTCGCGGCGTTCGCGATCAGCTGGATCTTCGCCCTCATGGGTGTCCTGCTCTCCAAGGCCTCTGCGGTGCAAGGTGTCTCGATGCTGATCCTGATGCCGCTGACCTTCACGTCGAATGTCTTCGTGCCGGTCCAGACGATGCCCGACTGGATCGCCTCCGTGGCCGACATCAACCCCGTCTCACATCTGGTGTCGTCGCTGCGGTCGCTGGCCAACGACGGCCAGATCACCGCACACGTGGGCTGGACGCTGCTCGGCGCCTTCGCGATCATCGCCGTGTTCGCGCCGATCGCGGTGCGCGCATACCTCCGTCGGGCCTGATCTCCCGAGACACCAGGCACCCCATCACTTTTCGGAAGGACTGGCATCGTGGCCGACCAGACCGACGCTCCCGTCACCGCGCACGCACCGGCGCGCCCCGAACGACTGACCCCCGACGACGACCTGTTCGTCCGGATGGAGCAGGCGCTCGACCTTCCGGTGGTCAACCAGGTGGTGTGGCGACTACCCGGTGAGTTCGGCCGTGCGGATTTCGATCGTCTGGCGCGCGGCCTGTCGGTCAGCCGGCTGGCCCGTCTGGTCCGGCGCAGCCCACTCCCGGTGCGCGACCGGTGGTTCCACACCGAATCCGCCGGTGTGGCGCGCTACGGCGACGACCCGATCCCGGCGTCGTCGATCCTCGACTGGGCGCGCGAGCAGGCCGGCGCGGGCTTCGACGTGGTCGCCGGCCCGTCGTGGCGGATCTCGGCAGTGCGCTCCGCCGACACCGACGAGACCTTCGTCGCGTGGACGGGTTCTCATGTGATCGGCGACGGCGGGGCGATACTCGGCGGGATCGCCGAGGTGGTCGACGGTGTGGCGTTCGACACCACCAACGCCTCCACCAGCATCGTCGACACCCTCATCGAGTTGACCACCTCGATCGGCGGGTCGCTGAAAGCCGCTGGTCGCCTGATCCGTGCCCGTCCACAGCCGATCGTCCGTCCAGAGCCCCGACCGGTACCCGCGGTGGACGAGTCGGCGTGGACCGGAGTCAGCCCGACCGCGGTGGTGACCATCGACGGCGAGGCCTACGACGCCGCGGCGGCCACCGCGGGCGGCACCATGACCACGCTGTTCGCCGCGATCGTGATCGGGGTACTCGAGGCCACCGGTCGCGTGGTGGAGGGTGACGTGGTCCCGCTGAGTCTGCCGATGTCCACCCGTACCCCGGGCGACCGGCGCGCGAACGCGACGACCGGTGTCACGGCACGCATTGCGGTGGACGCCGGTCGTTACCACGACCTGTCACCGCTGCGCACCGCCACCAAGGCGGCATACGGCGAGTTGTCGGCGGGACCCGGTCAGCTCTCGTTGCTCGGCCGGATCGCACAACCGCTCGGTGACGGTCTGGTACGTCGGCTGGCCGCCGATTCCCGTGCGCCCCTGTGCCTCGCATCGACGCTCGGCACCCTCGATCCCACCTTCGCCGGCCTGGGGACCGGCACCCCCGGTTCGGTTGCGCTCCGGTCGGTCACCGTGGGGACAACGGCAGAGACCTTGCGCCGCATGCAGGGTGGGATCAGCGCCTGGCTGGGCCGCAGCGCCGGTGCGATCACCTTGTGCATGACATCCCTGGACCCCGATCGGGTGGCCGACGACGCCGCCCTGACGGATCTGATCACCAAGGAACTCGATCGGTGGGGGCTGTCCGCGAAGTCGTGGTGAGGACCCGTTGGGACCGAGCGCCCAGGGACGATCGAGCCGGAACCGGGCCTTCCCCCTGATGGTCGAGCCGGAACCGGGCCTTCCCCCTGATGGTCGAGCCGGAACCGAGCCGCTCCCTCTGATGGTCGAGCCGGGACCGAGCCGCTCCCTCTGATGGTCGAGCCGGGACCGAGCCCCCAGGGCGAGGACCCGAGTCGAGACCCCACGACACGACAATGTCGGCAACCACCTCCGAGGTGGTCACCACCCGAACCCGGCTCA
>NZ_JBSFRM010000009.1:146945-158713 GCF_053589235.1 Gordonia sp. NPDC003376 | reverse complement strand
TCACCGAGGTTTCGACACGCCTCGTCGCTCCGCTCCTCATCGGCTCAACCACCGTAAAATACACTCCCCCATCGATGGTCGAGCCGGGACCGAGCCCCCAAGGCGAGGACCCGAGTCGAGACCCCACGACACGACAATGTCGGCAACCACCTCCGAGGTGGTCACCACCCGAACCCGGCTCACCGAGGTTTCGACACGCCTCGTCGCTCCGCTCCTCATCGGCTCAACCACCGTAAAATACACTCCCCCATCGATGGTCGAGCCGGGACCGAGCCCGCGACCCGACACCGTCGGCAAGAACCTGCGAGCCGGTAGCGGTGTGCGGAGGGCTACGCCGTCACCGGGCGGGCGTGGGAACCGATCGTCCCTCGACGAGTTCGGCCGCAGTCTCGACCGCTCGCTGTGGGGTGACCATTAGGGCGGCGAATTCCTTTGCAGTGTCCTGTATTTCGGATGTACGCACCCCTCGGAGGTCGTCGCGGACGGTGCTGTGACACAGCGCGGAGAACCGACGCCCCACCCCCACCCCGAGTGCAGAGATCCGGTTGGCCCAAAACGGTTGCTCGGCAGTGAAGGCGTAGATCACCCCGGGTGTCCCGGATCGGAGAACTGCGGCGGTCGTGCCCGCACCTCCGTGGTGGACCACCGCAGCGCACCGCGGAAACAGCCACGAGTGGTCCACCGCGCCGACGTGATAGACGCCTGGACGCTGCGGGTCGGGGCCCGGACTTCCACCCAGTGCGAGGATCAGTCGGAGATCGAATTCAGCTGCGACACTGTAGAAGATCTCGGCGATCCGGTCCGGATCGGCGATCGGCATCGATCCGAATCCGACGTAGACCGGCGCGCTCCCCCCGGCCAGCCAGGCCGTCAGGTCGCTGTCATGCCCCGACACCTCGGCGAGGTGTTGCCGGTCCCGTGCGGCGAGGTCGAGGAAGCCGATGATCGGCTTCAGGGTTCCCCACTCGTCGCCGAGGCCCGGGACGATCGCCGGGTCGTACGCCTGGATCTGTACGATCCGCCGGGCCGCCAACCGGTCAGGGCACGGTTGATGCATCGAGGCAAGACCGAGTCGACGCCGAAACCTGTTCTCGCCGTGCCGGGTCGACGACCACACAACGCGGTCGTAGACCCGCCAGGCGGCCAGGGTGGCCTGCGGGCCCAGACGATGGGTGAGTCCCAGCGGACCATGGTTGCGGTTCGCCGACATCGGTGCGAACCGCAACACCGTCAGCTCGACACCGAGACGATCGGCGAGCGCCATCCCGCGGGCCTGACAGATCGGCGCGACCACCAGCCGGTCGACGTCGTGGACCTGGGGCATTCCGGTTGTCTGGTCGACGTCGACGAACAGCCGGATGAGTCCGTCGTCGAACGATCTGATGCCGTCGATCACGGTGTCGATCGCAAATCGCACCTTGGTCAACGGATTTCGGGATCGCTGGGCATCGAGGGCGGTATCCGACGACCATTGCCGGTCGGTGTCGCGCCCCACCGGATGCACGGTCGGCACACCTGCCGAGGCAACGAAGTCGACGAGGTTCGGCGGGACCACCGCGGTCACCCGAAGTCCCCGTCGCAGCAGTTCGGTGGCCAGACAGACCCCCGGCTGGATGTCCCCCCGGGAGCCGTACAACAGGAAGACGACGTGCGCAGTACTCACCAGAATCGACGTTTCAGTTCCCAGGCGGCCAGTTCCGCGTCGACCAGTGCCCGGAGCCTGTCGTCGTCGCCGAAGCGGTCGGTTGCAAAACCGGCGAACGACAACGTGATCCGGTCGTCGTACTGCACGATCCAGCCCGACATACCGGGTCCGGGCATGTCGGCCCGGGCACCCCCGATGGGTTCCTGCACCATCAGCCGTAGCACGAAGGACGAGGCGCGGACACCGCAGATCGTCTGTACCTTCTCGTCCAGTACCCCGAGATTGGAGACGCTGACATCGGGTGCGGGCACCAGCGGCAGCAGTGCGCCGAGCACCTTGCGCGGCAGCAACCGCACCACCGACAGCGTCTCGTCGGGTACGTCGTTGCCGCTCTCGGCGTAGGTGGTGAAGGCCTCACGGCTCTGGTTGCGGATCTCGGCGAGATCGAACGGGGCGTCCTCACCGTCGCGCAGTCGTAGCCAGATCCCGCCGGAGGCGTTGGCGCGACGATCCTCTGGACCGCCACGCTTGCTGACCGCGACACTGACGCGCAGTTCCTCAGAATCGGGATGTCCTGCGCGACGTGCGATTCCGGAGACGATTGCGGTGAACAGTGTGTTGGCCGTGCCGTTGTGCCGGCGGGCGAGGTCGTGAAAGTCCGCGGCATCGAGATCGACCGTCACCAGTGCGACCCGCAGGGGATCGTAGGTGACCGACGGACGTACGAAGGTCGGGGTGGTGCCCGGGGTCGCCTGCCGTGTGGAACGAATCTCCCGCACGATCGGCTTCAGTGACCGCGCGGCCGCGCGCAGCTGGGTCGCCGCGTCGGCGAGATCCTCCCGTACCGCGTGCCTGCCGCGCGCGACGGCCGGGTCGGGCAATGGGTCGAGGTGGCCGTCGGCGGCCGCGGTCAGGGCCCGCATGATGGCCTCACCGTCGGCGACGAGATGCGAGATCAGCAACACCACCACGCGACGCCCACGCGTGGTGGTGACGGTGCACAGCTTCCAGGCCAGGCCCTCGGGTGCGTGCAGGTCCGCGGTGCGCAGGATGCCGTCGGCCCACGGACCGATCGCGTCGTCGGCGATCCGGCCGAGGTGCAGCACCTGTGGCGGGATGCTCGAGCGCACCCACCGCCCGCGGGCACCGGGCACTCGGCGTCGCGCGATGGCACGATTCAGCCGGCCACCACCGAGCACGGTGGCGAACTCCTCCACCGCATCCGTGCCGGGATCGTCGTCGAGCACCCACAGATACTGGATCGGGGTGCGGAAGCCCAGGCGCTGCTCCGCGAGGAGAAAGGACTCGTCGGGGCCGGCCACCCGCAGGGGGGCCGCCCCCGGCGACGAGGACCGACCAGTGGTGGCCGTTTCGGCCGTCATCATGCTCTCCTCACGGCAGGCACCGTTGCGTCGTCGGACGCCAGACGTTGCGAATCGAGAAGCTCGCGGTCTGCGGGTCGTAGGCCCGGATCAGGACCAGACGTGCGCCGTGCACCACGAACAGCGGGGGTAGATAGCCGAGTACGACTGCTGCGGCCATGCCGCGGCGGCGGTGCAGCAGCAGCGTACGGGGCAGGAAGCTCATGTACTCCATGAAGGCGACCATCCCGGTCTCCATCCGGCGCGGCGAGACGCCGACGGTGATGGAGGAGAGAAAAGCATTGCGCCCATTGATGTCCCGGACGCAGAGCCCCATGTCGACGTCCTCGAACACGTCGCGGCGCATGCTGACGGTGTCCCGGATGGCCGCCCAGGTCGCGCGGCGGACCACCATGTTGGAGCCGTAGAGCACCGGGGACTCGCGGACCGCGATGTTCTCCGGAGCGGCGGCGGTGGACCGGGATGGGAGGGCATCGAACACCGGGCGCAGGCGCGCCTTCCACTTGCTGGTCCAGCCCTCGAACGGCAACCCGTATGCGGCTCCGCGACCGCACAGGGCCGCCCAGTCCCCGTTCGTGTCGTGCTCGAAGAACTCGACGACGGTCTGCGCCCACCGCTCCGGGACCCGGGTGTCGGCGTCGATGCGTGCGATGAGGTCTCCGGTGGCGGAGTCGAGGCCGGCGTTGCGGGCGTAGACGAGTCCCTGCCGGGCCTCCTCGATCAGCCGGATCTCCGGGCAGCCGCTGATCGCGTCGTCGACGATCGCGCGGCTGCGGTCGGTCGAGTTGTTGTCCACCACGACGATCTCGGCGATGTGCTCGATCTGTTTGATCAGCAGGCCGAGGCACTCCCCGATCGTGTCCTGCTCGTTGTAGACCGGGATGACGACGGAGAGTCGTGGTCGTGAGGCGCCCCCGTCGAGGGGCGGTCCGATATCGTCCGCCGGCCCTGTGTTCGAGGTCACTTTTCTCGTCCTCCACATTCGTTCTTGCAAAACCCTTTGTTGGGTGTGGCAATCACGGTGCTGCATCTCCACACCGACAATTGTCGATCGCAAAACGCGAACGCGCCGTCCGATGTGGGACGTATCCCCCGCCTTGTCCCGATCCGGAGTCTAGGACAGCCTCGTGAGCGGGGCAAAAGGCGGACGGCTGATCATCCGATCCAATGCGATCACTGGCAACTAACTGTGAAGCCGTGTTTCGCCAGGGTTTCTGTAACTTTAATTCACAGTAGGATTCGCCTGAATTCATATCCGGTTCACCCTGGTGGTGACCACCGTCACGAACTCCGGGGCGTCCGCTGGTCAACGAACTCGGCGAAATTTCGGAGCATTGATTGTGCCCCATACGATTCCGTCAGGCAAGGTCGCAAATACACGATTGTTTGAACTGGAAATCATCGGCGTTTTCGGGTTAATGTCTATTCCGCGACGCCTTTCAGAGTTGGGGCTGGGGGGCGCCGGACAGCTGTCGCGCACCGTCGCCGACGGTGTCGACACAACCGCATTTCGGCGGCTCCGTGAGTGTTCGGAGTCATACCGGGTGCGCGGTGGTGTTCGTGGAATACACGCTGGTACTCCGGTTTCCACACCCCCGACGACACGCGTCAGCGCGCGGTGCAAGCCGTCCTCGCTGCCCACCCGTTTGTCTCATCACCCCAGGGGGATCGCCATGGAGTACACCGAACTCGCCGACTATCCGCTGCCCACCGGCCGCCTCACCGAATGGATACCGGCCGTCGAATCCGGGGCATGGGAACCGGATGAGCGACCTCTGTCACCCAACCACGAGGCACACCTCGGACACGCGCTCACCACCGACCACGTCGACCCCCTGGGTTCCTGGATCGGCACCGCCTTCCGCCTGACCGGCACCTTCGACCCCCAGCGCTTCGCCGAGGCCCTGCGGCTGTGGATCGGCCGCCACGACGCGTTCCGCACCACCGCCCGCCTCACCGATCAGGGCCTCCAGCGCCTCGGGATCTCGCCGGACGCGGTCACCGTGACCGCACGCGCCGCCCGACGGGAACCGGGTCGCGACATCTGCGGCCACATCGAGGACTTCTTCGCGCGCGACCTGAGCGCAGCGCACTGGCCGCACGTGGTGGCCGTCACCATCGAGCCCGACGCGGTGCTCGAGGCCGCAGAGGGCGTCATCGTCGTGCTCGCCGCCGACCATTCGGTGATGGACGCCTACAGCCAGCTCCTCCTGATCACCGAGATCAACGAGTTCTACCGCGCACTCGGCGAGAACCGTGCGCCCGAACTGCCGCCCTGCGGCTCCTACGTCGACTACTGCGTCACCGAGCACGAGGCCGGTCTGGGGATCGACGCCGACCACTCCGCGTTGGGCCCCTGGCAGGAGTTCTGGGACGACGGCTCCGACGCCCCGGCGATGCCGCGGTTCCCGCTGCCCACCCAACCGGCGGTCCCGGCCGACACCGTCGCGGCCCAGCAGTCGAGTCTGTCGCTGTGGTTGTTGTCGGCGGAGGAGACCAACGCCTTCAACGCGGCATGCAAGCGGCACGGCGCCTCGCTGTCCACCGGCGCGTTCACCGCGTTGACCACCGCACTGCACCGCCTGACCGGAAACCGCGACACCCGCTTCGTGATGCCGATGCACACCCGCACCACGCCCGAGTCGTTCGCCGCAGCCGGTTGGTACGTGGGTCTGGTGCCGGCGACGATCACCCTGGGTGACGCCCCCTCGTTCTCCGCCGCGCTCGCCTCGGTGGACGCAGGAGTGCGCCGGCACGCCGCACTCACCCACCAGCCGTATCCACGGATCGCGGCACTCGGCGGCATGCTCGACACCCCGCGCTTCGCGGTGTCGTTCGTCGACGCACGATTCCTCCCGGGCGCGGCCACCTGGACCGACCGGGACCGTGCGCTGCGCAGTCGGATCGCGGACAACGACGAGGTCTACATCTGGGTCAACCGCACCACCGAGGGCATGAACATCTCGCTGCGCTTCCCGAACAACGAGGTCGCCGCGGCCTCGATCCACGCCATGATCGGCGAGTTCGCGGCGGTGCTGCGCGATGTCGCGACCACCGGTGACGTCGTCTTGACCGACACCTCCGAAGCCGCCGGGTCACCCGACGCGGTGGAGCAGCTGTGAGGCTGATCGACGACGACGATTGGACCCCGGAGCCCGGGACCATCCTCGAGTGGTCGCCGTCGGCGGCGACCCTCGCGGCGGCCGCCGCGGCACCCGCACACCCGGTGGGCCCGTCGTTCCTGCAACGCGACCACATATCCGCGGTGCTCGTCCAGCGCGCCGACGGCCGGATACACCGCGGCTACACCTGCAGTACCGTGCACGTCGACGAAAGCCTCGACACCGACCGGATGACCGTCGCCATCACCGAGTTCCTCGGTGCCCATGAGGGTATGCGGTCGTCGTTCCGGATGGGTGACGATGGTCAACCCATCCGCTTCGTCGTCGACACCGGCGACGTCTCGCTGGTGGTCACCCCGTCGGAGGACACCGACCCGCTCGCCCACATCGACCGGCGTCTGCCCACCGAGGCCGTCTTCGACGCCTTTCCCGGATGCGCGTTCGGGGCGGTCAGTCGCCCCGGATCGTTCGATCTGTACTTCGGCATCGACCACGCCTACGGCGACGGCGCCTCGCAGGTCCTCGGACTCGTCGAGATCCTGGCCCGTTACCGCGGCGACACCTCGTCGCCCCTGGTGACGACGCACGGTAGCCACATCGACCACACCACGGCCGAATACGCTCGCGCGGCGCAGGTCACGCCGGACTCGGAGTCGGTGACGCAGTGGCGTCACGTGCTGACCGGGTCCGGTGGCCGAATCCCGGTGTTCCCGCTCCCCCTCGGACTGGAAAACGATGAACCACAACCGGTCTGGTTTGCCGAGGCCGAGCTGGCCGACGCCGCCGGTACCGACCGGCTGGTGGCCCTCGCCAAGCAGCACGGGACCGGACTCACCGGCGTACTCCACACGGCCCTGGCCATTGCGGGTCGCCTCCTCGACGATCGCGAATGGTACGCCACCGCAACGGTTCTCAGCAGTCGCTCCGGTGAGCACATGGCATCGCAGGGCTGGTATGTCAACTTCGCGCCGCTCGGTTTCCCGGTCCCGTCGACCGACTTCGTCGAGGTCCTCGAGCAGGCCGGACCGGCGGTGGAGGCCATGAAGCGCGCATCTGCCGACCCGGTGCACGCCGCGTTGGGAATCCTGTTGGTGCAGGGCGTGATCGACCCGTCGGTGGTGGTCAGCCCCCAGATGGTCAACCTGCTCGACTTCCGATGGTTCCCGACCGCACCGAACACCCGTGACCTGGTGGTGTTCACCGGCGAGGGCCGCACCCGCAACGCATCGATGTGGGCGTGGCGGACCGCCGACGGACTGCGGATCGGTACCCAGTACCCGGGGAATCCGGTGGCACAGGAGTCGGTCACCCGGTTCTTCGCCACGGTGCGCGACATCATCGCCGCGGCCGTGACACTCGAGAGTGAGGTTGCCTGATGCATGTGACCGCGATGGATGTCATCGACCTGTCCGGACAGCTGACCGAACTGGTGGTGTCGTGGACCGGTGAACCCCCGCGACGGGATCTACCGGTCGCGTTCAACCAGGGCAATCACCTGCGCGCACAGCAGCTCGGACGTGGCGCATGGTTGGCCGGGACCGTCGAATTGCCTGGTGCGGCAGCCGATCCCACCAAGGTAGCCAAGGCCGTCGAGCAGCTCCTCGGTGAGCACGACGCACTTCGCGCACGGTTCACGGTGGGCGATCACCCGCGTCAGGATGTCTTCGAATCCGATCAGATGTCGGTGCGTCCACGCCTCGTGGGCCGGGTGTGGCACAGCTTCGTGACGTCGCTGATCAACGAGCGCTGCCATGCCGGACGGGTGCCGGGCCTGTTCTTCGGGTTGTTGGGCGACACGCTCGTGTGCGCCTTCGACCACGCCCACGCCGACGCCCTCACCATCGACCTGGTGCTGCGACGGATGGCCGAGCTGTACGGCGACCCGGACGCCGCCGCGCGTCCCGGTGCGGACTTCGCCGAGCGCTGCTGCGCCGAGGACGGAGCCGGTTCGATCCTGACCGAGCACACCGCCGAGCGTCGCGCCGAGCTGATGCGCGTGTGGCAGGACTTCTTCACCGAGACCGACGGCGCCCTGCCGACCTTCCCGATTCCGCTCGGCGACGGCCGGGATCCGCAGCACACCACTGTGATCCGCATTCTGGACGCCGACGCCGCGGAGACCGCACTGGGCTCGCGACCGTTCGCCACGATCCTCGCCGAACTCGCCGCGTCGGTCGCCGACGCCGGCGGACCCGACCGGTTGGCCACGCTGATCCCGATCCACACCCGCGGCGGGTCCGGGTCCGGCTGGCACAACACCGCCGGGTGGATGGTGTCCAACGCACCGGTGGTGGTCGAGGCCGGAAACCCCGACTCCGCCGACGCATGGCTGCGGCACGCGGCCGGGTTGTCGACGCTCCCCCTCGAGCAGGTGCTCGCCGAGTGCGCACCACAGTTCGCCTCGGAGGACATCTTCATGGTCTCCTACCTCGACTACCGCAAGTTGGGTCCCGAACTACCTGGGGCACAACATATTTCGGCGGTCACCTCCACCGATACCGCACAGCTGTGGTTCTCCCGCGGCCATCAGGGCCTGGAGTTGCGCGTGCGATATCCCGCGCGACCGGCCGCCCACACCGTGGTCGGCGCAGTCCTGGACGGGCTGGTCCGACGACTGCGGCCGGGCGGCGCCGTCGTCGACATGAGGGTCCGCGCGTCGTGACGCCCCGCGGCGGTCAGTAGGCGCCACAGCTGGCCGCTGCCTGTTCGATCGCCGCCTTCGCGGCATGGCGTTCGGCGTGTGTCCACCCGGACACTCCAAGGAACTTCATCTTTCCGGCATGGTTGTACGGGTGCGCGATCGCCAGGTCGGCGGCGCGGTCTGCCGGGCTCAACGCGAGGACGTTCTCGAGGCTCTGCGCCGACGTCGGGTACTGCTCGATGTGCGCGTAGATGTCGGGGGCCTGCGCCTGCAGCGCGCGCTCGCCCTGTGCGACGACGCAGTTTGTGCCCGCCATCGGCGTGGACGGTCCCGCATCGGCGCTCGCCGCGCCCGCGGCGAGCCCGATCCCGACTGCGGCGACTACTGTTCCGGTGAGCACCGACGCCCATCGCCGGACCAGGGTACGGCTGAATGTGGACATGATCTCCTCCTGCCCGCCACCCCGCGCAGACCTCGTGGTCTTCGTCCGATCGGGGGACGGTCACACTTCCACGCTAGGCCCGTCGACCGCGGGTTCGGCAGTGCCGATCCTGCCGATTTCCTGGCAGTTTTGGCAGGTCAGTGGCATATTGTCGACCAATCCGACAATCCCGGCCGACCCCGGGGTGTGGCCGGGTACGACGCCACGGTAAAGGGGCCATTTGATCTGGCCGTAACGCGAGGAGTAGGGTCAAACGCATGCAGCGCGCGCTCCTTCTCGGTTGCCGCGGCGGGGTCTGAACGACCGGCCCTCCGTCGCGGGGCCCTATCATGCGCCGGTCATCTTCCCCCTTTTTTCACGATCTCGGAGATTGACCAATGGCACCAGCAGACAGCTTCACCTCGGGCGCGAGCCGCATCGTCGAGCCCGCCGGCCCCATCCCGGCCGGCCAGCCCGTGTGGAACCCCCAGCGCAATTCGGCGATGCCCGTCCATCGCTACCGCCCCTTCGCCGACGAGGTGGAGAAGGTATCGGTCCCTGACCGCACCTGGCCCGACACCGTCATCACGCACGCACCCCTGTGGTGCGCCGTCGACCTGCGTGACGGCAACCAGGCATTGATCGACCCGATGAGCCCGGCTCGCAAGCGGCGCATGTTCGAGCTGCTGGTGCGGATGGGCTACAAGGAGATCGAGGTCGGTTTCCCGTCGGCGAGCCAGACCGACTTCGACTTCGTCCGCGAGATCATCGACGACGGCGCGATCCCCGAAGATGTGACCATCCAGGTCCTGACGCAGTGCCGTGACGAACTGATCGAGCGCACCTTCGAGGCATGCCAGGGTGCGTCCAACGTGATCGTGCACTTCTACAACTCCACGTCGGTCCTGCAGCGGCGCGTGGTCTTCCGCGCGGACAAGGACAAGATCACCGAGATCGCCACGCATGCCGCCCACAAGGTGCTGGAGGAAGAGAAGAAGTTCCCCGACACCAACTGGCGTTACGAGTACTCGCCGGAGTCCTACACGGGCACCGAGCTGAGCTACGCCAAGGAGGTGTGTGACGCGGTCACCGAGATCATCGCTCCCACCCCGGACAAGCCGATGATCATCAACCTGCCGGCGACGGTGGAGATGGCCACCCCCAATGTGTACGCCGACTCGATCGAGTGGATGAGCCGCAATCTGGCCCGCCGTGACTCGATCATCCTGAGCCTGCACCCGCACAACGATCGCGGAACCGCCGTCGCCGCAGCCGAACTGGGCTACCAGGCCGGCGCCGACCGCATCGAGGGCTGCCTGTTCGGCAACGGTGAACGCACCGGCAACGTGTGCCTGGTGACCCTGGGCATGAACATGTTCAGCCGCGGTGTCGACCCGCAGATCAGCTTCTCCGACATCGACGAGATCCGTCGCACCGTCGAGTACTGCAACCAGCTGAACGTGCCCGAGCGTCACCCGTACGGCGGCGACCTGGTCTACACCGCGTTCTCCGGCAGCCACCAGGACGCGATCAACAAGGGCCTGGACCAGATGAAGTTCGACGCCGATGCCGCCGACGCCGACATCGACGACATCACCTGGGCCGTACCGTATCTGCCGATCGACCCGAAGGATGTGGGCCGCAACTACGAGGCCGTCATCCGGGTCAACAGCCAGTCCGGCAAGGGTGGCGTCGCCTACATCATGAAGACCGACCACGGCATGAATCTGCCGCGGCGCCTGCAGATCGAGTTCAGCCGCGAGATCCAGAAGCTGACCGACGGTGAGGGCGGGGAGGTCTCGCCCAAGGAGATGTGGGACGTCTTCGCCGACGAGTACCTGCACCCGATCCTGCCGCTGGAGCGCATGCGCCAGAAGGTCGACGCCTCGGAGACCGACGGCGGCGACGACCACATCACCGCGGTGGTCAAGGTCGACGGTGCGGAGAAGGAGATCTCCGGGTCGGGCAACGGACCGCTGGCCGCGTTCGTCGACGCCCTGGGCACCGTCGGTTTCGACGTCCGGGTACTGGACTACAGCGAGCACGCGATGACCGCCGGCGGCGACGCCAATGCCGCGTCGTACGTCGAGGCCGAGGTCAACGGCGAGACCGTGTGGGGTGTGGGTGTCGCATCGTCGATCACCACCGCGTCGCTGCGGGCCGTCGTATCCGCGGTCAACCGGGCACATCGGGTCACCACCGCAGCACCGGATACCGCCGACGCCGCACCGCGCACCTGGGCTCCGTAAGCAGCCACGACACACCGAGACCACAACAGACCTGGGCCGGGCACAGCGGGCGATCCTCGCGGTGTCCGGTCCTTCTGTTCTCTGGCATACCGGGGTCGTCGCCTCGCGTCGTCGGCCGGCGGAGGTTTCGACACGTCTCGTCGCTCCGCTCCTCACCGGCTCAACCACCAACAGCCAACCACCACTCGATGGTTGACCCGGGACCGAGCGCGAAGCGCGAGGACCCGAGTCGAAACCCAGCAAGACAACAACGCCCGCAACCACCACTCGATGGTTGACCCGGGACCGAGACGCCAGGCGGCGACGTC
>NZ_JBSFRM010000009.1:130467-146847 GCF_053589235.1 Gordonia sp. NPDC003376 | reverse complement strand
TCGTGCGAATCGGACACCGCCGCAATCACTCGATGGTTGAGCCGGGACCGAGCGCGAAGCGCGAGGACCCGAGTCGAAACCCAGCAAGACAACAACACCCACAACCAACCCCAGAAACTGGCCACCCCGACAACCCGGCCGACAGAGGTTTCGACACGTCTCGTCGCTCCGCTCCTCACCGGCTCAACCACCAACAGCCAACCACCACTCGATGGTTGACCCGGGACCGAGACGCCAGGCGGCGACGTCGTGCGAATCGGACACCGCCGCAATCACTCGATGGTTGAGCCGGGACCGAGCGCGAAGCGCGAGGACCCGAGTCGAAACCCAGCAAGACAACAACGCCCACAACCACTCTCGCACTCTTGATGGTTGAGCCAGGACCCGTGCTGCCGACCAGGACCGATCACACGTCGAACATCGCCGACACCTGTCCGGAGTCGATCCGGGCGACGAACTCGGCGTGGTCTTTGGCATTGAGCTTGGCGTAACGGGTCGCGAATCGTCCGATGGACCGATCGAATTCGTCGGTGTCGCCCAGGTACGCCGAGATCGCCAGCGGGTCGCCCGAGCGGGCGTGGCCGTAGGCCAGCACCCGGGCACACACCCGACCGTAGATCGCCAGTGCGCTCTCGTCGAACACCTCGACGACGAAGGAACCCTTGGCGTCGCGGAGCTGCCGGAGGTAGAAGTCACGATGGGTACCGTCGATTCCGGCACCGCCGTTCCACCCCAGGAAGATGTCGCTGACCGCCTGGGTCAGTTTCTGGCCGCGCACCACGCGCTCACCCTGGTTGTGATACTCGGGGCCGTCGAGATAGCGGTCGAGCACGGATTGCTGGGCTTCCTTCGCCTGAAGGATGAGTGGATCACCGGCGTTCTTGCCCTCGAGCAGGAGTACCCACGCCTGGGTACCCACGCTGCCCACGCCGACCACCTTGCGGGCCATCTTGACCACCCGAAACTTGTCCAACAGCACCTGATGGTGCGGCTCCATGGTGGAACGGAAGTCCACATACCGTGAGGCGATCTCGTCGTAGAAGATTCCTGCGACGTCGTCGCCGAGGAGCCTTTCCACCGGCACGATCAGCGGCGGCTGGTCGAGGAATCGGAGTTCACCGTCTTCCACCGTGGTCAGTTTGGACGTCGCCTGCAAGGAATCCCGTTGCCATGCCTTGGTGATGGTCTTGCGGACGGACTTGACCATCTTGGGGCTGAGCAGCGGGCCCAGCTGGTCGAGTGCCTCGGTCGGGATCGCATGCTGATACCAGCCCTTCAGGGTTCCCAGACCTGCCAGGTTCGCCATCGTCGACCGGTACTCGTCGGCACAGGCGCGGGCAATCTTCTTCGCAGCCTTGGGATCGAAGCCGTTGTGCCGGGCGGCGATGGCGAGGCTGGCGGCCAGTCTCTTCACATCCCATTCGAACGGTCCCGGATAGGTCTCGTCGAAATCGTTGACGTCGAAGGTCAATTGGCGTTCCGGCGTGGCATAGAGCCCGAAATTGCTCAGGTGCGCGTCACCGCAGAGTTGCACCTGTAGACCGGAATGCGGTGTGCGGGAGAGATCGACGGCCATGACGAGGGCGGCGCCGCGGTAGAACGTGAACGGGGTCTGCGCCATCCGCCCGTGCCGGATCGGAACGAGTTCGGGGACCCGTGTGGTGCTCTGCGAGAGCAGCAGGTCCACCGGGTCGCGCGCGGAGTCCTCGTCGAGGTCACCCAGCGACGACAACGGGAGGCGCTCGCGGGCCTGGCGACCCAGCGCCTCCCGTTCTTCGACGCTCCGATGTTCCCGAGGATTCTCGATCGTGGAAATCGGAGCGTTCATGTCGTTTCTCGCTGTTCTTGGTCGGTGTTCCACGCGGCAACGGCACAGATGCCGATGACCCCGAGAACGATCAGGATGATCGACCACCACGGGTAGTACGGAATCCACAGGAAGTTCAGGATCACCGAGATCGCCAGGACGACGATCGCCAGTACTCGGGCCCATGTGACGCCGAAGAAGAGCGCCAGGCCCACGACCGCGACGATCACGCCGACGACGATGTGGATCCAGCCCCAGGTGGTCAGAGTGAACTTGAAGACGTAGTCACCGGTGAACACCAGCAACGTGTCCTTGCGAACTGCCGAGATCCCCTGGAAGAACTGGAGGATTCCGGTGATCAGGAGAACGGCTGCCGCCACGGTCGACAATCCTGCTGCCCACAGCTGTCCGGTCGACGGCGACCCGTCGTCGATTCTTCCGCTCGTCGTCATTGTGCCTCCTCTTGCAGATACCGGTCTCGGACTGTTATCGGCGTGCTGCCATCACCAGAGGTGATGGCAGAAGTCACGAATCCGAGGTCGGACGGTCACTGGGAGAATCCTCATGTCGGTTGATCGTATGCCGCGAAAACACCAGATGAGCGACGTCCGGGCACGGTTTTCTCGCCGGCGCTCGCCCGATCAGGATGACAGAATGCGTTGTTTCTCCGCGGTGAATTCTTCATCGGTGAGAATTCCCTGGGACCGCAGATCCGCCAGCTGCTGCAACTGGGCGATGCGACTATCGGTCTGCTGCGGTGCGGCAGCCTGGGGGGCGGCCTGCTGGGCCGCCGCGTACTGCTGTGCCGCTGCCTGTTGCTGCGCTGCCTGTTGCTGCGCCGCGTACTGATCGGCCGCCTCGCGTTGCGTATCCTGCTGAGCCCATCGTCGGCCCTGGCGGCGCGACACCCTGTTCGACACCGAGGTCGCGGTGCCGGCGATCACGGCCGTCCGCGCCACGCCTCGTAGAAGTCCGGGCATTGTCTTGTCTCCTTCTCGACTTGGTACTGGTGATGTGCTCGCGATAAGCGGTTGGCGGGCTTCCGGCCCCGGCCGACCGTCTCCTGCCCGATCTAGCCTTCGTCGAGGATGTCCAGTGCGGCGACGACCTCGTCGACCGGTACCCGCCCGGCGGCGATCAGCTCGGCCCCGGTCCGGCGCAGCGACGACACGAGCGGTGCGGCCCACCGGTTCTCGTAGACGATCACGGCGGCGGCGTGGCCGGGTTCGAGGATTCCGCCGACCTCGGCGATGTCCTCGGCGTCGACCAGCCCGGTCGACGCCTCGGCGAACAGCGCGGCGTCGAGGCCGCCCTCGATCCCCAGGTCGGCCACATCGATCGCGATGACTGTGTCACCGTCGTGGCGGATGAAGGCCAGGTCGAGTACGCGGATGATGTCACGGTCGACGAGGTCGCGCAGATGTGCGAGACCGCTTCCGTCGAATCGGGCATCGGAGGGGAATTCGATGACGAGGTAGTCGATCGGTCCGATGTCGACTTCTGCGTCGGAGCTCGGGGGTCCGGAGGTCATGCCCCTCAGTCTGGCACCGACGGCACCGCCGTGACCTCATTCTCCGAGGATGAGAATGCGAGACTTCTCCGTGGTGGACGCGAACGGCGCCGATCGACTGACAGGGGTCGATCGGCGCCGTCACGGAAACGCCGACAGGGATCAGCGATGGGTGAAGTTCGGCTCCCGCTTCTCGACGAAGGCCGCCATGCCCTCGGTCTGATCGTCGGTGGCGAAGGTGGAGTAGAACAGCGCGCGCTCGGCACGCACTCCCTCGACGAGGCTCGACTCGAAGGCGCGGTTGACCGCGTCCTTGGCCAATGCGGTGGCGATCGCCGATTTGGCGGCGATCACCGCGGCCACCTCGAGTGCGGTCTCCAGGCACTTCTCGGTGGGCACCACGCGCGAGACCAGACCGGCACGTTCGGCCTCGTCGACCTTCATCTGACGGCCCGTGAGGACCATGTCCATCGCCTTGGCCTTGCCCACCGCGCGGGTCAGACGCTGCGATCCGCCGATGCCGGGGATCACGCCGAGGTTGATCTCGGGCTGGCCGAAGCGCGCGTTCTCACCGGCGATGATGGTGTCGCACAGCATCGCCAGCTCACAACCACCGCCGAGGGCGTAGCCGGTGACGGCGGCGACGATCGGGGTGCGCAGCCGCGACAGCTCGTCCCACGCACCGAAGAACTGCTGGCTGACGACGTCGGCGTAGGTCTTCGATGACATCTCCTTGATGTCGGCACCTGCCGCGAAGGCCTTCTCCGAGCCCGTGATCACGATGGCACCGATACCCGGGTCGTTGTCGAATTCGGTCGCGGCGGCGACGACCTCGGCCATCAGCTCGCTGTTGAGCGCATTGAGGGCCTTGGGTCGGTGCAGCGTGATCAGGCCGACGCGGTCGCGGCGCTCGACGAGGATCGTGGTGGGCTCAGACATTCGAGATCTCCTGGGGGTCGGGGCTGTCGAGTCGGTCGGCGTCGGCCAGTTCGACGTCGTCGGGCAACGGTGCGAAGTAGTCGTCGATCGTCGCCGAGGTGATGTCGGCGACGGGCTGCCACTGTGGGTTGCGGTCCTTGTCGATCACCTGGGCACGGATTCCCTCGGCCATGTCGGGGTGCAGCAAGGATCGCAGCGACACCCGGTACTCACGGCGCAGGGATTCCGCCAATGCCGGCGTGGCCGCCGCCTCGCGCAGGGAACGCAGCGTGACCCGCAGGGCCAGTGGGCTTTTCGACTCGATCTTGTCGGCGGTCCTGGTGGCGTTCTCGGTACCGACGGCGCGGCAGTTCGCGATGATCCCGGCGACGTCATCGCCGGCAAACGCCCCGGCGATCCATTCGCCGTCGGCGTGCAGGGGCGCGGCGGGCGGTTCCACGGAGAACTCGGCGAGCACGTCGCCGACCGGCCGGGTGGCCAGCGCGTCGACGAGCGCGTCGAGCTTGTCCGCCGGGACGTAATGGTCGGCGATGCCGAGTGCCACCGCATCGGCGCCGTTGGCGGGGGCGGTGGTCAGCGCCATGTAGGTGCCCAGCTGGTCGGGCACGCGGGCGAGCAGGTGGGTGCCCCCGACGTCGGGCACGAAGCCGATGCCCACCTCCGGCATGGCCAGACGGGTGCGGTCGGTGACGACGCGGGTGTTGCCGTGTGCCGAGATCCCGACGCCGCCGCCCATGACGATGCCGTCCATCAGGGCGACGTAAGGCTTGGGGTAGCGGGAGATGTAGTGGTTGAGACGGTACTCGTCGCGCCAGAAGCGGCCCGACGGACTGTCGGCGGCGGCGTGGTCGGCGCGCTCACCGCGGGCCCCCGTCGCCGACAGTTCCTTGGCGTCGCGGTGGATGGCGACGATGTCACCACCGGCGCACAGCCCGCGTTCGCCGGCGCCGCGCACCACCACGGTGGCGACCGCGTCATCGGTCTCCCACTGGCGCAGGGTGCGTTCCATGGCGAGTGCCATCTCGTGATCGAGGGCATTGATCGATGTGGGGCGATTGAGCTCGATCACCCCGACGTGCCCGTTGCGGTAGGTCTTGATCGACGGTTCGTCGACCGACGCCTCACTGTTCGGCGACCCGGCCATCGACTTCCTCCTGAGGTGGACGTTGGAATCCCATTTAGTTGGATATCCTAGTTTTGACCGGAACACAACCCTCGACCCGTGTCACGGGCACCTCGGCGTCCTCATCGGGCCTGGATCGTCGCAGCGACCTGCTGCAGGTGTTCTTCGATGGTCGTGATGGCACGGCGGGCTCGGGGCCGGGTGAGTGCCTCGTAGACACGCGCCGCGCGCACCCCGGCCAGCTCCAGCCGATGCACCCCCGGATGCCGTACCGCATACCGCGGCATCAGCGCTATGCCGTGGCCGCCGGCCACGAGGGCCTCGATGGTGGTGAAGTCCAGCATCCGTTGCGTCACCCGCGGAGCCACCCCGGTGAACGCCGAGATCGACTGCAGCACATCGTCAACCGGGAAGCCTCCCTCCACGCTGATCCAATCCCGGTCGGCCAGATCGGTGACGGGCACACGGTCGGTGCCGGCCAGGTCCGAATCGGCTGCGACGATCACGTCGACCGGTTCCCGCATCAGCTCGGTCACCTGGACGCGCGGCTGCGACACCGACGCGGTGCGCTCGTCGCGATGGGTGACGACGATGTCGAAATCGGCCAGACCCGGTGCCGCATTGCTGTATTCGACGTCGAGATGGAATGCCTGTACGTCGATGCCGGATGCCGCCGCACGGTCGAGGACCTCGGGCAGCAGCAGCGTCGAGCCCGACGGGAACATGGCCAGCCGCACCATCGCCTGGCCCGAGCGATAGGACGCCATCTCCTCCTGGGCGCGCTCGACGGCGGCGATCACCTCGTCGGCGCGCAGCACCAGCGCACTGCCCGCGGCGGTGAGCCGGATTCCACGGCCGTCCGGTTCGAGGAGCGCGACGCCGGCCTCCTCGGCGAGGACCTTGAGCTGCTGCGACACCGCCGACGGCGTCATGTGCAGCGCATCGGCGACCGCCCCGATCGAGCTGCGGTCGGCGAATTCGCGCAACAACCGCAGACGCCGCACCTCCATTCGGCCGATCCTACTGGGATATCCGGGACCGTCGGTGACGCTCCGGAACGTCGGTGGCGCGTGCGATCATCGGATCCATGCGCAGCCGACATGTCAGCCAGGTGATCGCCGCGCCCGTGGCCCGGGTCTACGAGTTCGCCGCCGACCCCGACAACCTGCCGCGATGGGCCGCCGGACTCGCCCGCTCCACCCTCACCCGTCGCGGCGACCTGCTGGTCGCGGAGTCCCCGATGGGCGAGGTGACGGTGAGATTCGTCGACCGCAACGACCTCGGCGTCCTCGACCACGACGTGACACTCCCGAACGGTGTCACAGTCACCAATCCGGTCCGCGTGCTCGCCCATCCGGACGGTGCCGAGGTGGTGTTCACCCTCCGACAACTCGACATGTCCGACGACCAGTTCGAGCGGGATGCCGAGATGGTCGCAGCCGATCTGGCCAGGTTGCGCGACCTCACCGAACACCACGCCTGACGCCGGCCGGACCAGGTGCCACCTCCGGGACCCGGTGCGCGGCAACCACCGTGCACGTCAGCGCGGCACGTAGCGGAGGTAGGCGACGCCGTCGTCGAAGGTCCGGTGTTCGACGAGGCGCAGGTCCAGGCGGATGCCGTCGGGTAGTGCGCGCAGACCACCACCCACCAGCACCGGGACCACATAGAACCGGAAGTCGGTGACCAGCCCCGCACGAATCGCGGCGGCCGCGACGGTGGGCCCGAATATCTCGACCAATCCGGTTGCTGCGCCGACGATCTCGCGGAGTTCATCCAGCCCGAGGTCGGCGACCAGCCGGTCGTGATCGGAACCGAGATCGGCGTGGGTGAGGGTCGACGACGCCACCACCTTGTCGATGTCGCGCCACCGTCTCGCGAACTCCTTCTCGGGCCCGGTCCAGCCCTCGTCCGGTTCGGTCTCCCAATACCGCATCAGCGCATAGGTGTTGCGCCCCAGCACTTCCGTCGACACCTCCGCCATCCGGTCGACGTGACTGGCGAAGACGTCCTCACTCGGGACGTACCACCCGAAATCACCGTCGGCGTCGGCGAGGTATCCGTCGAGCGATATCGAACCCCCGTAACACAGCGTTCCCATCTCGGCAGACCTCCTGGGATCGGTGTCGCATGCGTGCGTGTCCGATCCCCAGTGTCGGCCACCGGGTTCGCCCGCGGGCCCGATTCGACGACCCGCCCGACATCTCGTGCCGCGGCGACACGTGATGCGTGACCTCAGGCAGGCTCACGCATCACGCCGACATGCCGGACCGTTCCGGACAATCCGGGCAGCACTGTCACCGGCGACCAGGTGCGCATACCGTCGGTGCTGTCGGAGTAGACGTACTTTCCGGTGGTGTAGGCGTCGAGGTAGATCCGCCAGGCGCCGTCGGGCAGTCGGGTGACCGCCGGACCCTCGACATAATTGCCCCAATTGCCGGGTGTGACAAAGTGATACGGACCGATCAACGACGACGCGACCGCATGCTGGACGAGCTTCTTGGTCTCGTTCTTGGTGAAGGCGTGGTACGTCGACCCCACCTTCACGATGGTGGTGTCGATGTGATCGGCCCCGATCCCGGCGATCGGCACCGGAAAGCTCCACAGCCGCAGGGACGGGTCGAGTGCGGTCATCAGATACGGGACGAATCCCCCGCCGGTCGACATCGACAGGATGATGTGGACACGTCCACCCTCGACGAACCATTCCGGCGCCCACGCCTTGGTGGTGAAGGGTGACAACGACGGCCCGTCGCTGGAGCCCGCCGATCCCGATGATCCCGGTCCGCTCGACGATCCGAGCCCTCGGCCGTCGCCGGTGCCGGGCAGGAAGGCACAGCAGAGCGGGACCGGCCAGTTCGGCAACTGGGTCCACCCGATGCGGTCCCGACTGCGCGCGAAGCCGATGTTCGCACCGTCGGCGGTGGTGTAGGTGACGTAGTAGTACCCGTCGGTGTGCCGGAAGATGCTCGGGTCACGCACGAGGCCGGATGCAGGCCGATACGCCGCCTTCTGGAGCAGGTCGAAGTTCGTGGCATCCGACGACTGGTAGACGTCCATGGCGCGGTCCGTGGTGTTGCTGAAACCGACCAGCGTGTATCGCCATGAGGGGCTCGGTGCGGCACCGGCGACCGCGGGCGAGACCACAACCCCGGCCACGATCATCATGACCACCGCGACCGCGGACAGGACGGATCGCTTCGTCAGCATCACGAGTGCAGCATCGGCGAGAACCACCAGCAACAACAACACCTGAGTGCACAGTGGTGCCCAATCGTGACCTGCGGCGACGCCGGTCGACCCTGCCGCACGGCGTCGGCGACCCGCCGGTTACGCGCGGATCGCCGACGGTGCGAGCCGGGCCCTCGGACGCTAGCGCCAGCCGAGCGCCGGGGCCACGTGGGTGAGGATCGACTCGATGACGTGCGCGTTGTACTCGACGCCGAGCTGGTTGGGCACCGTGAGCAGCAGGGTGTCCGCCGCGGCGATGGCCTCGTCCTCGCGGAGTTGCTCGATGAGCTTGTCCGGCTCGTCGGCGTAGGACTTGCCGAACCGGGCGATCCCGCCGTCGATGTGGCCGACCTGGTCGGTGCCGTTGCGCTCCCTACCGAAGTAGGCGCGATCCATGTCATCGACCAGCGCGAAGATGCTGCGGCTCACCGAGACCCGGGGCTCCCACTCGTGGCCGGCCAGCTTCCACGCGTCGCGGAAGCGTTCGATCTGCTCGGCCTGCAGCTGGTGGAACGGCACACCGGTGTCCTCGGTCAGCAGCGTCGAGGACATGAGGTTCATACCCTGCTCCGCCGTCCACTCGGCAGTGGCGCGGCTGCCCGCACCCCACCAGATGCGCTCCCGCAGTCCCTCGGAATGCGGCTCCAGGCGTAGCAGTCCCGGTGGGTTGGGGAACATCGGCTGCGGGTTCGGCCGGGCGAAGCCCTGCCCCTTGAGCAGCTCCAGGGTCAGTTCGGTGTGCCTGCGCGCCATGTCGGCGTCGGTCTCACCCTCGGCGGGTGCGAACCCGAAGTACCGCCAGCCGTCGATGACCTGCTCGGGGGACCCCCGCGAGATCCCGAGCTGCAACCGGCCGTCCGAGATCAGGTCGGCGGCCCCGGCGTCCTCGACGAACCCGAACGGGTTGACGTAACGCATGTCGATGACGCCGGTACCGATCTCGATGGTCGAGGTGCGGGCACCGACCGCGGCCAGCAGCGGGAAGGGCGAGCCCAGCTGCTGCGCGAAGTGGTGCACGCGGAAGTAGGCGCCGTCGGCACCCAGCTCCTCTGCGGCCACGGCGAGGTCGATCGACTGGTGCAGGACATCGGCCGCCGTCCGTGCCTGCGAGCCGCGCCCGTCCGACCAGTGACCGAACGAGAGGAATCCGATCTTCTTACTCATACCGAAGGTAACCGGACCATGGTCCGATTCTATTCCCGCTCCGGCAGGTGCCCCCGTCGGCGGTCCGGCTCCGACCGGCCGGCGACTCGCGATGGCCGCACATCATCCATCTCGGATGATGTGCGGCGGCCGGGCACCCGGGATGGTGGGGTTGTCGACAAGGGCGACGATGCGCTCGCCGAGGGTTCGGGCGCGAACAGAGAGGCCACTCATGAACGCGGTCATCGGCGACATCCTGCCCCTGGCGGTCGGCGTGGCGGTCTCCCCCGTACCACTGATCGCGGTCATCCTCATGATGCTGGGCACACGGGCCCGTTCGACCAGCGTCGGATTCGGCGTCGGCTGGGTGGCGGGCATCCTGGTCGCGACGGTGATCTTCATCGTCGTCGGCGGTGCGATCTCGACGGGCGACGAACCGTCGTCGACGACGGGCTGGATCAAACTGGTGCTCGGCGTCGTGCTGCTCGCCGACGGCATGCGGCAGTGGCGAGCCCGCGACGCCGACGCCGGCACACCCGCATGGATGAAGGCCATCGACGACATGAAGGCGCCGGCGGCCGCAGGCATCGGATTCGCCCTCGCGGCGATCAACCCGAAGAACCTCATGATGTGCATCGGCGCCGGAATTGCCATCGGCGCAGCCGATCTCGACACCGGGCCGCTCATCGGGACCATCGCGATCTTCGTGATCCTCGCCGCGAGCACCGTCCTGGTCCCGGTGGTCGCCTACCTCGCCGCGGCCGACCGCCTGCGCGATCGGTTGACTCGGCTCAAGGCATGGCTCGAGGCCAACAACAAGACGGTGATGGCGGTCCTGATCCTCGTGATCGGTGCGGTCCTGATCGGCAAGGGCCTCGGCGGGATCTAGATCCGGTCGGCACCCCACCCGCCCCGCGGCTCACGCCTCATCGGATGAGATCTGTCCGCCTGAGCATCACCCGACACCCAGCGCGCGGTCCGAGATGGTGGTCAGCACCTCGACGGGTTGTCTCTCGACATAGTCCTTGAGCTGGTGACGTAGTCCTTGGGCTGGTGTGGTCGGCCATCCGGCAGCCGATTTCCCAGATGCAATGTCAGCAGTGGTGGACAGACTTGCCGCCGGAGCGACCACGACACTCGGAGCGACCGCGACACTCGGAGCGACGAAGACAGCGGTCAACGCCGCGTCGATCCGTGATCCTCCCCATACACGGCCGCCGATCGGTTCCATTTGCCCTGCTCCGCCACCTGCCCCTTTTCATCACTGTGTAGCAATTCTGATCAGTTCATGCAGTTAATTTCGATTGTGCTTCATCGACCGGATCGCGACGATGGATGCCATGACCACTCGCGATCGCTGCCTCGGACTCACCGTCGTCGTGCTGTGGGGACTGAACTTCATCGCGATCCACGTCGGTCTCGAGCACTTTCCCCCATTCCTGTTCGCGTCGTTGCGGTTTGCCGTGATGGCCGTGCCGGTGATCGCGTTCGTCCGCTTCCCGCGGGTTCGGATGCGCTGGTTCCTGTTGTACGCCTTGGGTTTCGGATTCGGCCAGTTCGCCCTACTGTTCCTCGCCATGGATCTCGGTATGCCGACCGGCCTGGCATCGCTGGTGTTGCAGACCTCGGCGCCGTTCACCGTCCTGCTGGGTGTGGTCTTCCTACGTGAACGCGTCGTTCCCGCACAGCTTCTCGGCATCCTTGCCGCGGTCGTCGGCATCGTCGTGATCGGCCTCGACCGCGCGGGCCACAGTGATGTCGGCATCGGCGGAGTCGTCGTTCCGATCGTGCTGACCGTGCTCGCCGGCCTGTCCTGGGCCGTCGGCAACATCGGCAGCCGCCGTGCGCTCACCGAAGGAACTCCCGGCAAACCCCGTGGGCTGATGGATGATTCGCTGCGCCTGACGCTGTGGCTGTCGGTGGTGCCGCCCATCCCGCTGCTGGCGATGAGCCTGCTGATCGACGGCCCGGCGGCCGACCTGGAGTCGTTGACCACGCTCGGCACGTCGTCGGGTCTGACCGCACTCGCCGGTCTGGCCTATGTCGTCCTGCTCGGCACGGTCGTCGGTGCGGGACTCTGGTCGGGACTGATGAAGCGTTACCCCGCCAGCCGCGTCGCCCCGATGTCACTGCTGGTGCCCATCGTCGGGATCAGTGCCTCATGGGCATTGCTGGGTGAGCAGCCGACGTGGGTCGAGATCGGCGGAGCTGCACTCGTGATCGTCGGTTGCGCTGTCGGGGTGCTGGCCGCACCGCGATCACGCCCGGCCGTACCCGGTGAACGAGATGCAATGCCCGGTGACCGTGTCCCGGCGCCCGGTCAACGCGAAGATGCGCCCGGTCAACGCGAAGATGCGCCCGGTCAACACGAAGGCGTGCCCGGTCACCGCGGCGAGGCGGCCGAGGCCCCTGTTCCGGCGCCGGGCGATCCCGTGCCGGCGCCCGGTCACCGGACCGTGGCACCAGACGCCGCTCCCGCTCGACGGATGTCAGCCCAGCGCGTCGACAACGGCCTGGTGCATACGTGACACGGCCCGGCGTGGGGTGGGACCGGTCGCGACCATGTTGACGAAGCCGTGGATCAGCCCACCCTCCCGCTGCAGGGTGGTGGGCACCCCGGCGCGCTCGAGGGCCGCAGCGTAGTCGAGTCCCTCGTCGCGCAGCGGATCGAACCCGGCGACGACGACGTGCGCCCGTGGCAGGCCCGAGAGGTCGGCGGCGAACAGCGGTGACAGGCGTGGGTCGGTGTGGTCGATGTCGGCGGGCACATAGTGGTCGGTGAACCAGTCGATCCGCTCGGCGGTCAGGAAGTGCCCGGTGGCGAACTCGTCCCGGGAGCCCCCCTTCCGGTCGAGGTCGGTCATCGGATAGATCAGCAGCTGCAGCACCGGGGTGATGTCCTCGCCCCGCACCTGCTGGGACACCACAGCGGCCAGGTTGCCCCCGGCACTGTCGCCGGCCACCACGATGCGCCGCGGGTCGAGTCCCCAGCGGGGGGCCGCGCCGACGGCGAACCGCCAGGCTGCGAGAGCATCGTCGACGCCTGCGGGAAACGGATGTTCGGGGGCCAGTCGATACTCCACCGACAGCACGTCGACACCGGTGTCGAGGGCCAGGCGACGGGCATAGGAATCGTGGCTGGCGCGGCTGCCCAGGGCGAATCCGCCACCGTGGAAGAACAGGACCAGGCCGATCGAGGTGGTCTCCGCCCGGTAGCGGGTGGCTCCGATCGGGCCCTCGGGACCGTCGATGAGCAGATCCTCCACCACCGACAGTTCGGGTGTCTTCTCCGCGACCAGCGCGGTGTTGACCTCGAGATTTCGGCGGGCCTTGGGCACCGTCGCCCCGCTCATGTCCCCGCCGGGCATCAGTGCGGTCGACACGCAGGCCAACCACGCCTCGGGAGCCAGGTGCTCTCCGTCGCCGTTGACCGGACACCATCGCGACACGGCGGACGCCAGACCGGCAGGCAGTTTCCCGGTCAGACGGACGACGGCACGTGCCGGACGAAGTGGAAGCGGAAGTGTGGACTGTGTGGCCTTGGTCACGCCTGGTGAGACTACGCCGTCCGCACCCGAGCGCACCGCCTCGGGCCCTGTGCCAGACTCGACGGCATGTCTGTTCCCCTGCGCACCTCGCTGGCCCTGGCCGCCGCGGCGACCGCCCGTTGGGCATCCCGCACCGCCGGCCGCGGCAAGGGGTCGATGATCGGTGGCCTCGTCGCCGAGAAGATCGATCCGCAGATCATGTCCCGGCTGGCCGCAGGCAAGCGCACCGCACTGGTCACCGGCACCAACGGCAAGTCCACCACCACCCGGATGACCGCCGCCGCGCTCGCCGAACTCGGTGAGGTGGCCACCCAGGCCGACGGCGCCAACATGGACGCCGGCATCATCGCCACGCTCAGCCTGCAGCGGTCGGCGCCGATCACTGCACTCGAGGTGGACGAACTGCACGTCCCGCACGTCTCCGATGCGACCTCCCCCGAGGTCCTGGTGATGCTGAACCTCTCCCGCGACCAGCTCGACCGGGTCGGTGAGATCAACATGATCGAACGTCGGCTACGCGAGGGCATCGTCCGACATCCGGACACCACGATCGTCGCCAACTGCGACGACGTGCTGGTGACCTCGGCAGCGTTCGACGCGCCGACGGTGATCTGGGTGGCCGCGGGTGCCGGCTGGGTGGGTGACTCGGTGAGCTGCCCGCGCACCGGTGAGCCGATCGTCCGCACCGCCGACGGCTGGTACAGCACCGGCGACGAGGACTTCCGGCGTCCCGCCCCGGACTGGTGGTTCGACGACGAGAACATCTACGGTCCCGACGGCTTCGTCGCCCCGATGCAGCTGGCCGTGCCCGGCCGCGCCAACCGTGGAAACGCCACCCAGGCGGTCGCCGCCGCGGTCGCGATGGGCGCCGATCCGGGCAAGGCCACCGCCGCGGTACAGACCGTCGGCGAGGTCGCCGGCCGGTACGGCGTCACGCAGATCGGTCAGCACTCGGTGCGCACCCTCCTGGCGAAGAACCCGGCGGGCTGGCAGGAAGCGCTGTCGATGATTGACCAGGACGCCGACGGCCTGGTCATCGCGGTCAACGGGCAGGTCCCCGACGGCGAGGACCTGTCGTGGCTGTGGGATGTGCGGTTCGAGGCGTTCGAGACCATGCAGGTGGTGGCCGCCGGGGAGCGGGCCGCGGATCTGTCGGTCCGGCTGCTCTATGCCGGTGCCGAACACACCACCATCCCCGACCCGATCAAGGCCATCGCGTCGTGCCCGCCGGGGCGGGTGGAGGTGCTGGCCAACTACACCGCGTTCCGGGACCTCGGGGTGGCGCTGGAACGAGCACGGGAGGCACGACAGTGAGTGAATCGACCCTACGGATCGGCCTCGTCCTGCCCGACGTGATGGGCACCTACGGTGACGGCGGCAACGCCCTGATCCTGCGGCAGCGCGCGCGGATGCGCGGCATCGACGCCGAGATCGTGCAGATCACCCTCGACGACGAGGTGCCCGACTCACTCGACGTCTACACGCTCGGCGGCGCCGAGGACTACGCCCAGCGACTGGCCACCCGGCACCTCACCCGATACCCGGGTCTGCAGCGGGCCGCCGCCGCAGGCCGTCCGGTACTGGCGATCTGTGCGGCGATCCAGGTGCTCGGCCACTGGTACGAGACCTCGGCCGGGGAGCGGGTCGACGGGATCTCACTGTTCGACCTGACCACCTCCCCGCAGGCCACCCGCAGCATCGGAGAACTCGTCACCGCACCGGTGATGCGCGGTCTGACCCAACCGCTGAGCGGCTTCGAAAACCACCGCGGCGGTTCGAAACTCGGTGGCGACGCGGCCCCACTGGCCCGGGTGCGGCACGGCGTCGGCAACGGCGTGGGTGACGGCACCGAGGGTGTGGTGCAGGGCTCCGTGATCGGCACGTACATGCACGGACCGGCACTGGCCCGCAATCCGGAACTAGCCGATCTTCTCCTCGCCCGGGCCCTCGGGACGGATTCGCTTGCGCCGCTCGATCTCCCACAGGTAGACCGGTTGCGCGCCGAGCGTCTCGCCGCCGGCCGACGCGGCTGATCGGTCCCCCGCGCCGGTCTTGCGGTGCCAGAACCGCTCCGGCCGGAAGCGCGCACACCCGGCCTTGCCGCACTCCGCACAGTCCGACCCCGGCCGGTAGTGCTCGTGTGACGACCGCGGATGACCGCAGCGGCAGGTCTTCCCGCGTCCCGATCCCATGGGCACCACGGTACCCGCGCAGATCGGCGCCGAGCCCGCATTCCCACAGGCGACACCGGCAACGAGGGTTCACACCGTCGACAGCCCGGCCGCTCCTGCGGCGTCGCGGATCACCGCGCGCAACATCTCCGGGGTGAGCCGCCCGGTGAAGGTGTTGTGCTGGCTGACGTGATAGCTGCCGAAGACGGTGAGTTCCTCGGCGCCTTGCGATCCGTCGACAGTCGACGGCGCCCCGGTACCGCCGTCGGAATGCGGGCGACGGATGACCGTGCGCGCGCCGTGCCCGAATGTCGGCCGGGGCCGGTCCACTTCCCAGCCCATCGCCGCGAACCCGGTCAGCGCGCTGCGCCAGCCGAACGCCCCGAGCACCAGTACCGACCGCAATGTCGGTGCGAGCAAGGCGAGTTCGGCCTCGAACCAGCTCGCGCACCGATCCCGTTCGACCGGTGTGGGTTTGTTCTGCGGCGGGGCGCATCGCACCGGCGCGGTCATCCTCACCCCGTACAGTTCCATCCCGTCATCGGCCGACACCGCCGTCGGACGGCTGGCCAGTCCGACGTCATGAAGAGCCTTGAACAGCACGTCGCCACTCTGGTCACCGGTGAACATCCGGCCGGTGCGGTTGGCGCCGTGCGCGGCGGGGGCCAGCCCGAGGATCACCATGCGCGCGTGCTCGTCCCCGAATCCGGGGACCGGTAGGCCCCAATACTCCTGGTCGGCGAAGGCCGCGCGCTTCTCCCGTGCCACCTGCTCACGCCAGGCGACCAGGCGCGGGCAGGCCCGGCACCCGATCAGCTCGGCGTCGAGTGCGGCGATGCTGGGATAGGCTGCCACCCTTCGACGTTAACCCCGCCGCATCGGCCCAGCACAACGAATCACCGCCGGCC
>NZ_JBSFRM010000009.1:123139-130370 GCF_053589235.1 Gordonia sp. NPDC003376 | reverse complement strand
GCCGAGCCGACGAGAAGCACACCACCAAAACCCCGCCGGCCGAGCCGACGAGAAGCACACCACCAAAACCCCGCCGGCCGAGCCGACGAGAAGCACACCACCAAAACCCCGCCGGCCGAGCCGACGAGAAGCACAGCGACAAACCCCCGCCGGTCGAGCCGACGAGGAGCGCAGCGACAAACCCCCGCCGGTCGAGCCGACGAGGAGCGCAGCGACAAACCCCCGCCGGTCGAGCCGACGAGGAGCGCAGCGACAAGTCGAGTCGAGACCTCCGCACCCGACCTCACCACGCAACCACGGCGACTCAGTCCAGCACCCGACAGCGGTCGCGGGTGCGGTCGACGGCAAACCAGCCGCGCTCGAATTGTTGCCAGCGTTCCAGAAACGGACGTGACGGCTCCCCGTCACGGGCAACGGCCCGTTCGAGTCGTTCGGCGGCGGGCGCACCGTCGAGCCACAGCGAGTAGGTGAGGCGGTCGGCGATGCGTCGTCGCGCCGACGACACCCCCTCGATCACGAGCAACGGCTCCCACCGGTACCAGATACGGCTACCGATCTCGGGGCGTCCGTCGACCCAGACGCGCGGCCGGTAGCGATAGTCGCGGCGGCGCACAAAGCTGTGCAGCACTTCCGATTCCAGCTCCGGCCACCACGCCACCGGGTCGTCCCAGGTGGCGAAGTCGTCGGTGCGGACCAGCACCACCCCGGTTCCGCGGGCGCGCAGCCGGGCCACGAGTGCGTCGGCAACGGTGGACTTGCCCGCGCCCGACGGTCCGTCGATAGCCACGATGCCCGAGACCATCTCGGCGGCGAGATCGTCGAGCTGTGCGCTCAGCGCGGCGTCGAGGTCGGGGACGGCCGGGGTCGGCTGCGCGGAGCGCGAGGGCGCGGTGATCATGGGCCGTCACCCTATCCGGGCCACCGCCGTCCTCAGACCAGGACCCGCCGACCCGACAGCGCACGACCCAGGGTGAGCTCGTCGGCGAACTCCAGATCGCCGCCCATCGGCAGCCCGGATGCCAGGCGGGTGACGCTCAGGCCCGGGAAGTCCTTGAGCATCCGCAGCAGGTAGGTCGCGGTGGCCTCGCCCTCGGTGTTGGGGTCGGTGGCGACGATCACCTCGGACACGTCGTCGCCGTCGGCAGAGGTGCCGAGCCGACGCAACAGTTCCCGGATCCGCAACTGGTCGGGGCCGATCCCCGACAAGGGATCCAGCGCTCCGCCGAGCACGTGATAGCGACCGTTGAACTCCTTGGTGCGCTCGATCGCGTGCACGTCCTTGGGTTCCTCGACGACGCAGATCTTGGTGGCATCCCGCCGCGGGTCCGAGCAGATGCGGCAGAGCGTGTTGGCCGAGACATTGCCGCACTCGGCACAGAACGTGACGTCGTCGCGGACGTGGCCGAGTGCGGCGATCAATCGGTCGATGTCGTTCTTCTCCCCCGCGAGCAGGGCAAAGGCGATCCGCTGGGCACCCTTGGGGCCGAGACCCGGCTGCTTGGCCAGCTCATCGATCAGATCCTGGATCGGTCCCTCATACATGGATGCGCGGTACTTTCCTCACTCGGCGGGTCGGGATGGTCGGGTCAGCCCAGTCCCGGGAGGCCACCGCCGAGGCCACCGGCCAGCGGGCCCATCTTCTCACCGGCGAGTGTCTCACGCTTCTGCGACAGATCCGCGAGCGCGCCGAGCACCAGGTCCTGCAGGGTCTCGACGTCGTCGGGGTCGACGATCTTGGAGTCGATGGTGATCGCGGTGATCTCGCCGGTGCCGTTGCCGGTGACGGTGACCAGCCCATTGCCGGCGGTGCCGGTGACCTCGGTCGCCGCGATCTCGTTCTGTGCGTCGATCAGCTGCTGCTGCATCGCCTGCGCCTGCTGGAGCAGGCCGGCCATCGGATTGTCGCCGCCGGCACCGCCGCCGAAGAGTGCGCTGGGGTCGAAAGGTTGAGTCACGGTTCCCAGGGTAGCCCGGTGCTCAGCTCAGAAGCCGTTCGACGTGCGCGACGATGTCGTCGATCGTGTCGTCCCCGACCGGGGTGATCTCGAAGGACAGGGTGTCGTCGCCGAACAGCCGGGCCGCACGCCCGGCGAGCACGAATTCCAGACGGTTACCGTCGACGACCCTCCACTCCAGGATGACGCCACCGTAGATCGGTGCGCTCGCACCGGTGGTGACGCAGTATCCGTCGCCGTACCGAGGGCTGCCGACCAGGTCTCGCTGGATCTGGAAACACGAGAGCGACTCGTCGTCGATGAAGACCACAGCCTCGCAGCCGAGATCGGGGTGGCGTTCATACGAGGCGCGGATGGTCACAGGACGCCAGGGTAGTCGCTGCCCATTACCGGTCCCTCGAACACGTTCATCGGGCACCCGAACACGTTCACCGGGCATCGCCGGCGGCAGTCACCCCGCGACGCGACACGAAATATCGGTCCACCCCGGTGAGCGGATCGGTGAAGGCGAGACTGTGCGCGACCAGCCGCAGCGGTTCGGAGAAGTCGCCGTGGTCGGGTCGTTCGGCCAGTTCCGGCCGGACGTCGGGGTAGAGCGGATCGCCGACGATCGGCACCCCGAGCGAGGCCATGTGCAGCCGCAGTTGATGGGTGCGGCCGGTGTGCGGGACCAGCCGATAGATCGATCCGACGTCGGTGCGTTCGATCTCGGTGATCTCGCTGATCGCGTTCACCGGACCGTCGACGACGAGTGCCCGGAGGTCACCGGCGGTCTTCTCGATGCGGTCACGCACCTCGACCGTCCCCGACCAGCCGGCCGGCCCGGCCAGCGCGCGGTACTCCTTCACCGCGCGGCGGGTCGCGAACATGTCCTGATATGCGGCCCGCACCTCGGGGCGCAGGGTGAACAGCAGGACGCCGGCGGTCAACCGGTCGAGACGATGCGCCGGTGCCACCAGGTCGCTGCCGAGCTCTCGCCGCAGACGCACCAGCGCAGTCTGGGTCACGTGCCGGCCACGCGGCATCGTGGCCAGGAAGTGCGGCTTGTCGACGACGACGATGCTCTCGTCGCGGTACAGCACGGGCAGGTCGAACGGGATCGGCACCTCGTCGGGAAGATCCCGGTAGAGGTACACCGGCGTGTTGCGTCGGGCCGGGGCGTCGAGGTCCACCGGCCGGCCGTCGGCGTCGACGATCTCCCGGCGGTCGGCACGCGCGACCAGGGCCGCGGCGTCGAGGTCGGCCAGCGACGGCGTGGCCCGCAGGCAGTCACCCACGGTCAGTTCCGGACCCGACCGCAGCACTACACGGGTGGCGTCGACGCCGTCGCGTGGAGGCAGAGGCGAGGGTCGGGCCCGACCGCGCCGCCGCGGGGGTATTACTTCTCCAGCCGGGTCTTGAGGTTGGCCAGCAGTGCGGCCTGGATACGGCCGAGACCCTTGGGCGCGAAGGTCTTCTCGAAGAAGCCGCCGATACCCGAGGCATTGCTGCTCCAGGTGGTGGTCACGGTGACCGTGGAACCGCCGGCGGCGGCCCCGACGGTGTAGGTGGTGACCATCGTCGAGTTGGCGTCACGTTCGGTGATGGTGGAACCCGCCACCGACACCGTCGCCTTCACGTCACGCTGCCGACTCTTGGTGGCCTGCAGGATCCAGTGCACGACGGTCCCGTCGCCGTTGCCACCCTCGAGCACCTTGTAGTCGTGGTATTGCTCGGGAAGAATCGCCGGGCGGACCTCGGCGTAGTCGGCGAGCGCGCCGGTCACGACGTCGGGTGCGGCGGCGATCTGGGTCGACTGGCTGGCGGAAATCTCTCCCACGGGCGGACTCTCCTCGAGCTGAACTCAGTGGTGTGACACTGATTGGCGGGCGTGCGGGTCTCGTCCTAGGCTAGCCAAGTGAGCTCGGCACAGATGGAGATGGGGACCGCTGCCTTCGACGAGGGGGTCGCTGCCCTTCTGGCGAGTTACCGGGCGATCCCGCCGCAGGCCACCGTACGTCTGGCCAAGAAGACCTCGAACCTCTTCCGGTCGCGGGCCAAGAATCCGTATCCGGGCCTGGACGTGTCCGGGCTCGACCGGGTGATCAGTGTCGATGCCGACGCGAAGACCGCCGATGTCGCCGGGATGTGCACCTACGAGAACCTGGTCGCGGCCACCCTGCCGTACGGGCTGGCACCCAAGGTGGTCCCGCAGCTCAAGACCATCACCCTCGGTGGTGCGGTCACCGGCCTCGGGATCGAGTCCACGTCGTTCCGCAACGGTCTGCCGCACGAGTCGGTCCTCGAGATCGACGTACTCACCGGCGACGGCGAGATCATCACCGCCGCCCCGACAAACGATCACGCCGATCTTTTCTACGGCTTCCCCAACTCCTACGGGACGCTCGGCTACTCCGTGCGCCTGAAAATTGAACTGGAGGAAGTCGAACCGTTTGTCGCACTACGCCACATCCGGTTCACCGACCTCCGCACCCTCGAATCGACGATGAACACCATCGTCACCGAGAAGATCTACGACGGCGAGCAGGTCGACTATCTCGACGGCACCGTGTTCAGCACCGGCGAGGCCTACCTCACCCTGGGACGTCAGACCGCCGAGACCGGCCCGGTCAGCGACTACACCGGGATGGACATCTTCTACCGGTCACTGCAGCACGAGCCCGGGCAGACCCCCAAGCGAGATCGACTGACCATCCATGATTACCTGTGGCGATGGGACACCGACTGGTTCTGGTGCTCGCGGGCGTTCGGGGCGCAGAATCCCCGAATCCGGCGACTGTGGCCGAAGTCGTTGTTGCGCAGCAGTTTCTACTGGAAGCTGATCGGCTACGACAAGAAGTTCGACATCGCCGACCGGCTCAACAAGCGCAAGGGCCTGCCCGCCAACGAGCGCGTGGTGCAGGACATCGAGGTCCCGATCGAGCACACCACCGACTACCTGGAGTGGTTCCTGGCGACCATCCCGATCGAACCGATCTGGTTGTGCCCGTTGCGACTCGACACCCCTGTCGAGGTCGCCGCCGCCAACGGAAACCCGTCTCGCCCCTGGCCGCTGTACCCCCTCCAGCCCGGCCGGACCTATGTCAACGTGGGGTTCTGGTCGGCGGTCCCGGTCACGCCGGGCGATCCCGGCCACGCCAACAAACTCATCGAACGCAGGGTCGCCGATCTCGACGGACACAAGTCCCTGTATTCGGAGTCCTTCTACAGTTCCGACGAGTTCGATGAGTTGTACGGGGGCGACCACTATCGTCTGCTCAAGAAGCGGTACGACCCTCGGGGCCGACTGCTCGATCTCTATGCGAAAGCGGTGAAGCAGCAATGACCACATTCGAAGAAGGCGCACCTGCCAAAACCGATGTACACCACGGCAGGCTGAGTCTTGCGGAGATCTTCGAGACGCTTCTCGGCGGCGATCTCAAGATCCGCATCACCGCCTACGACGGCAGCGCCGCAGGCCCGGAGGATGCCGAGTTCGGTCTGAACCTGAAGACGCCACGCGGCACCACCTACCTGGTCACCGCACCCGGTGACCTCGGTCTGGCACGTGCGTACGTCTCCGGCGACCTGGAGCTGATCGGCGCGCATCCGGGCGACCCGTACGGGGCCCTGCAGGCGCTCGCCGAGGACCTCAACTTCAAGCGTCCGTCGCCGCTGGCCCTCGCCCAGATCGCCCGGTCGCTCGGCATCGAGCATTTCAAGCCCATCACCCCGCCTCCCCAGGAGGCCCTGCCGCGCTGGCGTCGATTCGCAGAAGGACTGCGGCACAGCAAGACCCGTGACGCCGAGGTGATCAGTTATCACTACGACGTGTCGAACGCCTTCTACGAATGGGTGCTCGGGCCGTCGATGACCTACACCTGTGCGGTGTACCCCGACGCCGACGCGTCGCTGGAGACCGCCCAGGAGAACAAGTACCGGCTCATCTTCGACAAGCTGCGCCTCGAGCCGGGCGATCGCCTGCTCGACATCGGTTGCGGCTGGGGCGGGATGGTCCGCTACGCCGCGCGGCGTGGGGTGAAGGCGCTCGGCGTGACGTTGTCGGCGGAGCAGGCCGAGTGGGCACAGCAGGCCATCGTCGACGAGGGTCTCGCCGATCTCGCCGAGGTGCGGCACAGCGACTACCGCGATGTCCCGGAGTCCGATTTCGACGCGGTCTCGTCGATCGGTCTGACCGAGCACATCGGCGTCGGCAACTACCCGTCATACTTCTCGTTCATGCGCGACAAGGCGCGGGCCGGCGGGCTCATCCTGAACCACAGCATCACCCGCCCCGACAACATGAAAAATGCCCGGGCAGGCTCGTTCATCGACCGCTACGTGTTCCCCGACGGTGAGCTCACCGGCTCCGGCAAGATCATCTCCAAGATGCAGGACATCGGCGGCCTCGAGGTGGTGCACGAGGAGAACTTCCGCTACCACTACGCATCCACCCTGCGCGACTGGAATCGCAACCTGGTGGACCACTGGGACGAGGCGGTCGAGGAGGTCGGTGTCGGCACCGCACGCCTGTGGGGCCTCTACATGGCCGGCTGCCGGATCGGCTTCGAGCGCGACATCGTCCAGCTGCACCACGTGCTCGCGGTCAAGCTCGACGACAAGGGCCGCCAAAGCCTTCCCCTGCGCCCATGGTGGGACGCCTGATCCGCTGAGGCCTTCCTGCTCGACCGGTCCAACCCGCGGCTGGTCGAGCAGGACGCCCACCGCCGACCACCCTGGGAGCAACCACCAACGGCGAGTGGCTGATCGAGCCGACCCTTCTTCGATGACTGAGCTGGTCCTTCTTCGCCGATTGAGCTGGTCCTTCTTCGATGATTGAGCTGGTCCTTCTTCGACAATTGAGCTAGTCCTTCTTCGATGATTGAGCCGGGACCGAGCATCGCGAGGACCCGAGTCGAAATCCCCGCAGCCAACGTCGGATAGTGACCACCTCAGAGGTGGTCGCGTCGACCACCCGGCCAACCGAGGTTTCGAAACGCCTCGTCGCTCCGCTCCTCATCGGCTCAACCACCAACTACCCCTTGATGATTGAGCCGGGACCGAGCATCGCGAGGACCCGAGTCGAAATCCCCGCAGCCCACCTCGGACGGCGACCACCTCCCGCTCCGCATCGGCTCAACCACCAACTACCCCTTGATGATTGAGCCGGGACCGAGCAACGCGAGGACCCGAGTCGAAATCCCCGCAGCCAACGTCGAATAGTGACCACCTCAGAGGTGGTCGCGTCGACCACCCGGCCAACCGAGGTTTCGACACGCCTCGTCGCTCCGCTCCTC
>NZ_JBSFRM010000009.1:16785-123043 GCF_053589235.1 Gordonia sp. NPDC003376 | reverse complement strand
CCTCATCGGCTCAACCACCAACTACCCCTTGATGATTGAGCCGGGACCGAGCAACGCGAGGACCCGAGTCGAAATCCCCGCAGCCCACCTCGGACGGCGACCACCTCCCGCTCCTCATCGGCTCAACCACCAACTACCCCTTGATGATTGAGCCGGGACCGAGCAACGCGAGGACCCGAGTCGAAATCCCCGCAGCCCACCTCGGACGGTGACCACCCTCCGCTCTTCATCGAATCAACCATCAACAGCCGCTTGATGATTGAGCAGGAACCGCGTCGATGCCGCCGCGGCACTCACTCCAGCGGCCGGGCTCCGAGTTCGGTCTGCAGCAGTTCCAAGGCCATCTTGTCCGGGTCGATGCGGGCGTCGGGGGTCGCATTGTGGGCGTCGGCGACCATCTCGGCGCGTTCGTCCTCGGGAATGTCCTCGTCGGCGCGGGGCGGCTCGGGCTCCGGTTCCGGTTCGGGCTCCGGCTCGGGAGCCGGTGCGGGAGCAGATGGTTCGCCGACACCACCCTCCGGTTTCGGCTGTGATCGGCTCGGCCGCGAGAAGGTCTGCTTCTTGGGTGCCGAACGCTTGGCCGCCGGTGCCGAAGCCGCAGAGGCCACCGCGGCCGCCGACTGGTGGACGGTGCGCACGTCCAGTTCGGTACCGAACACGTCCAGCAATGCCTCACGCAGGATGGTGACCGCGTGCGGCGCCGACAGCCGGCCGACGAGCACCTCCACCGGATGTGCGAGCACGACGACGCCGTCTTGCAGGTCGCTGACCACCGCAGCCGACAGCATCGGTTCGAGACTCTTCGACCGCTCACGAACCGCGGATCGCAACTCCTGGAACCGCTTCTGCACGGAGTCCAGGTCGGGTCCGGCCCCGACCTCCGGCTCGGGGTCGGGTTCTGCCTCCGGCTCCGGTTCACCCTTGCGGGGTGCGGAACGCAGGCCCGGCTCGTCCGGCGGTGCCTCGTACTCGTCGAAAGGCTCCTCGGGGAGCGGGATGTCCTCGTCGAAAACAACGGACATCAGCTCTGGCGCAACCTCGTCGGTGGCAGCAGCCGTTGCCGTGGCCTCCTTCTCGGCAGCAGCCTTCTCGGCAGCAGCTTTGTCGGCAGCGACCTTCTCCGCCGCAGCCTTGTCGGCGGCTTCCTTCTCTGCGAGGGCTTTTCGCTCGGCCTCGGCACGCTCGGCCTCCCGGCGCTCCGCCTCCGCCCGCTCGGCCTCCTGACGTTCCGCGGCCACACGGTCAGCCTCCGCACGTTCCGCAGACACACGATCGGCCTCGGCACGATCAGCCTCTGCGCGCTCGGCTTGGGCGCGCTCGGCTTGGGCGCGCTCGGCCGCAACCCGATCGGCTTCGGCTTGGTCGGCAGCGGCCCGTTCGGCGGCCAGACGCTCGTTCTCCGCCCGCTCTGCGTCGAGACGCTGGGCTTCCACACGCTCGGCCTCGATGCGCTGGGCTTGCGCCGCCTCGCGTTCCGCCGCATGACGTTCCGACTCCACCTGGTCGGACTCGCCCCGGTCGGACTCGACGTTGTCGGATTCGACGTTGTCGGCGGCCTTGCGCTGGGCGTCCGCGTCCTCGACCGCCTTGCGCTGGGAGGGACGCACGTACTTGGGCGGGGGCTCATCCCCCACCGGCGCCGACACCGGAGCAACCGGGGCCGACGATGCCGCTCCACCCGCAGGCAGGGTCACCGCCGCACCCGACGATGCCCGCCCGACCGTCCCCACCCCGGACTCGAGCTGTTCGAGTCGTTGCAGCACGGCGGCCTCGTCGGTGGAGGTGGTGGGCAGCAGCATGCGCGCGCACATCACCTCCAGCAGCAAGCGCGGTGAGGTGGTGCCCCGCATCTCACCGAGTGCGGCGTGCACGATCTCGGCGAAGCGGGTCAGACCACCGGGACCGAGTCGTTCGATCTGCCCCTGCATCCGGGCCAGCTGATCCCCCGGCGCCTCCACCAGACCGCGATCGGCCGCATCCGGAACTGCTTGCAGCAGAATCAGATCACGGAGTCGTTCGAGCAGGTCGACGGCGAAGCGACGCGGATCGTGTCCGGCGTCGACCACCTTCTCCACCACACCGAACAGTGCCGCGCCGTCGGCCACCGCCAGCGCGTCCACGGCGTCGTCGATCAGCGCGATGTCGGTGACACCCAGCAGGGCGAGGGCACGGTCGTAGGTGACACCCTGCTCGCCGGCACCGGCGAGCAACTGGTCGAGGATCGACAGCGAGTCACGCGGCGAACCACCGCCCGCACGGATCACCAGCGGATACACGTCGTCGGCGACGCGCACCCCTTCCTTCGCGCAGATGTTCTCGAGCAGGCCGCGCATCACCGGCGGGGCGAGCAACCGGAACGGGTAGTGGTGCGTCCGCGAACGGATGGTCGGCAGCACCTTCTCCGGCTCGGTGGTCGCGAAGACGAAGATCAGATGCTCCGGCGGCTCCTCGACGATCTTTAGCAAGGCGTTGAAGCCGGCGTTGGTCACCATGTGCGCCTCGTCGACGATGAAGACGCGATACCGCGACTCCGACGGCGCATAGAAGGCGCGGTCGCGGAGCTCACGGGTGTCGTCGACGCCGCCGTGGCTGGCCGCGTCGAGTTCGATCACATCGAGGTTGCCCGGGCCACCCGGCGCGAGGGCCACGCATGACGAGCACACACCGCACGGCGTGGAGGTGGGTCCCTCGACACAGTTCAGGGAGCGGGCCAGGATGCGCGCCGACGACGTCTTGCCGCAACCGCGCGGGCCCGAGAACAGGTACGCGTGGTTGATCCGTCCGGAGTCGAGTGCGTGGCCGAGCGGATCGGTGACGTGCTCCTGACCTACGACCTCGGCAAACGTCGACGGACGGTAGGTGCGATACAGTGCCACGCGTCGAGACTACCGGCGACCGCCGACAGCCGACCCGTCCGGTCCACAGCCCGCCGATCCCGGCACACTCACGCCGACGGGACCACCGCGGTGTACTGCTCTCGCAGCTGGTACTTGAGCACCTTCCCCGACGGATTGCGGGGCAGGGCGGCGACGAATTCCAGGCGCAGCGGCAGCTTGTAGCGGGCCAGTTGATCGGCCGCGAACTCGCGCAGTTCCTCGAGTGTGACGGTCTGCCCGGCCGCGGTGGCGATGACGGCGGTGACGGCCTCACCCCACCTGGCGTCGGGCAGGCCGATGATCGCGATCTCGGCGACCGCCGGATGGCTGTAGAGCACGCTCTCGACCTCGGCCGGGTACACGTTCTCACCGCCGCTGATCACCATGTCCTTGACGCGATCGACGACGTAGATGTAGCCGTCGTCGTCCTCACGTCCGACGTCGCCGGTGTGGAACCAGCCCCCGTCGTCGATCACCGCGGCGGTGGCACCCGGATTCTGCCAGTAACCGACCATCACCTGCGGTCCGCGCACACAGATCTCGCCCGGACTCCCCTTCGGCACAACCGTATTGGTGGCGTCCACCAGCCGCACATCCGACAACGGCAGTACTTTGTTGCCGGCCGCGCCGATCTTGGCGGCCGACTCGTCGAGGCCCATCACGAGCGCGAGCGGCGCGGTCTCGGTGAGGCCGTAACCCTGGGCGAAGGCCAGGCCGCGCTCGGCGTAGCGGTGCATCAGCGGCTCGGGGACGGGCGCACCACCACACACCAGGTAGCGCAGGCTCGAGAGATCGGCGGTCTCGAACTGCGGCACCTGACTCATGAACAAGTACATCGCCGGGACACCGAACATCGTTGTGACGCGGTGGTTTTCGATGTCAGCCAGGGCACCCACGGGGTCGAAGGCAGGCGACAGCACCACATGTCCGCCCTTCTGCAGGGTCAACAGGGTGGTGACGTTGAGGCCACCGATGTGGAACAGCGGCGCCGCGCAGTAGGTGATGTCACCGCACTCCACGTCCAGGCACAGCAACGCATTCACGTTGTTCCAGAACAGGTTTCCATGGGTGAGCATGGCGCCCTTGGGGCGGCCGGTGGTGCCCGAGGTGTACATGATGACGGCCAGTTCGTCGGCCGCGGGGTGGGCGGGCTCGGCGATCGGCGCGCTGCCGTGGATGACCTCCTCGGCCGACTCCCATCCGTCGGCCGTGGTCACCGCGATCCTCCGGGTCACCGACAGCTCACCGGCGACGGCGTCGACGGTCCCGGTCAACGCGGCGTCGGCGATCAGGGTGTGGGCGCCACAGTCGTTGAGGATGTAGGCGAGCTCACTGCCGGTGAGCCGGAAGTTCAACGGGACGAACGTCGCCCCGGCGCGCGCCGAGGCGAACAGCGCGGTCAGGAACATGGGGTGGTTGGGGCCGAGGTAGGCCACCCGGTCGCCCGGCGCCACACCACCGGCGACCAGGTCCGCGGCGAGCCTGTCGATGCGGTCGGCGAACTCCCCGAAGGTAAGCGTGGCACCGTCGAAGGTGAGCGCCTGCCGGTGCGGACCGATCGCCGCGCGACGCGCGATCCACGATCCGAGGTCCATGGTCTGAGGGGTGTCGATGCGGCTCACGGTGAATCCTCCGGGGATCGTGCGCGGCGCCGATCGCGGCGCCATCAGATGTGGTCGGCGTCACTGTAGAACGCACACCACTCCCCCGTGTCCGATTTCGGTGAATCAGCCCTAACCCAGTGCCGCGGGTTCGGGACGGCGTGCCCGGGCCAGCACCACCAGCGTCGCGATGCACGTCCCGAGGAAGATCCCGTTGTACGGGAACACCAGGAACCACTCCGTCCACAGCGGCCCCTTCTTGAAGAACAACCCCATGAAGTAGGCATCCGGGACGGTGCGGTTGACGAACCACATCGGGTAGGCGAAATGCGTGCGCCAGGAGAACGCGGTCAGGATCAGCAGGGCGAGCCCGACACCGGCCAGGGCACGCCGCACCACACCCAATTCGGTACGCAGGACCAGGTCCACGCAGATCACCATGATCGGCACGAACCACACCCAGTGATGACCCCACGACATCGGCGAGACCGCGCACGAGAGCATCCCGACGATGCTCACCGCGAGCAACTCGTGACCTGCCTGATGAGCGCGGACCGCCGCCCACATCCCCAGCACCATCGCGATCGCGACCAGGGTCAGCCAGGCGAGAGTGTTGGGCTCGTCGGTGTGTACCAGATTCGCGATCATCCCGCGCAGCGACTGGTTGCCGAGGGTCTGGGGCGCCCCGACCCGATCGGAATCGAAGAGCTTGCCGGTCCAGTAGTCCAGCGACTCCCGCGGCAGGAACACCGCGCCGACGACGACGGTCGCCACGAACCCGGCGATCACCCCCGCCAGGGCGCGCCCGCGGCGCAGCATTGCGAAGTACAGGACGAAGATCAGCGGGGTCAGCTTGATCCCGGCGGCGATGCCCACGCCGACACCCTTGAGCCGTGCGTCGTCACCGCGCAGCAGATCGGCCAGGATCAGCAACAGCAGGAAGACATTGATCTGTCCGTACCAGACGGTGGTCCGCACCGGCTCCAACAACAACGCCACCGCCACGAGAGCGATTGCCAGACAACGCAATGGCCATGTGGCCGGCCGACCCAGCGACCGGAACGACACCATGATCACCAGATACAGCGCCACGAAGATACCGACGCTCCACACGATCCTCGCTACCTCGAAGGACATGAACGCGAACGGCATCAACACCAGCACCGAGATGGGGGCATAGGTGTAGTCCATCTGCCCCAGCAGTTTGGCGTCGTAGAGGCTACCGCCGTCCCAGACCGTCTGCGCCCCACCGCGATACACGTCGAGGTCGAGTTGGTAGTCGAACAGACCCCAGAACGGCGTCGAGAACGGCAGGATCGCATGCTGCAACCACACCGCCAGGCCGGCCAACGCCAGCGCGGCCACACACGCCAGGATCTGCCTGCCGCGCGGGACCCGCGACGTCACGAATCGTGGTGGGCGAGCAGGGTCTCGGTGGCGGCGAGCAGCACGCAGGTGGCCACCCCGTCCATCGCGACCTCGAGGTCGGTGGTGCTGGGGAGGGTCGGCGCCAGCCGGATGTTCCGGTCGTGCGGGTCGTTGCGGTACGGGAACGCCGAACCGGCCGCGGTGAGGGCGATCCCGGCTTCCTCGGCGAGCGCGATGGTGCGCTTGGCGGCGCCGTCGGGCACGTCGAGGCTGATGAAGTAGCCGCCCTCCGGTTCCGACCACGACGCCACCTTGGACTCCGAGAGCCGCTTGTCGAGGATGTCGAGGACCAGTTTGAACTTGGGTGCGATGATCGCGCGATGGCGGGCCATGTGCTCACGGACGCCCTCGGCGCTGCCGAAGAACCTGGCATGCCGGAGCTGGTTGACCTTGTCGGGGCCGATGGTCGTGAACGAGATGTTCTCGCAGAACCAGTCCATGTTGGCCTTCGACGACCCGAGGAATGCCACCCCGGCTCCGGCGAAGGTGATCTTCGACGTCGAGCCGAGCACGTACACCCGGTTGGGGTTGCCCGCCTCGGCGGCCATCTCGAGCACCGGCAGCGGGATGGGCGCCGCGTCGACCAGGGTGTGCACCGCGTACGCGTTGTCCCAGTAGATACGGAAGTCGTCGGCGGCGGGCATCGACAGCAGCCCACGCGTGACCTCGGCACTGAAGGTCACGCCGGTGGGATTGGAGTAGGTGGGCACGGCCCACATGCCCTTGATCGACGGGTCGGCGGCGGTCAGGGCCGCACATGCCGCGACATCGGGGCCGTCGGGGTTCATCGGCACCGGGATCATCTCGATGCCGTAGTGCTCGGTGATCGCGAAGTGACGGTCGTAGCCGGGGGCCGGGCACAGGAACTTCACCGGGCCGGCACCCCACGGCTGCGCGGAGTCGGCGGTGCCCTTGATGATCGCGAACGTCGTCAGGTGATGCATCAGCTCGAGGCTGGAGTTGCCGAAGGCGATCAGGACGGCCGGGTCGACGGCCAGCAGCTCACCGAAGATGTCACGGAGTTCGGGGAGACCCTTGACCCCGCCGTAATTACGGGTGTCGGTGCCGTCGGCGGCCCGGAAGTCGGCCTCACCGGGCAACGACAGGAGCGCGTTGGACAGATCGAGCTGCTCGGGGGACGGCTTGCCGCGGGTGAGGTCGAGTTTCAGCCCGGCCGCCTGAAGCTGCTCGTAGAGCTTTCGGAGTTCATCCTGGGTGGCGCGGAGTTGGTCGGCACTCTTCGAGTGATAATTCAACGCGTGACCTCTCGCCGAGCCGGAACGGGATGGTCGCCCACCCCGCGCGGCATCACAGCAATTTGATGAAACCGGGGGTTTGAACATAGGGGACCCCGCGCACCCGAGAGAGCCCGTTGACCCTTGCTGCCTTCCGGCCCTGGGGGAGTTCACAGGATGCACGCCGCGCGGGATCCGTGGACAAGTGTAGCGGGCACTCCACACGGAACCGAAACCGGCTGCCGAACGCCGCGTCGGACGGGGAAACGTGGCGTCGGCGCATGTGGCGCACGATGCGGCTTCCGGCCACCCGACTCATGGGGTCTGCGGTACCGAGCCGGGATCCTCGGCGGTACGGGGACGACGCCGCCGACCACCTCTCATTCGGTCGCCGAGCTCTCCCACCAGTCGCGTGTCTCGAGGTCTTGCCAGCGCACATCGATCCGCGCGGACGCCGAACGGGCATGCTCCGGACCGAGCAGGTCGGTCAGCACGGTGCGCGCGACCTCGCGGACGTCGTCGGACCTGTCGGGGAGGATGTCGCCGTAACGCGCGATGAGTCCGATGCGCAGCCGGTCCACGGCATCGTCGTCACCGTCGACGGACACGAACACGACCAGCCGGCCCAGCGCCCGGCGGATCCCGACCGCCAGGATCTGCTTGAGCACGCGGTCGGAGATGTGGACGCCGGGAGTGTCGGTCTCGAGTGGACGGCCGGGCCGGAGCACCGTTGTCAGGTTCGACGTGATCGCTGCCACCAGCCGACTCGCATCACCGCTCAGGTTGCCGAGTTCGCGACCCGCATCGACGAGCCAGGCGTCGGTGCGGTCGGGGTCTGTGTGCTCGGGGTTTGGGCGGAACTGGCCGATGTCACCCACGATGTCTCGTTGATCCATCACCGGACCCCTTTCTCGTCCGTGTCCCCCGCACCGCCACCCCTGCGACCCACGCCCTGCCCGTGTGGACCCTGCCCTGGTGGACCCTGCCCTGGTGGACCCTGCCCTGGTGGACCCTGCTCGTGTGGGCCCCGTTCCTGTGGGCCCCGTTCCTGTGGGCCCTGCCGGTTGCCGCCGGCTCGGGTCTCCGGACCGGTCTCCCCCGTACCCCCCGAACCCCCGTGCCCCGAACCCCCGTGCCCTGATCCCACTTGGCTCGAACCCACGTGTCCTGAAACGTCTTGTTCCGCAGCCGGTTCGTCGACGGTCGGCCGCCACGGCGCCAGTCGCGCCGCGAGGTATTTCCGGGTGCGCTGCAGATGCCCTCGCACCGATCCGACCGTTATCTGCAGGACCTGTGCGATCTCGGCGAGAGACAGCCCCTCGACCTCACGCAACCACCACACCGACCGCGACGTCCAGGGCAAGGTGGCCAGTTCCGCACCCAGCGCGTCGACGAGCGCCTCGTGCAGAGCCTGATCCGACGGTAACGGAGTACCGGCCGCCAGATCGACGAATCGTTCGGATTCGGTGGGTATCTCGCGGCGTCGTCGCAGGTGGTCGACGGCCTTGCGGTAGGCGATCGAGAACATCCACGTCTTGAACGTGCTGCGAAAACCGAAGTCCGGCAACCCTCTCCACGCAGCAAGGAGTACATCCTGGGCGAGATCCTCGGCGGTCTGCGGGTTGTCCACCAACCGGTGGAGGTAGCGCAGCAACGACGGCGAGACCCGCCCGATCAGCTCGGTGAACGCCTCGGTGTCCCCCACCGCCGCCGCTGCGGCCAGTTCATCGGCATCCAGCTCGGCCGGCACCAGCATCTGCGCGTGATGTTCGACGTCCACGTTCCCCCTGCCGAAGTCGCAACGACTGTGATGTAGATCACCATTCTTCGTGCGTGCACATTTCGGTTCGCGTACGACCAACCCTATACCGGCGTAGTCCACCGCCGGTGCGGTGAATGCGATCACGGCGGTCGCACGATCGGCGATCCGGCGGCAGCCTCGGTCGACGAGGATCCACACCGGACACCGATACGTCGCGCCGCACCGTGCGCGCTGCGGGAGCCCGCAACACACACCGGGACAGGAACATCCGACAGCAGCACACGCCCGGGACGCGATCCGGAACGACGACACAGGAGTCTTGATGAGCACCACGACCGATCCCCAGTCCGCCGAGTCCACCATCAGCCGGACGAGCACCGGCACGAGTTCCCCGGGTAAGGACCTGGCGCTGAGTCACACCTCCGGCGAGCGCGGATCGACGTCCATCGCCGATACCGTGGTCGCCAAGATCGCCGGGATCGCCGCCCGCGAGATCGACGGCGTGCATGACCTGGGCGGCGCCACCGAGCGGGTCGTCGGAAAGGTCCGCGACGTGCTACCCGGCACCACCGTCAACACCACCCAGGGCATCAACGTCGAGGTCGGTGAGCGCCAGGCCGCCGTGGACGTGTCCATCGTCGCCGAATACGGCGTGGCCATCCATCGTCTCGCGGCCGCGATCCGCAGCCACGTCATCGATGCGATCGAGTCGATGACCGGCCTGGAGGTCACCGAGGTCAACGTGACCGTCCACGACGTCCACTTCGCCGACGACGACACCGACACCCCGGACTCACCGCGGGTGCAGTGATGCCCACCGGCACCGGGAAGTCGGTCGCCGAACAGATCGCCGACTCCGTGCTGGCGGTCGACGGCGTCACCGATCTGCACGGCGGTCTGTTCGGGGAGATCGCCACCTATCTGCCCGGCGGCCGGGTGACCGGCGTGCAGGTCGACGACGATCGCACCGAGGTGCACGTGGTCCTCGACCTGGCCTGCGATCTGCGGGCGGTGGCCGCCCGGGTGGTGACCACCGCGCGCCAGATCACCGGAGGGCCGGTGGCCGTGTTCGTCGAGGACGTCAGCACGCCGACCCCGGAAACGACAGAACCCGACCCGGCGGACCCCGACCCTGCCAGCTCCGGCACGGCAGACACCGCGACCCCGCCGGACGTGAAAGAGGTTGATCCACAATGAGTGACAATGCCAAGACCGGGCTGCTCGTCGGACTCCTGCTGACCTTGGTCATCACCACCGGTGGTTTCACCGGACTGCTGCTGGGCGTGGTGCTCGGCGGGATCGGTCTGGTCATCGGCCTGCACCGCGACGGTGCGATCGACCTCGGCGCACTGCTGCGGAGCCGTAACCGTGGCTGAGGTCGTGGCCGACGCGGCTCCGTCCCCTCCGCCGGGCCCGGTTCCACCGCCGCCCGGCGGCGTCGGCGAGCACGGTGCCATCGACCCGCATCGGGGGATCGACCGGCACGGTGACATCGCCCGACACCGCGACGGGAATCGTGGCGAGCTGATCATCCGCGATCGCGTCCTCGAGCAGATCGCCTGTCGGGCAGTCCTCGACATCGACGGCATGACGGAGAGCACCGGCCGCGCCGGAGCCCTGCTGGGTGGCGTCACCGCGCTGGGCGGCACCTACCCGAGCGCCCGCGTGGACGCATCCGGATCAGCTCCGGCGATCGAGGTCACCGTGGCGGTCACCTGGCCGTGCGCGGTGACCCGGGTGTGTCGCGACGCCGCCGCCAACGTCGAGCAGGAATTGGAGCGGCTCACCGGGATTCGGCCGTCACGGGTCGATATCGGTGTCGGCCGGATCGTCTCCCGCGAGGGCACCGCGCGGAAGGGTTTCGCCGTTCTCCCGCCGACCCCCGGCGCCGGCACCGACACCGGGTCCACCGAGACGCCCGGCCGTGACGACATCATCGCCGCCACGATCGACACCACCAGGCGGAAGAACACTGCACCGGCGGCATTTCCGGGGGCGGCGATCGCCGGTGCGGTGATCGGGCTGCTCCTGCTCGGGCTCGCGGCGATCGGCATCCGCGACCACATCGTGCGGTTCGGCTGGGTCGACGGCACACCGTGGACCGAGAACGCCGCGCGCTGGGTGGCATCGAGTACCTGGCAGACGTGGATGTGGGCGGTCGCCGTCGCATTGGTGATCGTCGGCACGTGGTTGCTCTGGCTGGCGGTGAAACCACGGCACAAGACCCACGTCCGACTCGCCGACCACGAGGTGATGTGGACTCGCCGTGGCGATCTCGCCCGTCGCGTCAGTACCGTGATGCGGTCTGTGCCCGGTGTGGCACATGCGAGTACGGTGGTGCACCGACGCCGTGTGACGACATCGGTGACGACCGAAATGCCTGTGGACCGGAAAGCCCTCGAGACCACGGCCCGCGATGCGGTGTCGGCGGTCCGGCGCTCGCCCCGCGTCAGGGTCCGCACCAGATCCGTCCACCCGGAGCAGTCTGGAGGTGAGGGCACATGAATCGGGGACCCGTTGCGCTGCATCGTTTCACCACCGCAGTGATCGGGTTGCTGTGCCTGGTGGTGGGTCTCGGCGCGATCGCACACGAAACAGGTATCGCCCCGGTCACCGATTGGGAGGACCGGCTGGATGCCTCCTGGGCGACCACGGCGATCGACGCATCCTGGTGGTGGGCGGTCCTCCTGGGCCTGGTCGTCGTCGGCCTCGTCTGGGGCACTCTGCTGATCGCCACCGTGTGGCGGCCCGGGAAGGCCGACGCGGTGACCATCCCCTCGCCCACCCCCGGACAGATCACCTTGCCGCCCAAGCTGATCGCCGCATCCATCACCGAATCACTCTCGGCGAAACCGATGTTCGGCGAGGCCTCCGCCACAGCCGTCGACGACCGCGGTCGTCGCCTCATCCGGATCGAGGTCACCGCGACGCCGGGACACTCCTACGACGAGGTCGCCGCGGCGCTGGCCCCGGCGTTGCGCAACGTCCGACGGGCCGTCGAGGGCACCGACATCGGAATTCAGGCCCTGGTGCATCTCGAGCAGCCGACCACCACACAGACGAAACGATGACCCGACAGATATCGGAGACCACCTGCGAATCCGTGGGGGAAGAGAATAGAGAGGGAACATCATGGGACTCGATGACAAGATCTCGAACAAGGTCGAGGACGCCAAGGGCAAGGCCAAGGAGGCCGGCGGCGAACTGACCGGTGACGAGGATCTGAAGAACGAAGGCAAGGCCGACCAGGTCTCGTCGGCGGTCAAGAAGGGCGTCGAGGACGTCAAGGACGCCGCCGGCAAGGTCAAGGACAAGCTGACCGGAGACTGACGGCAAGGGAATCCCACCCCGCGACAATCGAGCTCGGCGCGCACGCACAGCGCGCCGAGCTCGACTCGTCCGGCGACGGCAACCCCGCCGCCGTCGTGAGGGGCCGCACCCGCCCGCGCCCGACGTCCCCCTCGACGTCACGGAGATCGTCTCTTCCCCAACATATTCGGATCGGCGGAGACTCCGCCGCCGGCGGCGCTGCGTGCGCCTGATGCGCATACGGCCGGCGAATGCTCCGACCCGGCGATCACACCTCAGCGGCCCCACGTCGCCCAATCAGGCCAAAACGGTCATAACGGCGTTGTGCGCCAACAGATTCGACACCGAACGAACTTGTAGTACCTTGGCAGGTACCGATACCACTGGACGGAGGATCGGAGGTGAGCCCGGCCCGATACAATCTCCTGGTCCACCCTCGGCGGAACCGCGGTGATCCTCGCCGACAAATCTGCGCCGACAAATCTGCGTCGTACGCTGGACCACGGACCGGCGAGCACTTCCGGACAGTCATCAAAAGGTCTGGTCCCCGACAAGAGCTTTGGTCCCCGACGAGAGCGCTGCCCCGACAAGCTCCATGCCGACAAGCACTATGCCGACAAAGCACTATGCCAAGAAAGCACTGTGCCAACAGGCACTGCCCATCCGACGACGTTGCCCCAGGCGCCCCACTCGCCGACTGGCGAGACCGGGAGACCCGGAACGGTCCACGACACCGACTCTGCCGGTCCTCACCGACTCGGCGGAAAGGAGTTCGCAATCGCAATGGCCGACCTCGACATCCGAGCCGCCCGGGAGCGCGCTTCACGCGCGCACCGGCGCGGACTACCCGTACCGGCGTTCACCTACACACGAGAGGAGGACGCGCTGTGGTCACGGGTGTTCAGCACACTCGACGGGATGCACGAGGAGTTCGGCTGTGCGAGCTACCTGTCGGCGGCCCGGCGCGTGCCACTGCCGACGCACCGGGTACCGCAGTTGGCGGACGTCTCACGCACGCTACACGCGCTGACAGGTTTCCAGTTGGCGCCCGCAACAGGTTCCCTGCCGGGACGCCAGTTCTACGGGCCACTGGCCGACGGCACACTGCACGCGACCCCGAATGTGCGTCCGACGGCCGAGGAGTCCTTCTCACCTGACCCCGATGTCATCCATGAACTGGTCGGGCACGCGGTGATGCTCGGCGACCCGGAGTTCGCAGACCTCTACCGCCTGTTCGGTCGCGCGATCAACCACGCCGACTCGGCCGAGGCGTGCACGGCGATCGCACGAGTGTTCTGGTTCACCATGGAGGTGGGCCTGGTCGCCGAGAAGGGACGGCCACGGGCGACCGGTGCGGCGATCCTGTCCTCGGTGGGCGAGATGAACTCGCTCGCCGACGCCGACCTGCGGTCTTTCCGAGTGGGTGACGTGATCGAGTGCGACGTCGACGACGGCCGGTGTCAACCGGTGCTCTTCGTCGCCGACTCGGTCGACCACATGCTCGACGTGGTCCGACGGTTCCTCGTCACGACCAGCGGCGAGAACTGAGGAATCACGGTGCCCCACAGCCCGACCGCCGTATGGCGTGATGACCGAACCGTCACCGACCCGGGACTCGTCGAGTTGTCAGCAGCCCAGTCCGAACTGTGGCTGGCCCAGCAGGTTCATCCGACGGTGCCCTTCGCCATCTCGCAGTACTTCGATCTCCGCGGCCCGGTCGACCTGGGCCTGCTCGAGCAGTGCACCCGCCGGGCCGGACACGAACTCGAGTCACCGCACGTGCGATTCACCGTCGTCGATGGTCGACCGCTGCAGTTCGTCGACCACGGCATCGAGACCGCGTTCGACCGAATCGACCTCACCGGACACCCCGACCCCGACCGCGTCGCACACCGGTGGATGCTCGAGGACACCAACCGGATCATCGATCTCACCGGCGGCGATGTCAGCAAGGTGGTGCTGTTCGTCCTCGGGCCCGACCGATACCGGTGCTACGGACGCGCTCATCACATCGCGGTCGACGGCTACGGTGCCGGCCGACTGCTGGCGCGAGGTGCCGAGCTGTATTCGGCGGCGGCCGAAGGGCGCCCTGCGGCACCGTCGGGCGCGCTGTCCGTGGCCGACATCGTCGCTGCCGAGCGGCGCTATCGGTCCTCACCACGATTCGCCGGCGATCGCGAGTACTGGCGAGAACACCTCGCCGACCTGACCCATGTCACCAGCCTCGGGGAGCGCCACACCGCCCCCTCCTCGAATCCGCATGTCGTACAGACAACTCTCGATGCACCTGCGGTGTCCCGGATCGAGGCCGTGGGCCGACGCAGCGGCGCCGGGATAGCCGAGGTCCTGGTGGCGGCACTGGCGGCATTCCTGGCACAGATGACCGGCGACGGCGACGTCACGGTGTCGCTGCCGGTCGCCGGGAGGATCACGCACGCGCTGCGTCGATCTGCCGGAATGGTGTCGAACGTGGTGCCGGTACGAGTACGCGGAGTTGCCGAGTCGTCGATCGACGACATCGTGCGCCGGACGCGTGCCACCCTGGTCGGGGCTCTGCGCCACCAGTTGTACCGCCACGAGGACCTGCTCCGCGACCAAGGAGTGGGAGTCGCCGGCCGCAACGGGTATGGCCCGCTGATCAACGTTCTCACCTTCCCGGAGCACATCGGTTTCGGTGCCGCCCGTGGTCGGGCCCATCTGCTCTCGGCCGGCCCGGTCGACGACCTGACGATCAACTGCTACCGATTCGGCGACGGCCCCCTGAACATCGACTTCTTTGCCAATCCGGGACGGTACGGCGCCGAGGAACTACGCCAGTACCACCGCCAGTTCCTCGACTGTCTGTCCCGGTTCCTGCAGGCATCCGGCGAGCAGCGTGTGCTGGACGCCGTCACGGCCACCCGAAGCATCGCCGCGGCCCAGCCGCTCCGCAGCGGGCGGTTGCTGCCCGATCTCCTCGCGGCCGGAGTCGGTTCCGGCGCGCGGATCGCGGTGCGAGCGCAGGGACGTTCGCTGACCTACCGCGAACTCGACCAACGGACTGCACAGTGGGCGCGCGAACTGATCGCCCGCGGAGCCGGTCCCGAGGTGGTCGTCGCGGTGGCCCTGCCCCGGTCGGTCGAATCGGTCATGGCCCTGTGGGCCGTGGCCCGAACGGGCGCGGTGTTCTTCCCGGTGGACCCGAGTGGGCCACCCGCCCGGCTGCAGGGCCTGTTCGCCAATTCACAAGCCACCATGGGTGTCACGCACCAGCGCTGGCGTTCCGCGCTGGACGGCACCGGGGTGGCCGACTGGCTGGTCCTCGACGACGACGAGTTCACCTCGGCCGCCTTGACCCATCCGGTGACCACGGTGACCGACGCGGACCGGATACGGCCGCTGCGGGCCGCTCATCCGGCCTACCTGATCTACACCTCGGGTTCCACCGGGCAACCCAAGGGCGTCCTGACCACCCATGAGGGCCTGGCGGCGCTCGGCGACGACCTGATCGCCCGGTACCGCATCGATCCGACGTCGGTGGTCCCGCAGACCCATTCCCCCTACTGCGACGCATCGATGCTGGAGTACCTGTCCGCATTCGCCTCCGGGGGGACGCTGGTGATACCCGAGCCCGAGGTCGTGGCAGGCGAGCGCCTCGCGCGGGTGATCACCGACCATGCGATCACACATCTGATGCTCACCCCGGCCATCCTGGCAACGCTCGACCGGGATCGGCTGACCTCGCTGCAGACCGTGGCGGTCGGCGGGGATGCCTGCCCACCGTCGCTCGCCGACCATTGGGCCGCCCGGGTGGCCATGTTCAATTCCTACGGCCCCACCGAGGCCACCGTCGTGGTGACGCAGACCGATCGGATGGTGCCGGGGTCGGCGGTCAGCATCGGGCGGCCGCTGCCGGGCGTGCAGCTCTGCGTCCTGGACACCCGCCTACGGCCGGTGCCGCGCGGAGCACGCGGGGAGCTCTACCTTGCCGGCGACGCCACTGCGCGCGCCTATCTCCGACAGCCCGCGGTGACCGCACAGTCATTTGTCGCCAATCCTCACGGCCCCGAGGGCACCCGGATGTATCGGACCGGCGACGTGGTGCGCGAGCGACCCGACGGCACCCTCCAGTACCTCGGGCGCAGTGACAACCAGATCTCGCTTCGCGGGCAGCGCATCGAACCCGCCGAGGTCGAGCGAGCACTGGCCGACGATGACGCCGTTGTCCAAGCCGCCGTGCGTATCTGGAGCTCCGAGACACTCGGCGACCGGCTGATCGGCTACATCGTCACCGCCGACACCGCCACCGACCGGAGCGCCGTGGTCACGAGACTGCGGAAAGTGCTGCCGGCGGCCATGATTCCGGACGCGTTGATGATCGTTCCCGAGATACCGATCAACCCCAGCAGCGGTAAGACCGACCGGTCGAAACTGCCGGATCCGCGGACGGTGGCGCGCCCGGAGTTCCGCGAACCACGAACGACCGTCGAACGCAGGGTGGCACTGGCGATCTCCGAGGTGACCGGGCAGTCCGACGTCGGGTTGGACGACAACTTCTTCGAGCTGGGCGGCAACTCACTTCTGGCCGTCGACCTGTGCCGGCGGTTGTCGGAGGAGACCGGTGCGGACGTCACGATGTCCATGCTGTTCACCCCGACGGTGCAGACCATGTCGACCGCCATCGACCGCGCGACTGCAGCGAGCCGCGCCGCAGACGCCCGGGGCGCAGGGGATCTCGGCGCAGGGGATCTCGGCGCAGGGGATCTCGGCGCAGGGTCCCACGGTGCAGGGGCCACCGACGACCATGGGAGCGAGGTCGATCTGGCCCTGGCGACTATTCTGCCGCTGCGCGCGACCGGCGTCGGGACGCCCCTCGTCTGCCTTCACTCCGCTGTTCCCCTGGCGTGGTGCTACACCGGGTTGTTGCCGTACATCGGGAACCGGCCGATCTATGGAGTGCAGACACCGGCGATCGCAACCGGATCGGAGTTCGGTCATACCGTGGACGAGCTGGTCGAGATGTATCGGCGTGAACTGACCCGTGTGCTGCCGCGGGGACCCGTCCATCTGCTGGGATGGTCTCTCGGCGGGCAGCTCGCCCATGCTCTCGCAGAAGGACTCCGCGCCGACGGCCACCCCGTGGATCTGGTCGTGATGCTCGACAGTGTTGCCTTCTCCGAGGGTGTTTCGCCGCCGCCCGAGCCCCCGACGATGCGTGATCTGGTGACGCACCTGGAGGGCAACGAGTCGGAGACCCCGGACACGCGACCACTCACCGTCGACGGCGCCGTGGCGGCGCTGGCACAGAGCAGTGGGCCCGGGCGGGGACTGACCAGGACACAACTCGAACGGCTGCACCGAGCGTACGTCGCGTGCGTGATGATGTCGGCGTCCTACCGGCCCTCACCCATCGACGCCGATCTTCTCTACTTCTCCGCACGGCGCGGTATCACCGCCGGCCTCACCGGCGAGATGTGGCAACCGCACTTCTCCGGCCACATCATCGAGCACGACGTCGACGTGAGTCATGCCCAGATGACCAATCCCGAAGCCCTTGCGGTCATCGGCCCGATCCTCGATGGGGAATTGCGGAGGCGGCACTGATGTCGAACGCGGCAGAGCCCGTCGGATCACCCTCCGGGCGGCTGGGGGTGGCGTCCCCCAGCGCTGCCGCGGCGTTCACGGTTGCGGGCGCCTCGGCGGCGCTGCTGATGGTGGTGCGGCGCACTCTGCCAGGGTGGCCTCGTTGGCTCCGGTCCCGCGCGGCAAGGATGGGGCTCGGCGTCGTCGCGCTGCTCGCCCTCGCCGTCGGCGCCAACGAATGTGCCGGCAAGCCAGTGGTATTCCTTCGATGGTCGTTCCTTCGGTTCGTGTTCGCACTGAACCACATGGGGGCCACCTGGCAGGTCGGCGACGGCCGCGAGAAAGCACTCGCCGACTACGTCTGCGCGCACGCGCGCCCAGGCGACGTCGACGACGCCATCCGGGTGATCGATGACTTCTGCTACCACAAGAAGTACCTGATCAACATCGGCGACGAGAAGGGACAGCTCCTCGACGACGCCGTGGCCGCCGCACGACCACACCGTCTCCTGGAGGTCGGCACCTACTGTGGCTACAGCGCACTCCGTATCGCCCGGGCGATGCCTGCCGATGCCCGGCTGTATTCGATCGAGTTCAATGCCGCGAATGCGCATATTGCGCACCGCATCTGGGACCACGCGGGCGTCGGTGAGCGGATCGTCGTGGTCGTCGGCACACTCGGCGACGATGACAAGACCATCAAAGCCCTGCGTGAGGAACACCGGTTCTCCCCCGGTTGCCTCGACTTCCTCTTTCTCGACCACGAGAAGAGCGAATACCTTCCCGACCTCCACCGAATCCTCCAGCATCGTTGGCTGCATCCCGGATCTGTGGTCGTCGCCGACAACGTCGGCTACCCGGGCGCACCGGAGTACCGGAACTTCATGCAGCAACACGAGGGACACGACTGGCTAACCCGCACGCACAGATCACACGCCGAATATCAGAAGCTCATTCCCGATACGGTCCTCGAATCGACCTACCTCGGTCAGACGACACAACCACCACATGTTGGTAGCTCGAACACACTTGATGATTGAGCCGGGACCCCGTTTGGTGATTGAGCCGGGACCCCGTTTGGTGATTGAGCCGGGACCCCGTTTGGTGATTGAGCCGGGACCGAGCGTAGCGAGGACCCGTGTCGAAATCTCTGAAGACTGCCTCGGAGGTGGTCACCTACCGACTTCGGCCGTCCGAGGTTTCGACACGCCTCGTCGCTACGCTCCTCACCGGCTCAACCACCAACCGCTACTTGCTGATCAAGTAGTACACGAGCCGAAAACCAACCACCCCAAACCCCTTGCACACACCATCGAACACCTGTACCATAAAAGGATCTTCACGCGACAGGGGGTGAGCGTCGATGACCAACAAAACCAATTCGGGTACAACCGATCCCCAATCGTGCGTGTCACAGGCACTCGCCCTGATCACCGAAGGCTTAGACCTACTCGCCGCAGCCGACCTCACCGCCAGCGACGCCGACACCCTGATCACCATCGCGAAAACCGCCGAAAAATCGTTGAACCGGCTGACCTTCCAAAGCGATCGAGTGATCACCGAAATCAACCACCGAGACATCCACCGCGACCGCGGCTACCGCACCATCTTCGCATTCATGGACACCGAACTCCACGCCTCCACCTGCAAAGCCCGACTCGAACGGATGGACCGCGTCCAACCCGAACGATCGTTGACCGGCGAACCCACCCAACCCGAATACCCCGAACTCGCGAAAGTGTTCGCCTCCGGCGACGCCGGCCCCACCCACATCGACATCGCCCTGTCCTGGCTCAAGAAAATCCCCCTCGCCGCCGCCTACGACGAAAAAATCGCCGCCGAACGCACCCTCGCCGGACACGCCACCGAATTCGGGGCCTCTGCACTCGGCACCTGCGGCTCCCGCATCATCGCCCACATCGACCCCGACGGCGAGCTGATCGAGAAGAAAGACCGCGACCGTCGACGCGGAATCACCCTCGGCAAACAAGGCGCCGACGGCATGTCCAAACTGACCGGCTACGTCGACCCCATCCTGCGAGCCCGACTCGAAACACTCTTCGCCGCCTGGGCCAAATACGGGGTCAACAACCCCGACCAGCCGAACAGCATCATCGGCGACAGCCGCACCGCCGAGATGGTCGACCCCGACGCCCTGGAGGCCGCCGCCGTCAAAGACATGCGCACCCAACCCCAACGCAACCACGATGCAGTGAACGCCCTACTGACCGCCGTGTTCGCCGACGGAATGCTCGGCACAACCAACATGGGTGTCCCGATCCAACTGATCGTCAAAACCGATGTCAACGACCTGATCCGCGAAGCCGGCTACGCCATCACCGCGACCGGAACCCTGATCCCCATCCCGGACCTGATCAACCTCGCCGCCGACGCCCAAATGTATCTATCAGTGTTCAAAAACCACACCGCCATCCCCCTGTACTTCGGGCAAGCCAAACGGATAGCCACCAAACATCAACGATTGATGTTGTTCTCCGCACCCGACGGCCATCACTGCTCGGCACCCGGATGCGACCGGGCAGCAGCACACGTCGAAATCCATCACGCAGTCAACGACTTCGCCGACGGCGGCCGGACCGACATCATCGAGCTGGCACCGGCCTGTCCCACCCACCACCGCATGGTCGGTGACCAACCCGGCCAATACACCACCGGGAAAATCGAGTCCGGCCCGGACGAGGGCCGCACCTGGTGGCAACGCAACACCAAACCCGGCCAACCCCACAACGAGAAACACGTCAACCGGCTCCCCGATGTCGGACAAGCGTATGTGGCACACCTGGCACAAGTACGCGCCGAAATCCACGGCACCGAAACCAGCAGCACCGAGACCGGTCAACCCGCCAAGGTCACTCTCGACAGCACCACCGACGACGGATTCGTCATGATCGACGACGATGCTCTGGTGATCACGGTGTTCGACCCACCCCTCGACCTCGACACCGGTCTGGACCGGAACCCCGACGACACACAGATGAGACTCCCCATCCGGGAAGTCATCACCCCCGTCGGACCGATCGAGACCCGCCTGGTCGAGATCTTGGAAGGCCTCGGGCTCCCCTCGGGTCTGTCGTCGGGGGTGTCCTCCCAGGTCTCGCCGCGTCCGTACGGTGTCCGGTCGAGCGCCCCGAAGGCGCCGGCCAGGGGTTCCAGGCCACGGCCGGTGGTCCGGTAGGTGAGGAAGGTGCGGTCGCCGTCGCGTAGATAGACGGTGTAGAAACCCATGTCACCGCCGATCGGCTCATCGAGTCCGCGGACCGAGAACCAGGGGATGCGGTAGTCCAGGAAACCGGTGTAGGGCTCCACCTCGCCCCATGCCCCGACGGTGAAGATCGCCGGGGAGACCCCGCGTGCGGCGAGGTAGGGGGCGGCGTTCTGCAGGTGCCACGCGGTCACGGTGCAGCCTTCGCACTGGCCCTGGTGCGGGGCCCCGTCGTGCCACATGTGCTTGTAGACGGCGAGTTCGTCGCGTCCGCCGAACAGGTCGATGAACCGCACCGGGCCGGACGCGCCGACAACCTCCGCGGTGCCGTCGAACTCCACCATCGGCAGCCGTCGACGTTCGGCCGCGAGCCGGTCACCTGCGCGGGTGTGCGCCTTCTCCCGGACGAGGAGGTCGTCGACGGCGCGCTGCCAGGTGCTGTGGTCGACGATCGGTGGCCGGCCGGGCAGGTCGTCGGCGTTCGGGGTCGAGATGAAGGTCATGGTGTCCTCCCGGGGTGGTCGGCGGGTGCCGGGACGTGCTGCACCCGGCTGTCGGGACAGACCGGCTGGCCAGGCCGAACTCATCGGTGGGAATCCGACCGGTTCGGTGACGATTCGGTGACGTGGGCGCCAACGGGTTGGCACGGTCTGGTCTCAGAGTGGTCACCGGGCCCGGTTCCGCCTAGGCAATGTGCTGTGGCGGATGCTTGACTCGCGTTACGCAAGTTTCAGATGTTTCTCATGTGACATGCATCATGCTGCCTCACGCACCCGTTCCGAGGAGGGTTTCCCGCGAAATGATCCCTGAACCGATCAACAAATACCTCGCCGAACTGTTCGGCACGTTCTGGCTGGTCTTCGGTGGCTGTGGCACCGCGATCTACGCGGCGAAGCAGGTGGCCCAGGGCGACGACAAGGGCACACTGATCCAGTTGGGTGTCGGTTTCCTCGGCGTCGCGCTGGCCTTCGGCCTGACCGTCGTCACCATGGCCTATGCCCTGGCACACATCTCCGGTGCCCACTTCAACCCGGCCATCACGCTGGGCGCCGCCATCAGCGGCCGGTTCTCGTGGAAAGACCTGCCCGGCTACTGGATCGCGCAGGTCGCCGGTGGGCTGCTCGCCGGCCTGGCCCTCTGGGGTATCGCCTCGGGCAAACCCGGCTGGAACGCCACCGGCAACATGGCCGCGAACGGCTACGGGGAGCACAGCCCCGGCCATTACACCCTCGCCGCGGTGATCATCGCCGAGATCCTGCTCACCGCGTTCTTCCTGATCGTGGTGCTCGGAGCCACCGATGGCCGCGCACCGGGTGGTTTCGGTCCACTGGCCATCGGTCTCACCCTGACGTTGATCCATCTCATCTCCATCCCGATCTCCAACACCTCGGTCAACCCCGCGCGCTCCACCGCGGTGGCGTTCTTCAACGGTGACGGCGCACCCGGGCAGCTGTGGGTCTTCTGGGTGGCACCACTGATCGGCGGACTCATCGGTGGCCTGATCTACCCACTGCTCTTCGAAGACGGCACGTTCAGGTTCGGTGCGACACCGGAGGAGGTGACGGCTTCCCCGACTACCTGACACCGGGGCAGGAATTGCCCCTCACCAGGCGAACCGCCCGGACCCGGATGTCTGCCCCACGGACGTCCCCGGGCGGTTCGCGCCGTCGGAGATCGTTCGGTCGGTCGGTTCGAGTCCGACGAAATCGGACACCGGCTGACAGAATCTGTCCTCATGGAATTGCTGATCCTCGTCCTCGTCGGCGCCGTGATCGTCACCGCGATCGCCGATCGGCGTGGCATGCAGCCCGCGCTGATCATCGTCGTCGTCGCTCTGGCGGTCTCGTTCATCCCGGGTATGCCGCACGTCGAACTCGAATCGGAGGTCCTGCTCACCGTCGTGCTGCCGCCGCTGCTCTATTCGGCGGCCCTCGGCTTCTCGGTGCCCAACTTCATCCGCAACATCAAGCCGATCCTCGGCCTCGGAGTCGCGATGGTGGTGATCACCGCCTTCGCCGTCGGCTGGATCACGTCGCTGGTACTGCCGGAGTTCACCTTCGCACTCGCCTTGCTGCTCGGCGCCATCGTCGCCCCGCCCGACGCGGTCACCGCCGTCGCGATCGGCCGCAAACTCGGTCTGCCCAAGCGGCTGATGGCCATTCTGACCGGTGAGAGCCTGGTCAACGACGCCGCGGCCCTGTCGCTGTTCGCGATCGCCATCTCCCAGATCGCCAGCACCCATGCCTTCATCGAGAACCCGTTGCTGCTGTTCGGCTACAACGCCGTACTCGGCCCGATCGTCGGGCTCGTCGTCGGCTTTCTCACCCTGTGGATTCGCCGTCATCTGCAGAACCCGGCCCTCGAGACCGTGCAGGGCTTCGTGGTACCGTTCGCCGCCTTCCTCGCCGCCGAACACATCCATGCATCTGGGGTGCTCGCGGTGGTCGTGGCCGGCTTCGTCGTCGGATCGGGGTCGGTACACGCCGGATATCAGACCCGACTCCAGGAACGCTACGTCTGGCATTCGGTGGACGTCTTGCTCGAGGCGTTCGTCTTCGCGTATATCGGTCTGCAACTGAGATTCATCGTCGAGGATCTCCGCGAGGCGCGAGAATCGTTGTGGCACATCATCGTAGCTTCGCTGTTGGTGCTCTTCGTGGTGTTGGTGGTGCGACCGCTGTGCATCTTCGTGATGTTCGGGCGTGGCGTGGTCAGCAGGCGCCTCGACAGCGCCGTCGACGTCGAGGTGCCGTCCAATCCACGTCGGCCCGCCGCCGGTCGCCGCGACGCGAAACCGTCTGCGCTGCGGGAGAAGTGGCGCAAACGCATCGACAACCGTCCGCTCACCTGGCAGGAGTCGACGGTGGTGGCGTGGACCGGGATGCGTGGCGTGGTCACCCTGGCGGCGGCCTCCGGTATCCCGCTCACGATCGCCGACGGGTCACCGTTCCCGGAGCGTTCGGCGATCCAGGCCATCGCGTTCGTCGTCGCGGTGGGCACCATCCTCATCCAGGGACCCACCCTGCCGTGGCTGATCGCCCGGCTGCACCTGCGCAACGAGGACGAGGAGCGCTACGACTTCGAGCAGACCGCCAAGGCCGAGGAGATCGTGCACTGCGCCACCGACGCGGTGATCGACGACTTCGTGCACAACCCGCCCGCCGGCCTCGACGAGACCACCGTCGCCTACATCAAGGAGACCGTCGTCCGGCAGTCCCGTGACGCCGAGGAGATGCCCGACCCCGAGGCGCACACCGCCCGCAACGACGCCTTCGCGTCGCTCTATCGGGATGTGCTGGCGGCGCAGCGGGACGCCCTGGTCGACCAGCGCGACGCCGGGGCCGTGGAGGACGAGGCGGTGCGTGCGATGCTCGAGCGTCTCGACCTGCAGGAGGCCGGACTGTCGGCGCGCCTGGAGAGCCGCCTGTAGCGGGCGTACCCGGTGTCGGCCCGTAAGGTCGTAGAGAAGACGACCGGGCACGACGCGATGTCCGGGACCGGATTCGATGGAGGGCACGATGGCAGGGCCCGACGGGCGGCCATGCGGTGATGGACCAGCGGCTGATGGACCTGCAAGGGGTGGGCCCCCAGTAGGTGCGCCCGCACTGGGTGGGTCCCCAGCTGATGGCACCGCAACAGGTGGGCCCCCGGCTGGTGGGCCCGGCAGTACGAGCGGTCCGCGCGACGACTATCGCGTCCCGCTGCTGCCCGGCGGCTACCCGCCGCTCGGATACTCCCCGGCCGGCGCGCCCCGCTTCACCCCGGCCGACCTCGGCGCGACCACCCCCGGTCCGACGCCCCGGTCGACCCCACTACCCGGCATGCCCACCCCGGGCCCTTCCGCGCCGGGCCTTTCCACGCCGGGTCTGTCCCTGCCGGGCCCGTCCGCCGGGGCGGTGACCGCTTTCCCGACAACCCTGTCCGGGTCGGCGGCCGGGTCTCCGGGTGGGCCCCCGGATGGTGACGGCCCGCCGCCGACCCCGCCGCGCCGGCGCTTCGGCCTCGAACCGGGCGTCGGGACCACCGTCGGGGTGTTCGTCCTGGTCGGTGCCCTGGTCGTGGGCCTGCTGTTGGTCGCGGTGAACACCCTGCGCGACCGGCCGGAGGAGATCACGCTGCCGCCGGCCACGATCACCGACGAGTACACCCTGCCGACCCTCACGCCCGGCCGTACACCCACGCCCAGCCGGCCGCGGACCACCCGCCCGACCGTTCCCGGCGGGGGAGCCGGTCCGGTCGGCGAGTCGATCACCTACACGGTGACGATCGAGGGTTCCGGCACGATCCTCTACGTCGACGACACCGGGGTCCACACCGAGTTCACCCCGCCGCCCACCTGGACACTGACCTTCACCGCCGACACCAATCCGCTGCGGTTGGTGGTGGTCGTCGGACAGGGATCGTCGGCGCGATGCTCGATAAACGTCGGGCAGGAGCAGGTGGTCACCGACACCGTCGACGCCGGCTCGACGCGGCGAACCGCGAGCTGTATCGCCTGAGTGTCGAGGTCGATTTGCGGTGCTCATGGTGTGGTCGCGGCTCCGGGTCGCTACCGTGTTCATGTGAGTTCTCCGCAGACAGCCGGCCAGACGTCCACCTCCGGCGACCTCAAGACCCTGCTCACCTGGCGCGGGGACGACGGCGTCAACCGCCTCGAGCAGGTCCGGCTCAACGTCAACGGCGCCCGCGTCAAGGCCTACGGACGCATCATCGCCGCAGCCCACGACGATCAAGAAGCGTTCTCCTGCTCGTATGAGCTCGTCACCAACGACGCCGGTGTCACCAAGCGTCTGTCGATCCACCTGGTCCGCGCCGACGGTGAGAGCCAGATCGGGATCACCCGCGACGAGGAGAACAAGTGGCTCGTCCGGGCGGGCGGCGAGATGATCCGCAGTGACTTCGAGGGTGCCGAGGACGTCGACGTGGCGCTCTCGCCGATGTTCAACGCGCTGCCGATCCGCCGCCACCACCTTGCCGGCGGTACCGGGTCGGTCGAGGTCCCGGTGTTGTACGTGTACCTGCCGTCGTCGCGGATCGAACCGGCGACGCTGACCTACACCGCAGGCCCCGACTCGGTCACGGTGGACTCCCCGGTCGCGAACTCGGCGCTGACCGTCGACGAGAACGGGTTCGTCGTCGACTACCCGGGGCTGGCCACCCGCGTCTAGCGGTATCGACCGACCCTCGGGCCGGTCGCGACCGGCGGCCGGGGCCGGGTCACCGGTCGCCCCGGCCCAGCCACACCCGGCCGCGGTGTGCCTGTCGGCGCATCTCGGCCTGCCATCCCGGCGCCCCGATCTCGACGTCGGCGATCAGCTCACGCGGTGACTGCGCCATCGACTCGTATGCCAGGCGGGCGCGGTATCCGTCGTCGACGAGGATGCTGGTGGTCCCATGATCGCGCAGCTCGTCGCGGGCGGCGATCAGCCGGTCGATGGTCTCACTGAGCACGTTGAGCACCGCGACCCCGTTGGCCTCGATCATCGCCCGCTGCAATGCCGGTGCGGTACCGGCCACGCGGGTGCCGTCGCGGAAGCTGCCGGCCGCCAGCCGCAGCGCCAGGTCGCTCTCGCCGGCCCCGACCGTCGCGGTGGCCGCCGCGGTCAGGTGAGGCAGGTGCGAGATGGCCGCGACCGCCCGGTCATGGGCGTCGGCGGCCGCCGGCACCACCGCGGCTCCCAGCAGCAGGGCGATGTCGGCGACGGTCTCCCAGTCGTCGGAGTCGGTGGTGTCCTCGGTGGTGACCATCCACATCGCGCCGGTGAACAACGCCGGGTCGGTGGCGGTCCACCCGGAGTGGCTCGTGCCGGCCATGGGGTGTCCGCCGACGTAACGGGCATGCGGGTGCACGCGGTGGACGATCTCGGCGACCGGACGCTTGACGCTGATCACGTCGGTCACCAGGCATCCCGGTGCGTACTCGGCGATCGCCGCGAGGATCGGGTCGATCGTGGTGACCGGGGTGGCCAGCACGATCACCGCGTCGGAGCCCGCGGCGCGGCGCAGGGTGGCGACCAGGTCGGTGGATGCATCGTGTCCGGACGCGGTCGCGGCCTCGACGGTAGTTGTAGAACGGTTGTGGCCGAACACTTCTCGGCCGGATTCGCGCAGTGCGCGCATCATCGATCCGCCGATGAGTCCGAGTCCGAGGATGCACACCGGCCGGTTGGGGAGCACAGTCACGCCTTCCAGATTTCCACACGCGCTGTGGCCCGGGCATGGCAGTTCGGCGGATGTGACCATCCGGGACTTGGGGAGGACCCCCGATTCCGGCTACCGTGACCGCATGGCAGGTGCCGGCGCGGTCTCGGGTTCCAACAGCAAGGACGTCGTCGACGGCGTCGAGGGTTTCGCGGTCGCGGTGGTTCGCGAGGACGCGAAGTGGAAGGTGGCGGCACTCAAGCCGCCGGCCCTCTCCGACCTCGCCGCAGCCGAGCGGCAGTTGCTCGAATTGCGCGCGGCGGGCGCGGTGTTCGGGTTGCTCGACGTCGACGACGAGTTCTTCATCGTGATCCGGCCGGCTCCCGGCGGCGCCCGGATGCTGATCTCCGACGCCACTGCCGGCATCGACTACGACGTCGCCGCCGACGTCCTCGAGGCCCTCAACATCGACGTCCCCGACATCGACCCCGACGAGCTCGACGACGTCGATCCCTGGGAGGAGGGTGATCTGGGCATCCTGTCGGATCTCGGGTTGCCCGAGGCGGTGATGGGCGTCATCGTCGGTGACACCGACCTGTACGCCGACGAGCAGATCGGCATGATCGCCGCACGACTGGGGTTCGCCGACGAGCTCGGTGTGGTCCTCGACACCCTCGGGCACTGATGCCCGGCGGCGCGAGCCGGCAGGTCGTGTGGGAGACCATGATGACCTCCGCGCTCGAGGCCGCCGCGCTGTCCGGTGGGGACGACGTCCCGATCGGGGCGGTGGTCTTCGATCCCGAGGGGGTGGAACTTGCGCGGGCGGCCAATCGGCGTGAGGCCGACGGCGACCCGACCGCCCATGCCGAGATCCTCGCGCTGCGGGCCGCGGCCCGCGCCTTCGGTGACGGCTGGCGGCTGCCCGGTTGCACCCTCGCGGTGACCGTCGAACCGTGCACGATGTGCGCGGGTGCGATCTCGCTGGCCCGCATCGACCTGCTGCTGTTCGGTGCCTGGGAACCCAAGACCGGTGCCGTCGGGTCGTTGTACGACGTGGTGCGCGATCCGCGACACCCGCACCGGCCGCAGGTGCGCGGCGGCGTTCTCGAAGGGCCGTGCCGCGCCCTGATGGTGGACTTCTTCACCGACCGTCGATAGCGGTTGTCGTCGGAGTGGTGCGCGGGTCCGTCGTCGGTGGGAGGCTGGTGACAGGGCCGGGGCTCCGGCACATCATCCAGACCACAGGAGGACGCCATGTCCGATGCGACGGACAAGGTCAACGAGGTCATCGGGACCGCACGAGACAAGATCACCGAACTCGCCACCAACCCCAAGGTCACCGAGGCGATCGACTCGGCCAAGGGCAAGCTCTCCGAGCTTGCCGACAACGAGAAGGTCCACGAGGCCATCGGGACCGCCAAGGAGAAGATCGACGAGATCGCCGCGAACCCCAAGGTGCACGACGCGCTGGGCGCGGCCAAGGGCAAGTTCGACGAGCTGAAGGGCAAGCTCGGCGACTGACTTCGGCCCGCCGAGGACCGATACCTGCAATTCACCCCGCTGACCAGCGGATTTAATGCTCAGGCAGGTGCTGCGGTACAGTTTTCCGCGGTGGCGTGTCCGAGCGGCCGAAGGTGCAGCACTCGAAATGCTGTGTGCGGTAACCCCGTACCGAGGGTTCAAATCCCTCCGCCACCGCCGGAAATGGCCCCGTACTCTCGATGAGTACGGGGCCATTTTTTTTGTTCCCGCGGCCTGCGGTCCGGCGGCGATCGACGCGGGGCCACAGATGCAGGGCAGCCACGGATCCGCCGCCCGTGCCGGTGGGACGGCAGCCCGCGGGGAGGGGACCGAGATGGGTATCGAGTATTCGAGCGTCGTCGACGCGCCACCTGACGAGGTGTTCGCCTGGCACGGCAGACCGGGCGCGATCCGGCGGCTGGTGCCACCGTGGCAGCCGATGCAGGTGATCGAGGAGGCGTCGTCGTTGGCCGACGGCCGCGCGGTCCTCGGGCTGCCCGGGGGCCTGCGTTGGCCCGCCGACCACCAACCCGCGGCCTACGACCCTCCGTGGCGGTTCGTCGACGAGCTCGGCCGTGATGGTCTGGCCTCCCTCCCGGTCGGTCTGGTCGGCCGATGGCGACATGACCATGTGTTCGAGGCGGTCGATCCGGGGCGGACGCGGGTCGTCGACCGGGTGGACACCCCGATCCCGGGGAGGTTTCTCCGGCAGACGTTCCGATACCGGCACCGGCAACTCGCCGACGACGTCGATTCCCATCATCGGGCACGGAGCTGGGCCGCGACCCCGGTGACCGTCGCCGTCACCGGCGCATCCGGGCTCGTCGGCAGTGCGCTCACCGCGTTTCTGACCACCGGTGGGCATCGGGTCGTCCGACTGGTGCGGCGACCCACGTCGGGGCCGGACGAACGGTACTGGGACCCGATGGATCCGGCCGACCATCTCCTGCAGGGGGTCGACGCCGTCGTCCATCTGGCCGGCGCGTCGATCGCCGGTCGCTTCACCGGCGGCCACCGCACCGCGATCCGTGACAGCCGGATCACACCCACCCGGTTGCTGGCCGAGCGCGCCGCGGTCAGCGGTGGACCGGGTGTGTTCGTGTCGGCGTCGGCGATCGGGCTGTACGGCTACGACCGTTGCGACGAGCTTCTCGACGAAAGCAGTTCTCGCGGTTCGGGATTCCTCGCAGACGTGGTCGCCGGTTGGGAGGCGGCGACGTCACCGGCGCAGGCGGGGGGGCTACGCGTCGTGCAGGTACGGACCGGCATCGTGCAGTCCGGGCGGGGCGGCACGGTTGCATTGCTGCGCCCGTTGTTCACCGCGGGTATCGGCGGCCGGCTCGGCGACGGCCGGCAGTGGACGTCCTGGATCGACATCGAGGATCTGGTCGACGTCTATCACCGGGCGATTCTCGATCCGGAGCTCGCCGGACCGGTGAACGCGGTGTCACCCGAACCGGTTTGGAACGACGAGTACACCCGGACCCTGGCGCGTGTGCTCAACCGACCGGCGTTGTTGCCGGTGCCGTCGCCGGTCCCGGAGTTGCTCCTGGGCCGACAGGGTGCGCGGGAGTTGGCCTTTGCCGACCAGCGGGTGCAACCGCGTCTACTGCTCGAGCGGGGTCACGCCTTCCGACGCCCCGATCTCGAGGACAGCCTGCGTCACCAACTCGGCCACATTCGTGGGTCGGGGTGACTGCGCGGCCGCGGTCGTCGGAGCCGAACGCACGAGTGGCCGGTGACCTCACCGGGTCACCGGCCACCTCGACGGGTCAGGCCCTCGGCCCGCTCACACGGTGCACAGTGGCTTGATCTCCTGCAGACCCTGCGTGGTCGGCGACGTCAGCATCAGGCACGAGTTGTACCCCGAGGCCTCGACGACTCGACGGATCTTCTGCCAGGCCGCCTTGTCGACCGCCGGAGACCGGGACAGGACGAAGCCGGACACGCGGCTGGGATCGCCGACGAGTGCCCAGGAGTAATCATCGGCGAGGTAGGTCACCAGGTAGTTGCTGGGTCCGTCGAGCGACTCCTGAGTGGGCACTCCGGGGAAGGAGACGTGCAGTGACGCAACGCCGTTGACGCGTGCGTTGCCGACGATCCCCCGCCGTTGGCCGGTGATCGTCGTACACGAATTCTCTACGCGCACATCCCGTTCACCGAGGAGGGTGTACTTCGCGGTGGTGTCGCGCACACAATCCAGGTTGTAGGGCGCCGGATTGGCGGCGAGCTGATACCACGTCCCGACGTAGCGTTCGACGTCGAGTTGCGGTACCGGTGTCAGCGGTCCCGCGTGAGCGGGAGCGGCGGACACCGCGAAACCGGCCGCGGCGAGGACTGCGGTGAACAGCCCCAGAACAAATCTCCTCATCGGATCTCCGTTTCTCGATGCCTCGTGTATGCGGTGATCACTGCGGGGGCAGCAGCACGCCGTCGATCAGGTACACGGTCGCGTTCTGGGTCTTGATACCGCCGCAGACCAGGCCGGCATCGTTGAACTTCAGATTGTCTCCGGACCCGGTGACGGTGACCTTCGCACCCTCGACGGTGGTCTGATCGCCGGCGATGTCGGCGGGTGCGATCTGACCCGGGATCACGTGGTAGGTCAGGACCGAGGTGAGCAGGTCGGAGTCGGTCTTGAGCTTCTCCATCGTGGCGGCGTCGACCTTGGCGAAGGCCTCGTCGACCGGTGCCAGGACGGTGAACTGGCCGCCGTTGAGCGTCGACACCAGGTTGACGTTCGGATTGAGCTGTCCGGACAGTGCCGCGCTCAGGGACGTCAGCACCGGGACGTTGCCTGCGGCGGTGGCCACCGGCTGATCACGCAGCTCCGCCACCGAGCCGGGGCCGGTGGGGACCTGCTGTGCGTACGCGGCGCATCCCGGTCCGACGAGCTCGGTCGCCGATGGGATGGTGCTCGTCGCCATGGAGGAGGTCGACGTCATTTCGGACGCCGTCGAGGTCGACTCGGCGGATGTGGTCGTGTCCTCCGAGGAGCATGCGGCCAGACCGATCACCGCTCCTGCGGCGATAACGCTCAGTGCCAAGCTCTTTCGTGTCCTGTTCGCCATCGTTGATCAACTTTCTGTGTGGAGGGCCCGGCGGGCCCTGGCACGGTGGTGGGTCACAGGGCCATTCGCTGCCCTCGACGATCCGGATGGGTCGGATAGGAGAATTTCTTTCGGGCGGTGGCCGATGATGTGGCGAGCATGGTGGCCGACGACGCGGCGAGCTCGGTGACCGAGAGCTCTGAAGGTGCTCCGATCGGGGTGTGCCGCCGAGAGCCGGGGTTCGCCACGCCGGGGGTCGCGCGCAGCGAGATCTCGACCCCACCGACGCCGAGCCGGCCGGGCATGGGGTGCGAGGACGACGGTGGCGGATCACCGTCGATGTCATCCAGATCCGCGCCGATGAACAGTTGTCGACGGTCGATGACCTCACGAGGGTGCGGCGAGCGGTGGGCGCCGAACTCGACGAGATGCAGCAGCGCCGGGCTTCTGCTCAGTGGATGCAGGGGTGGACCGCGATGGCCGAGGCGGCCCGATGACGCTCGGCCCCGCACCTGGGCGATGGGGATCAGCAGTGGCTTGTCACCGCCCGGCACGAGTCGGCTCGTGGCGGAACGCACAGTGCACAGCCGCTCTCGCCGTAGGGCGAAAGCGGCTGTGCGGGAGTCGTTGTGATCAGCGGAGCTTCTGTTCGTCGGCGCGGCCGACCCACGTGGCGAAGGTCTCGTCCGGCAGTCGTTCTCGGAGGTAGTGGGTGACCACGCGGGTCACGTAGTCGTGCAGATCCGACGAGAGCACCTTGTGTCCCCGCAGTTTGCGTCCCATCCCCGCGTCGAAGCCCAGGCTTCCGCCGAGATGTACCTGGAAGCCGTCGACGATCTCGCCGTTCGGTGCGGCGACACGCATCCCCTTCAACCCGATGTCGGCGACCTGGATGCGGGCGCACGAGTTCGGGCAGCCGTTGAGGTGGATGCTGATCGGGGTTCCGAGCTCACCGGCGATGCCGGCCAGTGACTGCTCGAGTTCGGTGATCAGTTGTGCTGCGCGGTGTTTGGTCTCGACGAGGCCGTACTTACAGTACTCGATCCCGGTGCACGCCATGGTCGAGCGACGCCACGGTGACGGCTCGACGGCCAGGCCGATCCGGTCGAGCTCGCCGGTGAGCTGTGCGACGTGATCGTCGTCGACGTCGAGCACGACGAGCTTCTGCATCGGGGTCAGTCGCACCCGGTGGGAGCCGGCGGTCTCGGCGGCATCGGCGACGGCCCGCAGCTGTGTACCGCTCGACCGGCCGGCGGTGGGTGCGGCCCCGATGGCGTTGAGCCCGTTCTTCTGTGGCTGTACCCCGACATGGTCGCGGGGTCGCGCCAGTCGGGTCGGACCCGGACCGTCGGCGAGTGTGCGGCCGAGGTACTCCGTTTCGAGTACGTCGCGGAACCGCTGCGCACCCCAGTCGGCGACGAGGAACTTCAGTCTGGCACGGGTCCGGACCCGACGATATCCGTAGTCACGGAACACCGACACGATCCCGGCCCACACCTCCGGTACGTCCTCGCTCGGCACCCAGGCGCCGAGCCGGACGGCGAGCATCGGGTTGGTCGACAGTCCACCACCCACCCAGACGTCGAAGCCCGGGCCGTGCTCGGGGTGGTCGACGCCGATGAAGGCGACGTCCTGGATCTCGTGTGCGACGTCCTGGAGTCCCGACACCGCGGTCTTGAACTTGCGCGGCAGGTTGGAGTACTCGGGATTCGCGAGCAGGAGATCTCGCAGTGCGGTCAATGCCGGTGTCCCGTCGAGGACCTCGTCGGCGGCGATTCCGGCAAGCGGTGACCCGAGGATGACTCGTGGTGTGTCACCGGCGGATTCGCCGGTCGTCAACCCGACACCCTCCAGCCGGCGCCAGATCTCCGGTAGGTCCTCGACCCGTATCCAGTGGAGTTGGATGTTCTGGCGGTCACTGATGTCTGCGGTGTCGCGCGCGAACTCGCCCGAGACGTCGGCGATGGTCCGTAGCTGTTCGGTGGACAGACGGCCGCCGTCGACCCGCACGCGCAGCATGAAGTACTCGTCTTCGAGGTCGGCGATGTCCAGGGTCGCGGTCTTGCCGCCGTCGATGCCGGGTCTGCGCTGTGTGTAGAGACCCCACCATCGGAAGCGGTTGCGGAGGTCGGTCTTCTCGATGCTCGCCCACCCCCGCTCGGAGTAGATCTCCTCGATCCGGGCACGGACGTTCAATCCGTCATCGTCGGCCTTGATCTGCTCGGCGTCGTTGAGGGGCACCTGTCCGCCGACCGCCCACTGACCTTCGTCGCGGCGTGTCCTGGTCACAGTTCGACGGGGACGCCCACGAGCGAGCCGTACTCGACCCAGGAGCCGTCGTAGTTCTTGACGTCGGACTGACCGAGGATCTCGTGCAACACGAACCAGCTGTGCGCGCTACGTTCACCGATGCGGCAGTAGACGATGGTGGGGCTGTCGTCGAGCGCCACGCCGGCATCCTGGTACAGCGCCGTCAGCTGCTCGTCGGGGAGGAAGGTGCCGTCCTCGGCGACCGTCTTCGCCCACGGGATGTTCTTGGCGGTGGGGACGTGGCCCGGCACCTGCGGCTGTTCCTGCGGGAACGAGGCCGGGGCGAGGATCTGGCCGGTGAACTCGGCGGGTGAGCGCACGTCGACGATGGTCTTGGTGCCGATCGCCGCCTGTACCTCGTCGCGGAATGCGCGCAACGTGTGGTCACGTTCGGAGGCGCGGTACTCGGTCCGCGGATACGCCACCTCGATGGTGCTCAGCGGGCGGCCGTCGAGTTCCCACTTCTTGCGGCCGCCGTCGAGGAGGCGGACGTCCTGGTGTCCGTAGATCTTGAAGTACCAATAGGCGTAGGCCGCGAACCAGTTGTTGTCGCCACCGTAGAGGATGACGGTGTCGTCGTTGTCGATGCCCTTGCGCGACAGCAACTCCTCGAAACCCGCACGATCGATGAAGTCTCGTCCGACCGGTGCACGCAGATCGTCGCGCCAGTCCAGTGCCACGGCACCGGGCAGGTGATCGGTGGCGTAGGCGTCGGTGTGCTCGTCGACCTCGACGAAGGCCACCCCTGCCGAACCCAGACGGCTCTCCGCCCAGTCGGCGTCGACCAGAACGTTTTCTCGACTCATCATTCCTCCATGCGCTATTTGATCGTGCACTAACTAGTTGTAGGCGACAGTTCTTGGCGGGGTCAACGAGAGGCGCGACTTCCGCTCACGCTGAGCGAAAAGATTCGGACGTCGGCCCGATCGACAGCCGTCGCCGTGACCTGCGGATCAGCTCCGCCGTGCCATGCGACGCGTGGAGGGCGTCATGATCGCGTTCGGGGATCGGCGAGACAGGAGATAGGGCAGAATGCCCGATTCGGGGTCCATCGTTCGCACGATATCGCTGGTCCCGGCCCCGCTGGTGGGGGATGATACGACGCGTGAGCACTCCGCAGAACCCGGAAGACGAGCAGCGACCGGCCGGCCCATCGGAAGCGGCCACCCGCCTGAACCAGAAGTTCACGCCCCCGACGCCGATCCCCCCGCAACCCGCAGCGGCACCGGATGCCGCGTCGGAGGCCCGGACGCAGTTCGTGGCACGCCCGACATCACCTCCGCCGAGTGCGGCACCGACGGCGGTCTACCAGTCCGGGACGCCGTCGGGTGCGCCTCGGCACCAGCAGCCCCAGGGCCAACCACCCCAGCCCCAGGCGCCCCGGTATCAGGCCTCGAACCAGCCGCCCCCGAACCATCAGCCCGGACCGCCGCCGCAGTTCCACCAGGGACCGCCGCCCCCGCAGTTCCAGCCGGGACCCCCGCCGAACGTCCCGGCCCAGAACGTCCCGGCCCAGAACGTGCCGGCCCAGAACGTGCCGGCACAGCACGTCCCGCCGGCGTCGGACGGTCTGCCGGCGCAACTCGCACCGCAGCAGCCCGTGCCCGCTTCCGGTCGTCCGGTGGCAGACGGTCTGTCGATGAAGCATCGCAACCCGCTGGGTGTGTGGATCGGCCTGCCGCTGATCACCTTCGGCATCTACGGGCTGGTCTGGTACTACAAGATCCACAAGGAGATGGCGCAGTTCGATCCGCGTAAGGAGATCCCGGTCGCCGGACCGCTCCTGGTGATCATCTTCCTGGGCTGGACGATCATCGCGCCGATCATCAGCTTCAACAACGCGGGCAAGCGGATTCGTGACGCCCAGCGTTCGGCCGGTCTTCCCGAGACCTGTAATCCGCTGCTGTGCTGGCTGCTGATGTTCGTCTTCGGTCTGCACACCTGGTACATGCAGACCGAGCTGAACAAGGTGGTCGACCGCTACGGTGTGGAACCCGGAACCCAGGTGCCGCTGTTCGTCTGATGACCCTGTTCGTCTGATGACCCTGTTCGTCTGATGACCCTGTTCGCCTGAGCAGCACCATCGCTCAGAGGAACGAGGCCGCGTTGTCGACCAGATTCAGCAGTGGCTGCGGGTAGAACCCGAGGACGATCGTCACCGCGGTGCACACCGCGATCGGCACGGTGGTCAGCGGGCTCGGCCGCACCACATGCGGGGCGTCGAGTGGGACGTCGTCGAAGAACATCGTGACGATGATCCGGATGTAGAAGTAGGCGGCGATCGCACTGCCGATCACGCCGATCACCACGAGGGCCGCACCCCCATCGCCGGCGACCGCGGCGAAGACGTCGAACTTGGCGATGAACCCACTGGTCAACGGGATCCCGGCGAAGGCGAGTAGATACATCGAGAACATCGCGCCGACCAGCGGATAGCGGCGGCCGAGCCCGGCCCACTGGTCGAGTCCGGTGGCCTCCCGCCCGGACAGATGCGGTCCCGACACCCCGGCCCGCTTTCCCGCGTGCACCGGCTCACGCACCACCGCGGTGGTCGCGAATGCGCCGAAGGTCGAGAAGGCATATGCCGCAAGGTAGAACAGCGTCGCCGACAATCCCGGCTGATCGGTGCGGCCGGGATCGAAGGCGATCACCCCCAGCAGGATGAACCCGGTGTGGGTCACCGACGAGTACGCCAGGAGGCGTTTCACATCGGACTGGGTGACCGCCATGACCGCCCCGGCGATCATGGTCAGGATCGCCACCGCCCACAGCACCGGACGCCACTCGTCGACGAGCGGGCCGAACGCCACCCAGAACACCCGCAGGAGCGCGCCGAAGGCGGCGATCTTCGTCGCCGCGGCCATGAAGGCCGTCACCGGCGTCGGAGCACCCTGATACACATCGGGCACCCAGGCGTGAAACGGCATGGCGCCCACCTTGAACAGCAACCCCACGGCCAGCATGGCCAGGCCGATCACGGCGAGCCGGGTGACGTCGGTTCCCCCGGCGCCGAGCGCGGCACCGATCTCGGCGAGGTTCAGCGATCCCGTTGCGCCATAGGCGAAGGCGGCGCCGAACAGGAAGAACGCCGACGAGAACGCGCCCAGTAGAAAGTACTTCAGCGACGCCTCCTGGGAGAGCAGGCGGCGCCGGCGGGCCAGTGCGCACAGCAGATACAGGGGCAGCGAGAACACCTCGAGCGCGATGAACATGGTCAGCAGGTCACCGCACGCGACGAACAGCATCATCCCGCCGACGGCGAGCAGCGTCAGTGGGAACACCTCGGTGGTCACCCCGCCGGCGCGCGTCGCCTCGAACTCGTTGTCGGAGTTGGGCACACTCGCCCCTGACGGGGTGAACAGGTCGGCGTCGGCGCCCTCGAGGGTGGCCTGCGCGGCCGCACCGGGTCCGTTGCTGAACCGCCTCGACGGTGCCACCACACGTTCGAGGCCGCGTTCGGCCATGAATGCCACCGCGAGCACCGAGATCACCAGCAGCAGGCCCTGCAGGAACATGGCGGGACGATCGAGCACCACCGCCCCGGACATCGCGGTACGACCCTGGCCGCCGTCACGGGTCAGGGTCACCGCCACCCAGATCACCGCGACCAACGCGGCGACCAGTCCGACGATCGACAGCACCGGCTGAATCCGCCGACGCCCGGTCCTGGATGCGAAGGCCTCCACCAGCACTGCCGCCACCCCGACACCGAAGACGATCAACATCGGTGAGAGCAACGAGTATTCGACGTCGGGTGGGGTGATCGCCGCCAGCGCGCCGGAGGTCACGGGATCGGGGGTCATCGCACACCTCCGGGCTCGGGCCGAACCGTCGAGATCGTGTGATCGACGACGGGATCGATCAGGGTGAGCAGTGGTTGCGGACAGAATCCGAGGACCAGCAGCAGGGCGAGAAGCGGTACCACCACCACTCGCTCCCGCAGCCGCAGATCCGGCATCGCCGCTCGCGCCGCACCGGGTCCCTCGACCGGCCGCACCGGCCCGCCCATCATCCGCTGATACAGCCACAGCACGTAGATCGCGGACAGCACCAGGGCACTCGTCGCCGCAACCGCTGCCACCGGGTACCGCGTGAATGTGCCGACCAGGACCAGGAATTCGCTGACGAATGGGGCCAGGCCGGGCAGCGACAGCGTCGCCAGCCCGGCCACCAGGAAGGTCCCGGCGAGGACCGGTGCCACCTTCTGCACTCCGCCGTAGTCGGCGATCAGCCGGCTACCGCGCCGCGACACCAGGAATCCCGCGATGAGGAACAGGGCGGCGGTGGAGATGCCGTGGTTGACCATGTACAGGGTGGCGCCACCCTGACTCTGCGGGGTGAGCGCGAAGATCCCGACGATGATGAACCCGAAGTGCGAGATCGAGGTGTAGGCGATCAGCCGCATCACATCGGTCTGCCCGATGGCGAGGACGGCGCCGTAGACGATGCCGATCACCGCAAGGGTGATGATCAGCGGCGCAAAGGTCTTCGACGCCTCGGGGAACAGCAGCAGGCAGAATCGCAGCATGGCGAAGGTACCCACCTTGTCGACCACCGCCATCATCAGCACCGCCGATGCCGGGGTGGCGGCCACCGCCGAATCGGGTAGCCATGAGTGGAACGGCCACAGCGGCGCCTTGATCGCGAAGGCGATCATGAACCCACCGAACAACAGCATCATCACACCCGAATCGGACTGCAGCCGGCCGTCGGCGACCGCGTCGGCGATCGCCGACAACCCGAAGGTCCCGTGCCCGCCGACGCCGATCGACGCGTTCGCGGTCACCACGTACAGTCCGATCACCGCCGCGAGCATCAGCAGACCACCGAACAGGTTGTACAGCAAGAACTTCACCGCGGCCGCCGAGCGCGCCGGGCCGTTGCCGAACCCGCCGATCAGGAAATACATCGGGATGAGCATCGCCTCGAACACGAGGTAGAACAGCAGCACATCGGTGGCGACGAAGCTCATCACCACCATCGCCTCCACCGACAGCATCAACGCGATGTAGACGTGCGGCCCCTTCTGCCGCCGCCCACCGGCGTGATCCAGCGAGCCGGCGTGGTCGGCATCCGGCCACCCGGCCACGATCAGCAGCGGTAGCAGCACCGTGGTCAGCAGCACGAGGACCAGTCCGATGCCGTCGAGACCCAGCTGATAGCGCGCACCGAACGACGGAATCCACTCCACGTCCGAGCGGAACTGGTAGCGTGCGCCATTCGGATCGAATCCGACGGCCAGGCCGATCGAGACGGCGAGGGTCACCAGGGATCCGCCGAGGCCGATCCACTTCGCCACCTCGGCACGCGAGGCCGGCACGGCGAGCACTCCCACCGCGGTCACGGCCGGCACCAGCCACAGGACGGTCAACCAGCTCATCGCCTACAACCCCCTCAGCAGCATCAACGCGGCCACCACGACGGTGGCCCCGGCGAGTATCGACAGTGCATACGAGCGCACATAACCGCTCTGCCACAAACGGATTCGATTCGACGAGGCGGTGACCAGCGCGCCCACGCCCTGCCCGGCACCGTCGACGGCACCGGCCTCGACGCGGACCAGGGAGCGGGTGAGGGACTGGCCCGGCACCATCAGGACCTTCTCGTTGAACGCGTCGCCGTACAGATCGCGCCGGGCGGCGCGGGTCAGTGCGTTCACGTCGTCGGGCGCGGTCACCGGGATCGGGCGGCGCGCGTACACCACATATCCGGCGGCGAAGCCCACCGCCACCACCGCGAGGATGATCGCGGTGAGCACCCATGTGGGCATCGGCAGCTCGGGATGCTGCTCGCCGACAACCGGTGCCAGCCAGTTCACCAGCGAGTCCCCGGCCACCAGCAACGCCCCCGACGCCGCCGACCCGACGGCGATCAGGATCATCGGACCGGTCATCACCGGCGACGACTCCTGCGGGCGGGCATCGGGCGCCCAGCGGCGGTCCCCGAAGAACGTCATCAGCATCATCCGGGTCATGTAGAAGGCGGTGATCCCGGCACCGAGGAGTGCGGCACAGCCGAAGATCACGCCGCGTGCCCCACCGGAACCGAACGCCGCCTCGATGATCAGGTCCTTGGAGAAGAAGCCGGCGAACGGCGGCACCCCGATCAGGGCGAGATAGCCGATCCCGAAGGTGGCGAACGTGATCGGCATGACCGACCGCAATCCGCCGAGGCGTCGCATGTCGGTCTCGTCGTCCATCGCGTGCATCACGGACCCGGCGCCGAGGAACAGGCCGGCCTTGAAGAAGCCATGGGTGAGCAGATGCATGATCGCGAACGCATAGCCGGCCGGTCCGAGTCCCGCCGCCAGCACCATGTAGCCGATCTGGCTCATCGTGGACGCGGCGAGCGCCTTCTTGATGTCGTCTTTGGCGCAACCGATCACGGCCCCGAACAGCAGGGTGACCGCACCGACGACACACACCGCGAGCCGGGCGTCGGGGGCGAGATCGAAGATCGGATTGGACCGCGCGATGAGATACACCCCGGCGGTGACCATGGTGGCGGCGTGGATGAGCGCCGACACCGGGGTCGGGCCCTCCATCGCATCGCCGAGCCACGACTGCAACGGCACCTGGGCGGACTTGCCGCAGGCGGCGAGCAAGAGCAGCAGCCCGATCGCGGTGAGCGTTCCGCGGCCGGTGGAGTCGGCGCCGGCGAACACCGTCTGGAAAGAGACCGAACCGTAGGTGGCGAACATGACCATCAGGGCGATCGCCAGACCGGTGTCGCCGACCCGGTTGACCACGAACGCCTTCTTGGCGGCGGTCGCGGCCGCGGGCCGCTGCTGCCAGAACCCGATCAGCAGGTAGGAGGCGAGACCGACACCCTCCCAGCCGAGATAGAGCCCGAGGTAGGTGTCGGCGAGGACCAGCACCAGCATGGCTCCGAGAAACAGGTTGAGGTAGGCGAAGAATCGGCGTCGATCGGGATCGTGGGCCATGTAGCCGACCGAGTAGATGTGGATCAGGCTGCCGACACCGGTGATCAGCAGGACGAAACACATCGACAGCTGATCGAGATAGAGCCCCATGTCCACCGTCAGCCCGCTCGACCCGCCGGCCGGGGCGATGTCGAGCCACGTGTAGGCCACTGTGTGGACGGCACGGTCGGCGGCGGGTCGCCCGAGCATCCCGATGAACAGCGCCAGTCCGACGACGAACGACGCCACCGCCAGCGCACAGGCGAGCAGATGGCCCCACCGGTCGGTGCGGCGCCCGGACAACAGCAGCACCAACGCGCCGGCGAGCGGCAGCAGCGGCACCGACCACAGGACGTCCCCGGACATTTCGGTACTCATGCCGCCCTCCCGCTATCGCCTCAGCAGCGCCGCGTCGTCGACGGATGCACTCCGCCGGGACCGGAAGATCATCATGATGATGGCCAGCCCCACCACCACTTCCGCGGCGGCGACCACCATGGTGAAGAAGGCGATCACCTGACCGTCGAGATTCGGTGTGCCACCGGAACTCTGCTTGCGGGCGAACGACACGAACGCCAGGTTGGCCGCGTTGAGCATCAGCTCGACACACATGAACACCACGATCGCGTTGCGCCGCAGCAGGACCCCGGCGGCACCGATCGCGAAGAGTGCGGCCGCGAGATACAGGTAGTTGTCGGGGTTCATCGCCGGTCCTCCGGCGGCGTGCCCGACACGGGTTGTGCCGGGGTCGGAGCCGGGGGTGCATCGGGTTCCCGCGAGCGCAGGATCGCCGACACCGACAGGTCGGTGGGGTGTCCGTCCGGCAGCAGGGCCGGTACGTCGACGGCGTTGTGGCGGGCGTACACCCCGGGGCTGGGGAGCGGCGTGATCCCGGTGCCGCGGCGCACCCGCTCGATCGACAGTTCGCGCTGGGACCGCTTGGGGCCGAATCGTTCCCGGTGGGCGAGGATCATCGCGCCGAGGGTGGCGGTGATCAGCAGCGCCCCGGTGAGCTCGAATGCCCACAGATACCGGACGAAGATGAGTTGGGCGATGGCCTCGATGTTGCCCTGGGTGGCGGTCGGTACCCCGGTGGTGGGGGAGGTGGTCGCGGCCACCGCGGCGGTGCCGATCCCGCCGCACAGCAGGGCACCGAACCCGATCCCGATGATCACCGCAGCGATGCGTTGTCCACGAAGGGTTTCCACCAGCGAGTCCGACGAGTCGACGCCGATCAGCATGAGGACGAACAGGAACAGCATCATCACCGCGCCGGTGTAGACCACCACCTGCACCACCCCCAGGAACAGGGCGCCCTGGGCCACATAGGCGACGGCGAGGACGATCATCGTGGTCGCGAGGAACAGTGCCGAGTACACGGCCTTGGCGGCGAACACCACTCCGAGCGCACCGGCCACGGCGATCACCGCGACGATCCAGAACAGGACGCCCTCCCCGGTCATGCCGAGACCGTCCCGCTGCCGTGGACGGCGGTGTCATGACCGGCGGTGTCCCGGACGGCGGTGTCACGGACGGCGGTGTCATGAACGGCGCCGTCGGCGCCGACCCGCCCACGGTAGTAGTCGGATTCGCTGGGGGCGGTGCCCGCGGCGACCTGCGCGGTCACGTCGTGCGGGGTCGGTGCGGTGTCCGGTGGCAGCGGCGCGAGCAGCTGGTCCTTTTCGTAGATCAGGTCGGCGCGGTTGTCGTCGGCGAGTTCGTAGTCGCCGGTCATGGTGAGCGCCCGGGTGGGACACGCCTCGATACACAGCCCGCAGCCGATGCACCGAAGGTAGTTGATCTGATACACGCGGCCGTAGCGTTCGCCGGGGGAGAAGCGCTGGGCGTCGGTGTTGTCGGCGCCCTCGACGAAGATCGCATCCGCCGGGCACGCCCACGCACACAGTTCGCAGCCGACACACTTCTCGAGCCCGTCGGGGTGCCGATTGAGTTGGTGCCGACCGTGATAGCGGGGTGCCGGGGGTCGTTTCTGTTCCGGATACTGTTCGGTGACGGTGGGACCGAACATCGCCGCGAAGGTGCGGCGCAGGCCGCCGACCGGGCCGAACGGGTCCTGCCGGGGTGCGTCGTCGGGTGTCCCGCTGTGTTGTGTCCCGCTGTGTTGTGTCCCGGTGCCGGCCGGTGTGGTGCGCGGGGTGTCAGGCATCGGAGGTCTCCTTTGCGATCGACGTGGAGCCCGGACCCTGGCCGGGTAGGGTCTGGCCGGGTAGGGGCGGTACCGGGAAGCCGCCGGCGAAGGCGTCGAAGCCGGTCGGACCCGAATCGGTGGCGACGCCGGCGGATGCGGTCGTGCTCGAGGGCGCCGCGGGTCGTCGGGGGCGCATCACCCGACGGATGATCAGCAGCAGGCCGACGGTGACGACGAGCCCGGCGGCGGCCGACGCCAGTGCGCGTGGCACGGTGTTGTCGGCACCGGGAATGCACACCCGGATCAGCGCCACCACCATCACCCAGAACAGTGACACCGGGATCAGCACCTTCCAACCCAGATTCATGAACTGGTCGTAGCGCAGACGCGGAAGGCTGGTGCGCAGCCAGATGAACACGAACAGGAACACCCAGACCTTGATGGTGAACCACAGGATCGGCCACCATCCGGAGTTGGCACCGTCGATCAGCGACAGCGGCCACGGAGCCTGCCAGCCCCCCAGGAACAGGGTGGTGGCCAGCGCCGACACGGTGACCATGTTGATGTACTCGGCGAGCATGAACATGGCGAATTTCAGCGACGAGTACTCGGTGTGGAAACCGCCGACGAGTTCACCCTCCGCCTCGGGGAGATCGAACGGGGCCCGGTTGGTCTCACCCACCATCGACACCGCATAGATCACGAACGACGGCAGCAGGACCAGCGCATACCAGTGATCGTGTTGGGCGGACACGATTCCCGACGTCGACATGGTGGTGGCGTCGAGGAAGACCGCGGCGAACGTCAGGCCCATCGCGATCTCGTAGGAGATCACCTGCGCGGTGGACCGCAGCCCGCCGAGCAGGGGATAGGTGGACGCCGATGACCATCCGGCGAGGACGATCCCGTACACGCCGACCGAGGCCATCGCGAGGATGAACAGCACGGCGACCGGGAGATCGGTGAGTTGTAGGGGCGTGTGGTGACCGAACACCGACACCATCGGGCCGAACGGGATCACCGCGAACGCGATGACCGCCGGCACCACCGCGATGATCGGGGCCAGCAGGTAGATCACCTTGTCGACGCCGCGTGGGGTGATCCCCTCCTTGAGGGCCAGTTTCACGCCGTCGGCCAGACTCTGCAGCAGCCCGCGTGGACCCACCCGATTGGGGCCGATCCGGTTCTGCATGCGCGCCATGATCTTTCGTTCGGCGAGGATCGCGACCAGCGGGTTGGCGATGAGGAAGGCGAACACCGCCACGGCCTTGAGCACGACCAGCCACCACGGATCGTGTCCGAAGTCGGTGAGCGTCGGATACTCGGTGGCGGCGGTGACGGTGGTGATGCCGGCGGTGGTCATCGGTCACCTCCTGGTCGGAGCCCGACGACGTCCCCGGCGCCGGCGCCCAGCAGCGCGGGCAGCGGGGCGCCGGCGGAGTTGGTGGGTACCCACACCACGTCGTCGACCATCTCGGTGATCGTCAGCGGAAGGACCAGCGACCCGGTGGCCGTGTGGATCTCGAGCAGATCACCGTCGTCGACGCCGACCCGCGTGGCGGTCGCGGCCGACAGCCGGGCCGGCGCTGGATGGGCGGTGCCGGCGAGATGCGGTGCACCGTCCTGCATCCGCCCGTGGTCGAGCAGGTGGGCCCAGGAGGACAGGATTGCCTGTCCGTCAGCGATATCCGGCGGTGGGGATGCCGGAACGGGCGATCGGAGCGCCCGCGGCCCGGTCCATGGTCCGAGGGTGCCGAGTTGGGTGCGGATGTCCTCGGCGTCCCCGCATTCCAGGTCGATGCCGGTGTGGGCGGCCAGTGCGTCGAGGACCCGATGGTCGGAGATCCGGCCGGTCTCGCCCAGCGCCGCCGGGAAACTGCGGGCCCGCCCCTCCCAGTCGAGGAAGGTGCCGGACTTCTCGGCCACGGCGGCCACCGGGAGTACGACGTCGGCGCGATCGGTGACCGCCGAACGTCGGATCTCCAGGCTCACCACGAAGGCCGTGTCGAGCGCGCGGAGTGCGAGATCCGGGTCGGGCAGGTCGGCGGGGTCGACACCGCCGACGAGGAGCGCGCCGAGGTTCCCGGATGCGGCAGCGGCCAGGATCGCCGACGTGTCGCGGCCGACAGCGGCGGGTAGTGACCGCACACCCCATGCGACGGCCGCCTCGGTGCGGGCGGTGTCGTCGGTGACGGGCCGGCCGCCGGGCAGCAGATCGGGGGTCGCACCCACCTCGAGGGCGCCCCGGTCCCCCGCCCGACGAGGAATCCAGACCAGCCGGGCGCCGGTCCGGACCGACAGCGACACCGCCGCCGACAACCCTCCCGGGCTGGTGGCCAGACGCTCACCGACGACGATCACCGAGTTCGGATCGCCGAGCAGCGCAACGGTGTCGCGATGTTCGAGGACCTCCGCCTCGCCACCGGGCGCGGCGGGGATGAGCGTCGCCGACAGCTTCGCGTTGCCGGGACTGCGCCACGGGGCGATCGTCACCACCCGGGTGCGGGACCCCCGCACCGCGCCGCGCAGCCGCAGGAAGACGATGGGGGACTCTTCTTCGGGTTCGAACCCGACCAGCAGCACGGTCGGAGCGGCGACGAGCTGTGCGTAGGTGAGATCGTCGGGACGGGACGCGATCCGGTCGGCGAGGAATGCGGTCTCCTCGGCGCTGTGCGCGCGGGAACGGAAGTCGATGTCGTTGGTCTGCAAGACGGTTCGCGCATATCGGGAGTAGCCGTAGGCGTCCTCGACGGTGACCCGACCACCGGTCAGCACCCCGGTGCGACGGGTGGCGAGACCGTCGGCGGCTGTGCGTAGCGCCTGTGCCCACGACACCTCGCGGAGGTCGCCGCGGGCGTCGCGGACGAGGGGCGTCCTCAGTCGATCCTCCGCGGTGGCGTAGGCGAAGGCCCAGCGGCCCTTGTCGCAGTTCCACTCCTGGTTGACCTCGGGATCGTCGGCGGCGAGGCGGCGCAGCACCGTTCCGCGTCGATGGTCGATGCGCTGGGCGCATCCGCTCGCACAGTGCTCGCAGGCGCCCGGGGTGGAGACGAGGTCGAACGGTCGGGCCCGGAAGCGGTAGTCGGTGCCGGTGAGTGCCCCCACCGGGCAGATCTGTACGGTGTTGCCGGCGAAGTAGGAGTCGAACGGTGTCCCGTCGGCGGTGCTGACCTGTTGCAGTGCACCGCGATCGGCGAGGTCGATCAACGGGTCACCGGCCACCTGATTGGCGAATCGTGTGCAGCGGGCACACAATACACAGCGTTCACGATCGAGCAGGATCGCCGTCGAGAGCGGAACCGGCTTGACGTAGGTGCGTTTGGTGCCGGTGAACCGCGAGGTGGCCCGGCCGGCGGTCATCGCCTGGTTCTGCAGCGGGCACTCACCACCCTTGTCGCAGATCGGGCAGTCGAGGGGATGGTTGATCAGCAGCAGCTCCATCACGCCGCCCTGCGCCTTCGCCGCGGCGTCGGAGGTGAACTGGGTGTGTACCACCATGCCCTCGGTGACCGTGGTGGTGCACGAGGCGAGCGGCTTGCGCTGACCCTCCACGTCGACGAGGCACTGCCGGCACGCGCCGACGGGTGCGAGGAGAGGATGATCGCAGAAGCGGGGGATGGTGATGCCGACCTGCTCGGCCGCCCGGATCACCAGAGTGCCGGGGCGGACGTGGATCTCGATGCCGTCGATGGTTGCCGACACCAGGTTCGCCTGCTCGGTGTCGGTCGGGCGGTCGGACAACGCGGTCATCGGGCACCTCCGTGGTCGGCGAACACCGTGGCCGTGGCGGGGTCGATCGGGCAGCCACCCGGGCCGTGGTCGGTGCGGGCGTGGGCGAGGTACTCGTCACGGAAGTAGCCGAGCGAGGAGGTGATCGGGCTGCCCGCACCGTCCCCGAGCGCGCAGAACGACTTCCCGACCACACCGGCGGTCACGTCGGCGAGTACGTCGAGTGCCGCGATGATCTCCGGTTCGGTGAGCTCACCGGACTCGATCCGCCGCAGCTGCTGGACCAACCAGTAGGTGCCCTCGCGGCAGGGGGTGCACTTGCCGCACGACTCGTGGGCGTAGAACCGCGTCCACCGCAGCACCGCCCGGACCACGCAGGTGGTCTCGTCGAAGATCTGTAATGCCTTGGTGCCCAACATCGACCCGGCCGCACCCACGCCCTCGTAGTCGAGGGGTACGTCGAGGTGGCCGGCGGTGAGCATCGGGGTGGACGAGCCGCCCGGGGTCCAGAACTTCAGGGTGTGTCCCGGCCGTACCCCACCGGCCTGGGTAAGCAACTCCCGCAACGTGATCCCCAACGGGGCCTCGTACTGGCCGGGACGGCGCACATGTCCCGACACCGAGTACAGCGTGAACCCGGGCGACTTCTCGGTCCCCATCGCACGGAACCACTCGATCCCGTTGCGCAGGATGGCCGGCACACTCGCGATGGACTCGACATTGTTGACCACGGTCGGACTCGCATACAAGCCGGCGACCGCGGGGAACGGTGGCCGCAGCCGGGGTTGCCCGCGACGACCCTCCAGCGAGTCGAGCAGCGCCGTCTCCTCACCGCAGATGTAGGCGCCGGCTCCGGCGTGTACCACCAGATCGACGTCGAAACCCGAGTCGAGGACGTTCTCGCCCAGATAGCCCGCGGCGTAGGCTTCGTCGACGGCGGTCCGAAGCCGTTGCAGCACACCGACCACCTCGCCGCGCAGATAGATGAACGCCTGCCGGGCACGGATGGCGTAGGCGGCGATGATCGCCCCCTCCACCAGCGAGTGCGGGTCGGCCAGCATCAGCGGCATGTCCTTGCAGGTGCCCGGTTCGGACTCGTCGGCGTTGACGACGAGATAGTGCGGCGGAGCGTCCGGGTCGTCGGACTGGGGGATGAACGACCACTTCATCCCCACCGGGAAGCCCGCGCCTCCGCGCCCTCGCAGCCCGGATGCCTTGACCAGTTCGATCACGTCGGCGGGCGCCATCCCGAGTGCGGCACGCAGGCCGCGATAGCCGTTGTGCCGCAGATAGTTGGGCAGCGTCCACGACCGGGGTTCGGCCCAGTGCCGGGTGAGTACCGGGACCTCGGCGGGTTCGGGTTCGGGTTCGGTGGTGACCTCGGGCACGACCACCGTGTCGCCGTCCGCGGAACCGCGTCCCGGCCCGTCCACCCCGGCCAGAATCCGCTCGGTGTCACGGAATCCACACAGCGTCGACGACCCACGCGACGGTGTCCGGATCAGCCCGGCACGCAGATCCTCGGCGATCTCGATGATCGATTCGGGGGTCTGGGTGTCGAAGAACTCCCAGTTGACCATCACCACCGGTGCGCGATCACACGCCGCGTTGCATTCGATCTCCTCCACCGTGATCCGCGAATCCGGGGTTGTACCACCGGGTTCCACACCGAGGTGATCACACAGCCGACGCAGGATCTCCTCACCTCCGACGATCCCGCACAGCGTGTTGGTACACACCCCGATCAGGTATTCACCGGTGGGTGTGCGCCGGAACATCGAGTAGAAGGTGGCGACGGCGGTGACCTGCGCCCGGCTGAGGCCGAGAACGTCTGCGCAGAAATCGATCCCGGCGCGGGAGATGAGCCCGTCCTCCGACTGCACCAGGTGCAGGAGCGGCAGCAGCGCGGAGCGGGCCTGCGGGTACCGGGCGATCACCGGACCTGCCTGTTCGCGTAACCGGTCGACGACGTCGTCGGGGTAGGAGTCGGGGCCGGCGAAGGTGATCTGCGGATGGGCGGCGGGACCACCGGTGGCCGGGAGATCGGCGACCGGGTCGGGCGGGCCGACGCCGATCTCGACGAAGACGGGTTCACTCATCGGTCCACGCCTCCCATCACGGGGTCGATACTGGCCACCGCGGTGATCACGTCGGCCACCATGCCGCCCTCGCACATCGCGGCCACGGCTTGCAGGTTGGTGAAGGACGGATCGCGGAAATGTACTCGGTAGGGCCGGGTTCCGCCGTCGGAGACCATGTGCACGCCCAGTTCGCCGCGGGGCGATTCGATCGCCACGTAGCACTGGCCCGGCGGGACCCGCATCCCCTCGGTGACCAGCTTGAAATGGTGGATCAACGATTCCATCGACTCGCCCATGATCTCGGCGATGTGCCCGGGCGAGTTGCCCAGGCCGTCGGGACCGAGGGTGAGGTCGGCGGGCCAGGCGATGTCGGCCTCGGACACCATCACCGGGCCGGGTCGAATCCGGGCCAGGCACTGCTCGACGATCCGCACCGACTCGTACATCTCGCGCACCCGGATCACGTACCGCGCGTAGGAGTCACAGGTGGACTCGGTCACCACGTCGAACTCGTAGTCCTGGTAGCCGCAATAGGGTTCGGACCTGCGGACGTCGTGGGGTAGTCCGGTGGATCGCAGCACGGGCCCGGTGATGCCCAGGGCCATGCATCCGGCGAGGTCGAGATATCCGACGTCGCAGGTACGTGACTTCCAGATGTAGTTGTCGGTCAGCAGATCCCCGAGCTTGTCGAGTTCGCCGGGGAGGTCGGCGAGGGTGGCCGCGATCGCCTCGGTGGCGCCGTCGGGCAGGTCGGCGGCCACACCACCCGGCCGGATGTAGGCGTGGTTCATCCGCAGGCCGGTGACGAGCTCGAACAGGTCGAGGATCCGTTCCCGGATGCCGAATCCGCTGAACATCGCGGTGACCGCACCGAGTTCCATCCCGCCGGTGGCCAGGGCGACGAGGTGGCTGGCGATCCGGTTGAGCTCCATCAGCATCACCCGGATCATCGACGCACGCTCGGGGATCGCGTCGGTGATACCGAGCAGCTTCTCCACCGCGAGGCAGTAGGCGGTCTCGTTGAAGAACGGTGACAGATAGTCCATCCGGGTCACGAAGGTGACCCCCTGAATCCAGTTGCGGTACTCCAGGTTCTTCTCGATCCCGGTGTGCAGGTAGCCGATTCCGCAGCGGGCCTCGGTGACCGTCTCGCCCTCGATCTCCAGGATCAGGCGCAACACCCCGTGGGTGGAGGGATGCTGGGGGCCCATGTTCACCACGATGCGCTCCTCGCCGTGGTGTTCGGCGGCCCGCGCGGCGACCTCGGAGACGATCTCGTCCCAGTCCTGCCCCGACACCGTGTAGGTGTGCTCGGGATGACGATGCTCCACATCCGTCATGAATACGACCTCCGCCGATCAGGGGGTGCGATGCGGGTTCCCTTGTACTCCACCGGGACACCACCCAACGGATAGTCCTTGCGCTGCGGGTGTCCCACCCAGTCGTCGGGCATCTCGATCCGGGTCAGGGCCCGGTGTCCGTCGAAGACGATCCCGAAGAAGTCGTAGGTCTCCCGCTCGTGCCAGTCGTTGGTGGGGTAGATGTCACACAGGCTCGGGATGTGCGGGTCGGCGTCGGAGGCGGCCACCTCCAGCCGCAACCGTCGGTTGTGGGTGATCGAGGCGAGTGGATACACCGCGTGCACCTCGCGGCCGGCGTCGTCGGGATAGTGAACCCCGTTGACACCCAGGCACAACTCGAAGCGCAGCGCCGGATGGTTGCGCAGGGTCAGGGCCACCGACGGCAGGTGCTCGGCCACCACGTACAGCGTCATCTCGTCGGCGTGGATCTCCACCTTCTCGATCGCATCCTCGTAGCGGGGGCCGTCGGCATCGGCGAGCGCGGTGGTGAGGTCGTCGGCGATGGCGTCGAAGTATCCCCCGTAGGGGCGGGCCGCGGCGGGGAGGGTGACCGGCTCCACCAGGCCGCCGTAACCGGAGGTGTCGCCACTGCCGTGGACCCCGAACAGGCCACGGCGCACACCGATCACCTCGTCGCCGGGCTGCCGGTTACGTTCGGTCATCGCAGCAACCCCTTGAGTTCGATGATCGGAGTCGCCTGCAGCGCAGCCTGTTCGGCAGCCCAGATCGCCTCCTCCCGGTTCACTCCCAGCGGGGTCTGCGCGATCTTGTCGTGCAGTGCCAGGATCGCGTTGAGCAGCATCTCGGGGCGGGGTGGGCAGCCGGGTAGATAGATGTCGACGGGCACCACGTGGTCGACGCCCTGCAGGACCGCATAGTTGTTGAACATGCCGCCCGACGACGCGCACACCCCCATCGCGAGAACCCATTTGGGCTCGGTCATCTGGTCGTAGATCTGCCGCAGGACCGGCGCCATCTTCTGGCTCACCCGGCCGGCGACGATCATCAGGTCGGCCTGCCGCGGCGATGCACGAAAGGCCTCCATACCGAACCGCGCGAGGTCGTAGCGTCCCGACGTGGTGGCCATCATCTCGATCGCGCAGCAGGCCAGACCGAAGGTGGCCGGCCACAACGAGCCCTTGCGCATGAACCCGGCGAGATCCTCGACGGTACTCAGCAGGAATCCGCTGGGCAGCTTCTCCTCGAGGCCCATCGGGCACCTCCTCGTCTCGCCGGCCGTGCTCTCGGCCCCTGGGTCAGGGGTGTCGGGCACCTGCCGGAACGGTCAATCCCAAGCGAGTCCTCCGCGGCGCCATTCGTAGGCGTAGGCGACGGAGACGTTGACGATGAACAGGGCCATCGCGGCCAGGCCGAACCAGCCGAGCGCGTCGAAGGCGACGGCCCACGGATACAGGAACACGATCTCGATGTCGAAGATGATGAAGAGCATCGCGGTGAGGTAGTACTTGACCGGAATGCGTTGCACCACCGATGGTCTGGAACCTGACCGGGCGGCAAAGGCGCCGCTGCCGAGCGGCTCGATGCCGCATTCGTAGGCGTCGAGTTTGGCACGGTTGTCCCGGCGCGGACCGACCGCCGATGCGATGAACACCGAGAACACCGCAAACGCCACAGCGATCGCCCCGAGCACCAGGATCGGGACGTAAGCGTTCATACGATCGAGCCCTCCGAGTACTCCACCGGGACTGGTGTGAGGTACACCACAACCTTACAAGCGGTGTCGGACAAGTCGACTGTATTCACCGAGTTTGCCGTGCTGATTTCGGTGTTCTCGGCCGTCGGGGAGCGGAAACCCGTGGTCGGAGACGTCACCCCGGGCACGTGGGTCGGGCCCAGGACCTGGGGTGATCAGATTCCGACGGTGATCAGGACCTGGCTGTGCGTAGCATCGCGACGAGGGCCCGGGGCAGACCGATCGGATCGACCGGTAGGGCGGCGGTGGCATCCGCGCGCGACCAGTCGGCCAGCCAGCGGTCGTCGGCGCGGCCGAGGAGAACGAGGGTGGGCGGGCGTGGGTCGTACTCGTCGCTCATCTGTTTGGCGATCCCCATCCCGCCCTGTGGGGTCGCCTCGCCGTCGAGGATCGCGACGTCGACGTTGCCGGCGTCGAGTTGGGCGAACACCATCGGACCGGTCGCGACCTCGAGGAAACTCAACTCCGGCAGATCCGGGTCGGGTCGGTGTCCCAGGGCGCCGATCACCTCACGCCGGGTGGTCGCGTCGTCGGAGTACACCAGCACGCGCAACACCGAGGGCGGGCGCGGCTGCACGTCGGTCACGTCCCCGATGTTACGACACCGCAAGTGGTCTCAGTGCTCGGTGGAGAAACCCGAGCGGCGCTGATGGGACTCCAGTGCCAGAGTGACCAGGCGATCGATGAGATCTGCGTAGGGCACACCGGTGGCCTCCCACAGCTTGGGATACATCGAGCCGGGGGTGAATCCCGGGATCGTGTTGACCTCGTTGAGGAGCCAGCCGCGGCCGTTCTCCTCATAGAAGAAGTCCACCCGCGCCAGCCCGGTGCACCGCATCGCGGTGAACACCTGCGCGGCCAGTTCCCGCACCCGCGCGGCAGCGTCGTCGGCCAGCGGCGCCGGGATGACCAGTTCGGCCGCACCGGTGACGTACTTGTCCTCGTAGTCGTAGAACTCGCTGCCCGGCACGATCTCGCCCGGCACCGACGCCTCGGGGAGTGTGTTGCCGAGGACGGCCACCTCGATCTCGCGGCCGGTCACCATCTCCTCGATCACGACGACGTCGTCGTAGCGCAGTGCCAGGTTGATCGCGGCGTCGAGTTCGGCGGCGTCGTGGGCCTTGGTGATCCCCACCGAGGAGCCCATGTTGGCGGGCTTGACGAACACCGGCAGACCGAGTTCTTCCATCGCCCGGAACGGGATGGTCTTCGGATCGTCCACACCGTCGCGGAACTCGATCCAGCGGCACTGCGGGATGCCGGCCTGCGCGGCGACGACCTTGGCCATCGCCTTGTCCATGCACACCGCCGACCCGAGTACACCGGTGCCGACGTAGGGGAGTCGGAACAGCTCGAGCATGCCCTGGATGGTCCCGTCCTCGCCGTGCGGGCCGTGCAGCAGCGGCAACACGACGGTGAGCGCGGCCTCGGAATGCGCACGCAACTCGGCGAGGGGGGCGATGGTGGTGCCCGCGATCTCGAGCTCGGCCGGCAGCGGGGTGCCGTCGCCGAGTGCGGCGATCACCTTGTCGTTGCGCACCCAGGTGCCGTCCTTGCCGATGCCGATCGGGATCACCGAGTACTTGGCCGGATCGGCGGCGGCGATGACATGTGCCGCGGTCACCCGGGAGACGTCGTGTTCTGCGGACGCGCCGCCGTAGAGAACAACCAGACGCAACAGGGGAGTCGACATGCCTGCCACCTTACGGCCACCGACCGTGGTCGTTCTCGACGTGGGGCCTAGGGTTGGAGCGTGCGTATCCAGGCGAGTGACGTGGCCGACGCGGTCGGCGGAGAACTGATCGGACCCGACGTGACCGTGTCCGGGGCGAGCATCGACTCGCGGGCCGTGGCCGAGGGCCGGCTGTTCGTCCCGATCGTCGCCGCCCGTGACGGACACGACTTCATCCCGGCCGCGGTCCAGGCCGGCGCGAGTGCCTACCTGACCTCCACCGGACCGGTCGCCGGAGTCGACGCCACCGCCATCACCTGCGCCGATACCGCCGAGGCGTTCTCCGACCTGGGCCGCGCGGTGCGGCGTCGGCTGCCCGAGCGGGTGGTCGGCGTGACCGGATCGGTCGGCAAGACCTCCACCAAGGATCTCCTCGCCGGAGTGCTCGCGACCACGTTCGTGACCGCGGCGAGTGAGAAGTCGTTCAACAACGAGCTCGGCCTGCCGCTGACCCTGGCCAACGCCCCCGACGACACCGAGGCCGTCGTCGCCGAGATGGGTGCCCGTGGGATCGGCCACATCGCGCATCTGTGTTCCATCGCCCATCCCACCGTCGGCGTGATCACCCGGGTGGAGGCGGTGCACCTGGAGCTGTTCGGCAGCATCGACGCCGTCGCCCAGGCCAAGGGGGAGCTGATCGAGGCCCTGCCCGCCGACGGCATCGCCGTGCTCAACGCCGACCACGAGGTGGTCATCGGGATGGCGCCGCGGACCAGTGCGCGGGTGCTCGGCTACGGACTGACACCGTCGGCGGATGTGTCGGCCACCGACATCACCCTCGACGACCAGCTGCGCGCATCGTTCCGGCTGCACACCCCGTGGGGATCGACCGCGGTGCGCCTCGGTGCCCGCGGCGAGCACCAGGTGGCCAACGCCCTGGCCGCGGCCGCCGCGGCCGGTGGACTGGGTGTGCCGGTGGAGGCGATGGCAGGCGGTCTGCTCGGTGCCGCGCTGTCGGGGCTGCGGATGGAGATGACCACCACCGCGGCCGGGGTGATCGTGATCAACGACGCCTACAACGCCAACCCGACGTCGATGTCGGCGGCGCTGCGCTCCCTCGCCACCCTGAACGCGGGTCGTCGGGTGGCGGTGCTGGGCAGCATGGCCGAACTCGGCGACGACTCCGACCGCCACCACGTCGCCGTTGCCGAACAGGCCCGTGACCTGGGTATCGAGGTGATCGCCGTCGACGAACCGGCCTACGGGCCGTCGGCCACCCACGTTGCCGGCGTCGACGAGGCGGTCGCCGCGCTCGCCGATTCCGCCGCCGGGGATGCCGTCCTGGTCAAGGGCAGTCGCGTGGCCGCCCTCGAACGCGTCGCCGCACGACTGGCCTGAGGCCGTTCGGCCGCGTCCTACTCGGCTCCGGCGTTCGCGCGGATCACCGCACGGAGATATCCGGCGAGGCCGGATGCGATGGCGTCGTAGTGCGCGGTGAACCGCGGGTCGGCGACGTACATGTCGGCCAGGCACACCTGCATCTCGTGATCGCAGTCGTAGAAGCGTGCGATCTGGGCGCGATGCTCCTCGGCCAGTGCATCGCCCTCGGCCGAGCCCGGCCGCACCCCGCGGGCCATCGCGGCGGCGAGGCGGGCCTCCAACTCGTCGGTCTCGGCCTTGACCCGTTGCCAGTCCTGTGTGGTGAACGACGCGCTGCGTTCCCGGCTCTGCGCCCACGCATCGGTGTCACCCCAGCGCTGTTCGGCCTCCTCGGCATACTGCTCGCCGAGCCAGTCGTCACCGAAGATCTCCGCCTGCTCGGCCGCCGACAGATTCATTCCGGTCTTCTTCGCGTTCATCATCGCCTCCACGGCTGCGACCGTCCGGTGCAAGCGTGCGATCCGTTCGTTCAGCAGGTCGCGCTGGACGGCCAGATGCCCGAGTGTATCGGCGGTCGGATCGTCGAGCAGGGTCGCTATCCGCTCGAGCGGAAATCCCAACTCCCGGTACATGAGTACCTGGTGGAGCCGTTCGACGTCGGCGTCGTGGTAGACGCGGTAGCCCGCCGGGGTACGCCCGGACGGGACCACCAGCCCGATGGCGTCGTAGTGGTGCAGGGTGCGCACGCTGACACCGACGAGCCCGGCGGTGGCGCCGACGGTCAGTTCGAGCGGACCGTCGTCGCGGGGATCTCCTTCGCTCACGTCTCACCACCTTCGGGGCTCACGCGGCGTGAGGGTCAAGTGCCGGGCGTCGGGGACGGGTCGGGTGGCCCTGGTTGTCGAGTGGCCCTGGTTACGGTGCGAAACCGACCGTCGCGCCGTCCTTGGTGCAGGTCGAGAGGAAACCCGCCTCCGACGACGGCTCACAGTCCCATCCGTCGACGGTCTGCGGAGTGCCGGACGCGATCTTCGGCCCGTACGCCTCGGCGAGTGCCTTCGCGTCGGTGCAGCTGGTGGAGCCCTCGACGATGATCACGCGCAGCGCGCCGTCGGGGCCGGGGGTGGTGCCGCAGACCTCCCGGGAGGCGGCGACGGTGTCGGAGACCGAGCGGGTGGGGCCGGCCGGCCGAGGCCCGGCGACGACCGGGGCCGAGCCCGACGGGACCGCGCTGACCGGCGCGGATGCGGACGGGGTGGACTGAGCGGAGGACGATTCCTGCTCGCTGCCACAAGCGGCGAGGATGAGCGCGGCGGCCCCGGCCACCGCGGCGAGGGTCCAGCGGGCGATGCGGTGCGACATGGTCCACACCGTATCGAAAACACCGACCGGCTCCGGACCGGCCGCCCGTCGCCGCGGTGCCGTCCGGTTTGGGTCAACCGGGCTGTCCTGGGAAGATGCACCGGTGAGCTCGCACGACACTCCGATCGACAGTTCGACCGACACCTCCACCGACACGCACGGCTTCCGTGTCGGCACCCGGCTGCCCGGCACCCTCGGCCGCACCGGGGTGATCTCCACCCCGCACGGAGAGATCGCGACACCGGCGTTCGTCCCGGTCGGGACCAAGGCGACGGTGAAGACGGTGCTGCCGGAGTCGGTGGCCGCGCTCGGCGCCCAGGCGGTCCTCGCCAACGCCTATCACCTCTACCTGCAGCCGGGCCCGGAGATCATCGACGCAGCCGGTGGTCTGGGCGCGTTCATGAACTGGTCGGGACCCACCTACACCGACAGCGGCGGATTCCAGGTGATGTCGCTCGGTGCCGGGTTCAAGAAGGTCATCTCGATGGATGTCAGCGGGCAGCAGGACGACGACATCATCGCCGAGGGCAAGGAACGGCTCTCGCGCGTCGACGACGACGGGGTGACGTTCAAGTCGCATCTCGACGGGTCGTTCCACCGGTTCACCCCCGAGGTGTCGATGCAGATCCAGCATCAGCTCGGCGCCGACATCATCTTCGCGTTCGACGAGCTCACCACCCTGATGAACACCCGTGGCTACCAGGAGAACTCGCTGGAACGCACCCGGTTGTGGGCGATTCGCTGTCTGGCCGAACACAATAGGCTGTCGGTGGAGCGCGCACACCGTCCGCAACAGGCACTGTGGGGTGTCATCCAGGGCGCCCAGTACGAGGACCTGCGGCGCAAGGCCGCCCGCGACCTCACCGAACTGAGCCGCCGCGACCGGGACGCCGGCGGAAAGGGCTTCGGCGGGTACGGGATCGGCGGGGCGCTGGAGAAGGACAACCTCGGCACCATCGTCGGCTGGGTGAATTCCGAACTGCCCGAGGACGCCCCGAAACATCTGCTCGGGATCAGCGAACCCGACGACATCTTCACCGCCATCGAGAACGGCGCCGACACCTTCGACTGTGTCTCGCCGACCCGCGTCGCCCGCAACGGTGCGGTGTACTCGCGCGACGGCCGGTTCAACATCACCAACGCCCGGTTCCGCAACGACTTCGGGCCGATCGATCCGGAGATCACCAACTACACCTCGCAGTACTCACGGGCCTACCTGCATCACCTGTTCAAGGCCAAGGAAGGACTCGGCGCCACCCTCGCCACACTGCACAACGTGGCGTTCGTGATCGACCTGGTCGACGGTGCCCGCAAGGCCATCGAGAGCGGCGACTACGACGCCTACCGCGACGACTTCCTCGGCCGCTACTACGCGAAGAAGCAATAACCAGTCAAAGCGGACATCCGGTTTCTCCGGCATCCGGGAACTCCGGTGCGTTCTGCGACGTTAGGGGTGCGTACCCTGATCTCCTGATGGACCCGGGTCCATCACATCTCGTCCTCCAACCTGTCCACCGACCACCGAAAGATGCGATGTCCCGCGCGCAGCGCAAACGCAAGAAACCCCGACGAACCGGCCCCCAATCGGGGGCAACCATTCCTGAGCGAGTCCTGGTCTCCGCCCACCCACGAGGTGATGGCCGATGATGACCGTGCTCGGCATCCTGCTCGGAGTCCTGGTGGTGGTCGTGATCACGGCCCTGACCGGCTACTTCGTGGCGCAGGAGTTCTCCTTCATGGCGGTCGACCGTTCCCGCCTCAAGGCCCGCGCCGAGGCCGGTGACGCGAACGCCGGCCGCGTCCTGTCGGTGACCGGCCGGACGTCGTTCATGCTCTCCGGCGCCCAGCTCGGCATCACCGTGACCGGCCTGCTGGTCGGTTACGTCGCCGAACCCCTGATCGGCGCCGGGATCGGCGACCTGCTCGGCGATGCCGGTGTCCCGGTGGCCGTGGGTGTCGCGATCGGCGCGATCGTCGCCCTGCTGGTGTCCACCGTGGTCCAGATGGTCTTCGGTGAGCTGTTCCCCAAGAACCTCGCGATCGCACGGCCCGAACCCGTCGCACGTCGCCTCGCGCTCTCCACGAACCTCTACCTGCGGATCTTCGGGCCGATCATCACCCTGTTCGACGCATCGTCCAACCTGCTGCTCAAGCTGCTGCGGATCGAGCCGGTGCACGACGTCGAGCACTCGGCCACCCCGCGCGACCTCGAGCACATCGTCGCCGAGTCGGCCGAGTCCGGTGAACTGCCCGCCGAACTGTCCCAGCTGCTCGACCGGGTGCTCGACTTCCCGGATCGCAACGCCGAGCATGCGATGGTGCCGCGACCCAAGGTCGACACCGTGCGCGCCGACCTCCCGCTCACCGATGTCCGCACCCGGATGGCCACCGGCCACACGCGATACCCGGTGCTCGACAACGCCTCCGACGACATCATCGGGGTGGTGCACCTCGGTGACATCCTCGACTGGTCGGCCGGCGACGACGCACCGGCACGTACCGCCCGCGACCTCGCGCGGTCGGCGGTGATCGTGCCCACCACGCTGCCGTTGCCGCAGGTACTGGACCGGATCGTCGCCGCCGACGACGAGATGGCGGTCGTGATCGACGAATACGGTGGCGTGGCCGGCATCGTCACCGCCGAGGACATCGCCGAGGAACTGGTCGGCGAGATCGACGACGAGCACGATCCGGATGCGCCGCAACCGGTCGAACCCATCGACGGCGGCTGGCTGATCCTGGGTGACACGCACCTCGACGAGGTCTCGCGTGCGATCGGACACGAACTGCGCGAAGGCTATTACGAGACGCTCAGCGGTCTGGTGATCGCCGCGGCCGGCACCCTGCCCGCGGTCGGCGACACCGTCGACCTCCCGGTGGAGCAGGACCCCGGCGACTTCGCCGAATCCGATGTGCCCGAGACGCCCCGACTGACCGCGACCGTGGTCGAGGTGGTCAACCGGGTGCCCGGACGCGTCCGCGTGAGTGTCGTCGAACCGGCCGCTGCCGCAGCCGATTCCGAGGAGGATGCCCGATGAGCAACCCGTGGGTGGTGCTTGTCGTCACCGTCGTCCTGATCGCGGCGAGCGCCTTCTTCGTCGCGGTCGAGTTCGCGCTCATCGCGGCACGCCGTCATCGTCTCGAGGATGCCGCCCCCACCAGTCGTTCCGCCCGCGCCGCCCTGCGTAGCGCATCGGAGCTGTCGGTCCTGCTGGCCGGCTCACAGCTGGGTATCACCATCTGTACCCTGGCCCTCGGTTCGATCACCAAACCCGCAGTGCACCACTGGATCACCCCGGTCGTCGAGCACCTGGGCGCGCCGATGTGGCTGGCCGATGTGGCCGGCTTCATCCTGGCCCTGATCATCGTGACCTTCTTGCACCTGGTGATCGGTGAGATGGCGCCGAAGTCGTGGGCGATCGCCCACCCGGAGCGGTCGGCCATGATGCTGGCCGTCCCGATGCGGGTGTTCATGTGGTTCACCCGCCCGGTCATCGTGCAGCTCAACAAGCTTGCGAACTGGGTGTTGCGCAAGGTGGGTGTGGAGGCGGTCGACCAGGTGGCCTCCGGGCAGGACACCGAGACCCTGCGGCAGCTCGTGGAACATTCCGTGATGGTCGGTACCCTCGAGGACCGCTACAGCGAGCACCTCACCAGCGCACTGGATCTGGCATCGCTCACCGTCGGTGACGTCGCCAGTGCGGGGGAACCGAGCGGAGTGGACCGCACCGCGGGCGTCGGTGAGATCCAGGAGCTGTCGAGGGTGACCCGGCATCGGCGGTTGGTGGTACGCGACGGTAGCGTCATCTGTGGCGTGGTGCATGTGCGCGACAGTCTGGATGCGCCCGCCGACGCCACCGCGGTGGATCTGATGCATCCGGTCCTCGAGGTGTCGCCGACGGTTCCGGTCTACGACGTTCTCAATCGAATGCGCCAGAGCCGCAACCACATCGCCGTGGTGGTCGAGGACGGAATCGCCACCGGAATGCTGTCCATCGACGACGTGTTGACGAGGTTGCTCGCCACCGCGAGGTAGCTCGGTGAAGCGCCCGATCGCGCTGGTCGAGGCCGAAACCCGGTGATCCTGTTGGTGGTTGGGCAGGTCGTGCTCGTGTGGCGAGGTTGTCCGGTTGTCGAGACCTGGTGGTCTTGTTGGTGGTTGAGCAGGTCGTCCTCGCGTGGCGAGGCCGCCCGTTGTCGAAACCTGGTGGGTAGGGGATGTCGGTGACAACCTGGGAGGTGGTCGCCCGTCGACGTCGGTTCGACCAGCATGGGTGGCGCGGGGTCCCCGGTTGTCGAACCTCGCAGGACACGAATGTCGGCAACCACCGCGCGGGCCGAAACCGGTGACCGCACCTCACCACTCGTCGTCGGTGAGAATCCAGGGCTTCTTCGGCAGCGTCGACGGTTCGAACCGCTCGGCCAGCATCGGCAGGTCCACCCGCTCGCCGATCTCGCCCAGGCCCACCGACACCGCGATGTGCGAGAGCACAGTTACGGCATCCACCCCGCGGGCGGACAGATCGGCCAGGGTGATCGCCCCGTCACGTTTGCTCAGCCGAATGTGGTCGGCGTTCAACACCATCGGGACATGCGCGTACGTCGGCGGGCGATACCCCAGGAGCGTCGTCAGATACGCCTGGCGCGGCGCCGACGAGAGCAGATCGTCACCGCGGCACACCTGATCGACACCCTGCTCGGCGTCGTCGACGATGGCCGCCAGGTTGTAGGCGGGGGTTCCGTCGCCGCGCTGGATCACGAAGTCGTCGACGACGCCCGTGTACTCGCCGCAGAGCATGTCGGTGACGGTGAACTGTGCGACGTCGGCGAGGATCCGGATCGCCGGGGGACGACCGGATGCCCGCTTCGCCGACAACTCTGCCGGCGTCAGCCGCCGACAGGTGCCGGGATACGCACCCGGCGGGGTGTGCGGTGCGCTCGGTGCCTCCAGGATCTCGCGACGGGTGCAGAAGCACTCGAACGTCCGGCCCGCGGCGGTGAGTCCGTCGATCACCTCGCGGTATCGCGAGAGTCGGTCGGTCTGATAGACGATCGGCGGGTCCCAGTCGATGCCCAGGGCGGTCAGGTCGGCGATCTGCTGCCGGTCGGCACCGACGGCAGTGCGGTCCAGATCCTCCATCCGCAGCAGGAATCGACGTCCGGTGGTACGGGCGAACAGCCACGCGAGCACCGCCGTTCGCAGGTTGCCGACATGCAGCTCACCCGACGGCGACGGCGCATATCGACCGGCCGGGCCGGCCGATCCCAGGGGTGCGGAGTCGGAGGTCATTGCCCTGAGGCTACAAGTGGGTGACGATGGTCGGGTGGAGCTCCCCGTCACGCCACCTGTCGCGCCCATGCTCGCCAAGGCGGTCACCGCCGTCCCCGCTCAACCCGCCGATGCCCTCGAATGGTCCTACGAGCCAAAGTGGGATGGATTCCGCGCGTTGATATTTCGTGACGGCGACGAGGTGGTGATCGGGTCGCGTGGCGGCAAGGACCTCGCGCGTTATTTCCCGGAGATCGTCGCTGCAGCCAAGGAAGAACTGCCCTACAAGGTGGTGCTCGACGGTGAGATCGGGGTGCCGCATCTGATCGACGACACCCATCGCCTGGACTGGGATCGTCTCGCCCAACGCATCCATCCGGCCGCCTCTCGGGTCACCCTGCTCGCCGAACAGACCCCCGCGGTGTTCATCGGCTTCGATGCCCTGGCCCTGGGTACGGAGTCGGTGATGGCCGAAGCGTTCCGCGCGCGCCGAGAGGCGCTGGTCGAGGCCATCGGGCCGGGATCGCGGGACCGGCATTTCCACGTCAGCCGTGTCACCACCGACCCGGCGGTCGCGCAGGAGTGGTTCTCGGCGTTCGAGGGCGCCGGTCTCGACGGGGTGGTCGGCAAACGCCTCGACGGCCCGTACGTCGAGAACAAACGCGAGATGGTCAAGATCAAACACAAGCGCACCGCCGACTGCGTCGTCATCGGTTACCGGGTGCACAAGTCCGGAACAGGCCTCGGGTCGATGCTGCTGGGCCTGTTCTACGACGGAGAGCTGCGGATGGTGGGTGGGGCGGGGGCGTTCACCGACGCCAAACGTCAGGAACTGCAGGCGCAGTTCGAGCCGATGCGTCTGGATCCGGACAAGCCGGCCTCGGGCGAACCCACGCGATGGCGGTCGGAGAAGTCGGGGGAGTGGATCCCGATCCGGCCGGAGCTGGTCGCCGAGGTCGCGTACGACCAGATGGAGAAAGGGCGTTTCCGGCACACGGTGAAGTTCCTGCGCTGGCGTCCCGACCGGGAGCCGGAGAGCTGCGGATACGACCAGCTCGAGGTGCCGTTGACCTACGACCTGCACGACGTGCTGGAAGGAACCGACTGATGGCGTCCCGCTCACCCGCCGAACAGCTCGACGTGGACGGCATCGACGTCCGGATGAGCAACCCGGACAAGATCTATTTCCCCGAGCTCGGCGACGACGGCGGCCGCAAACGCGATCTCGTCGGTTACTACCGCAGCATGGCGCTCCCCCGAGACGGCGCGGACGGGCCGATCATGGCTGCCTTGCGGGACCGTCCGACATTCTTGCAGCGCTTCCCCGATGGCATCGAGGGCGACGAGATCTATCAGAAACACATCGCCAAGAAGCGTCCCGACCATGTCCAGTCCACCCGAATCGTGTTCCCTTCCGGGCGGACCGGCGATGCCATCCGCCCCACCGTGCCCGCCGACATCGTCTGGGCAGCCAACCTCGGAACCGTCACCTTCCATTCCTGGCCCACCCGAACCGATTCCGGCCACGATCACCCGGATCAGCTTCGGGTGGACCTCGATCCGCAGCCGGGTACCGACTTCGACGACGTCCGTCGCGTGGCATCGGAGGTGCTGCACCCGATCCTCGACGAGCTGGGCTACACCGGATTCCCGAAGACCTCGGGTGGTCGGGGTATCCATGTGTACATCCCGATCGAACCGCGGTGGGACTTCATCGCCGGTCGACGCTGTGTGATCGCCCTGGCCCGCGAGATGGAACGCCGCGATCCCGACTCGGTGACCACGTCATGGTGGAAAGAAGAACGCGGCCAACGGATCTTCATCGACTTCAACCAGAACGCCCGTGATCGCACGATGGCCTCCCCGTATTCGGTGCGCCGCAGTGCCCGTGGACGGGTGTCGACGCCGGTCACCTGGACCGAACTGGCCGACGTCGATCCCGACGACTGCACCATGGCCACGGTCCCTGATCTCGTGGCCCGCCGCGGCGACCCGATGGCCGACATCGACGAGCACCGAGTCGGTCTGGAGCCGTTACTGGAGTTGGTGCAGCGCCACGACGCCGAGGGAATGGGTGACATGCCGTATCCGCCGAGTTATCCGAAGATGCCGGGGGAGCCGCCGCGGGTGCAGCCGAGCAAGAAGGTCGCCGCGCACTGGGATGCCGAGGGCAACCGTATCGAGGACTGAATTCCCTGGTCCGACCTGTGTCGCTCTAGGTTAGGGTCACCTCATGCGAACACGTTTCGGGTGGTTTGTCGGAGTCATGGTGGCCTTGGTGATCCTGGTGGCCGGCGGTCTCGTCGGAACAGGAGTGGCATCGGCCGCCCCGACCTGGCGGCCGACGGTCGCGATCTTCCTCGCCGACGGCGTCACCCCGGTCGGTGACACCGTCGTCCATCCCGGTGACGAGCTCGTCGTCAAGGGAACCGGATTCGACCCGCGTGCCAACCGCAGCGGTCTACCGCTGCCGGTTCCGCCGGGTGTGCCGCACGGCACCTTCATCGCATTCGGTGCGTTCGCCACGAACTGGAAGCCGTCGTCCGGTGCGCCGGAGTCGGCGCGGGCGACCAATCGTTCGGGCGTGGCGTGGGCGTTGTCGCGCTCGGCGCTCGCCCAGGTGCCCGATGTGCCGTTCGACATGCGCCGCACGATCCGGCAGCAGTGGGTGCCGCTGAACGCCGACGGCTCGTTCACCGCGACGCTGACCGCCTCCACCCCGAACGACATCCCGGGCGGTGCCCGCTACGGCGTCTACACCTACGGTGCCGCCGGCGCCGTCAACGCCGCCCAGGAACTGTCGGTCCCGGTCGACTACTCCACCGCGCCCGGTCCCAACACTCCGGCGCCGGCCCCGCGCAACCTGGTGTGGGGGTACTCGCCGTCGTTTCACGACACCATCACCAGGGACGCGCAGGGTGGCATGTCCGCCTCGTCGGGCGCCGGCATCACCGACATCGGTGAGATGACGTTCACGCTGGCCTCGTCGACGCTGCGCAACGGCTCCGGTGACCTGCGGTTCGAGGGCACCGTCGTGGCCTGGAGTCGATTCCACCTTTCCGAGATCGCGCTCGTCGACCCGGTCATCCGCGTCCGGGGTGGCAAGGGCGTACTGAGCATGAGGACCTCGACCACCACCATGAACGGCACCGATGCGCTCCGGCGCGTCGACATCGCCGACGTCGATCTCGCCGGCATCGGCAACGGTTCTGACGTCCACGGCGCGCCGGTGCGGTTCCGCGAGGGGATCACCCCTGAGGTGCTCGCCGCGCTGAGCCTCGGCCAGGCGTCGCCGCTCGACCTGAACTTCCCGGTCAACCGAGGCGGTTTGGGATTGTGACGTCGGCTCGGATATGATCGACCGTCGTTGGAGGATTCGCCTAGTGGCCTATGGCGCTCGCCTGGAACGCGGGTTGGGTTAACAGCCCTCAGGAGTTCGAATCTCCTATCCTCCGCCACAACAGGACCGGTTCTCGAATCGTCGAGAACCGGTCCTGTTCGTTTGGTCGGCAATGGCCACCGTCGACGCACCGACTCCATCGTCGAGTACTGAGACCACGACGAAGCGCCGTGGTGAACGCGCCGGCTTTTCGGACCGGAAAACGCGTCGACACATCTGACCTGGGTTTCAGCCCGTTCATTCAGATGTGCGATTGAGAACAGCTCGTTATCTATGATGAAGTTCTCTCATGCAGTCAGATACCACGCCGGGAACCTCATCGACCGCCGACGACACGCCCTCCACGTTCGGGGCCACCACTGCCGCACTCCTCACCCTGGTCTGCGTCGCCGCGGTACTCATGCTCGCGATCGCTCTCATCTCCGCACCGACGACGTAGATCGCCGCCTGTCGACCCGGCCTGGTTGTTGGTGGCGGGGCCGCTCGGCCGTCGCTTGGGTTGATTTCGACAAGCTCGATCCGGCAGAGCAGGTCGTCCTCGCGCAGCGAGGCCGACCGTCCGTCGAATCCGCTGCAGCCTTCGCTGGGAAGCGACCACCATGAACCCCGACAACGCTCCGACAGCTCAGAACCATGCGTGCTGGTACTGGCGGGTCGACGTCGACGGTGAGGCGACCTGGGGCCCCACAGGTCGACCGACACCGCAGTGGACGCGCCCCGACGCCACCCCGGAGACCACGCTCGGACGCGACGGGTCGGATGCGGGGTAGACCGACCACGCTGCGCCACAGCCCACGATCGCCGTCGGGGCCGAGTGGATGCCCGTGACGTCGGTTCCCGGGCCAACCGCAGCACGATTCGCGAATCCATGAGACAATGGACTCGTGGGGTCCAGTCTTTGGCCCTACGCACTGAAGAAAGTAGCAACAACAGCATGGAACAAGGAACCGTCAAGTGGTTCAACGGCGACAAGGGCTTCGGCTTCATCGCCCCCGACGACACCTCGAAGGGTGACGTCTTCGTCCACTACTCCGCCATCGCGGGCAGCGGATACCGCAATCTCGAAGAGTCCCAGCGCGTTCAGTTCGAGATCGAACAGGGCAACCGCGGACCCCAGGCCGTCAACGTGAGTGTCGTCTGACCTCTGGTCGACGTCCAACACCTCAACACCCCGGCAGTGCCGGGGTGTTGTGCATTTCCGGGGGTGATGGAACCACCGGTGAGCGCCCGGCACCCGCCTTCCCCCTGCCACCGGCCCTGGGAATCGGCGTGGCCGGCATCATCGCTGCTGTACTGTCGAGACAACAGAAGGCGTACCCGCCCGAGCGGCCCCGTTCCGTACATCCACGCACCGACGTGCGTTCTCAACCCTCGCCTTGACACAACCGGTCTCGGTGTCCCAATGGACGAATTCCATGTACCCAGCCGAAAGCATCGAGGCGCCTTGTCGCACACCGACCAGATCCGTACCCGCAGCAACCGCTATGTGAGCACCTACACCGAGTTGGCCGTAGAGGTCCGCGCCTCGGGACTCCTCGAGCGCAGGCGCACCTACTACCTCGTCCGTATCACTGCCACCACGGTGAGTTTTGTGGCGGCGTGGGCAGCGGTCGTGCTCATCGGGAGTTCCTGGGCACAGATCGGCATCGCCGTCGTGCTGGCGGTGATCAGCACCCAGTTCGGGTTCCTCGGACACGACGGCGCACACCAGCAGATCTTCGCCTCCAAGGTGGCGAACGAATGGACGGCACGCCTCGTCGCCGCCCTGGGCGCCGGGCTGTCGCTGCACTGGTGGCGCAACAAGCACAACCGTCACCACAAGTCGCCGAATCAGATCGGCGTCGACCCCGATATCGACGGCGGCCCGATCGCATTCGTCCCGGAAGTCGCCGCCCACCGCTCCGGTGTGTATGCATGGTTCACCCGACGGCAGGGTTGGTTCTTCGTCCCCCTGCTGACACTGGAGGCGGCGGCACTCCATTCGGCAAGCATCCAGGGCCTTCTGTCGAGAACTCCTGTCCCGCACCGAATTCTGGAGTTGTCCCTGGTCATCGTTCGGCTCGCCGTGGGATTCGCAGTGCCCTTCCTGATCATGACCGTCGCCCAGGCAATCGTGTTCATCCTGGTCCAGATGGCAGTCTTCGGCCTGCTACTGGGTGGCGCCTTTGCGCCCAACCACAAGGGAATGCCGTTGGTTCCCAAAGATATTCGTGTGGACTTTCTACGCAGGCAAGTCCTGATGTCGCGCAATATCCGGGGCGGGCGGGTCACCGACTTCATGATGGGCGGCCTGAACTATCAGATCGAGCATCACCTGTTTCCGAGTATGCCTCGCCCGAACCTGGCCAAGGTCCGCCCACTCGTCCAAGCGCATTGTGCACGCCATTCGGTGACCTACACCGAGACTTCGCTCCTCGAGTCCTACGCGATCGTCATCCGCTACCTCAATCAGGCCGGGCTCGGCGATCGCGACCCCTTCACCTGCCCGCTCGTCCGGATGTACCGGTGAGCCGACGATCCACCGGGTTCACGGAGGCCTGGTCGCTCATCCCGGTGCCGTCCGAGATCGTCGGAGCGCACAGTCCACCTCACGGACAGTCCACCTCACGGAGCGTCCGGACGCCGACCAGGCCTACTGCGGCGGCCCTCTGAACCCGCCCCTGCAGACCGAGACCACCGACCGGTCGTCCCCTGGGCCCGGATGCCTCCTCTGCCCCGTCAGCGGCCGACACGACGTGCACAGGCCATGACCGACGTCCAGGGGCCGGGACGGCATCGCCCCGGGATCGACATGCCCGATCGTCGACGATCCCCCGCGGCGACGTTCCGACGATCGTCGGCGCATCGGCCAACAGAAGATCCCCGCCACCTGCATGTGCCGGTGACGGGGATCTCAGAGTGCGCCCGTAGGGATTCGAACCCCAAACCTTCTGATCCGTAGTCAGATGCTCTATCCGTTGAGCTACGGGCGCGTAGCTATTCAGTTGTACCGCAGTCGGCCGACCGCGGTTGGCGGAGGCGAGAGGATTTGAACCTCCGGTCCCGTTTTGGCGAGACAACTCATTAGCAGTGAGTCCCATTCGGCCGCTCTGGCACGCCTCCTTAGCGGGGAGTTCGTTGCCGAACTGCCGGATAGAAACATACACACCGGGCAGCAAGAGAAGCAAATCGGCTGGTCAGGGCAATTTCACCGGGCAGTGGTCTCGCGTTCACGCGGGCGCGATCGGCGCCGGTCGCCCGCGGGCCTACAGTTGACGGGTGACCCCGCGCATCCGCCCCGACCTCGATGACCTGCCCGTGTACGTGCCGGGGAAGACCTTCCCCGACGCGGTCAAGCTCGCGAGCAACGAGGTCACCTTCGGGCCGCTGCCCAGCGTGATGGAGGCGATCACCGCCGCCGCGTCGTCGGTCAACCGCTACCCCGACAACGGGATGGTGGAGCTGACCGCGGAACTGGCCAAGAACCTCGACGTGAGCCCCGAGGAGATCCAGGTGGGCTGCGGATCGGTGATCCTCTGCCAGAACCTGATCCTGACCACCTGCCGCCCCGGCGACGAGGTGCTGTTCGGCTGGCGCTCGTTCGAGACCTACCCGCTGGCGACCCAACTGATCGGGGCCACCGCGGTACGGGTCCCGCTGACCGCCGACGACGTGCACGACCTGCCCGCGATGGCCCGGGCGATCACCGACCGCACCCGCCTGATCTTCGTGTGCAACCCGAACAACCCCACCGGCACCGTGGCCACCGCCGCGGAACTGCGGGTCTTTCTCGAGCAGGTGCCGGCCGACGTGGTCGTCGCCCTCGACGAGGCGTACTTCGAGTACACCCGCCCCGACGCCGAGCACGCCTACGATTCCCTCGCGCTGCATCGGGAGTTCCCGAATCTGGTTGTGCTGCGCACGTTCTCGAAGGCCTATGGGCTGGCGGGGCTGCGCGTCGGCTATGCCGTCGCCGACCCGACGGTGATCACCGCACTCGGCAAGGCGCACGTCCCGTTCTCGGTGAACAGCGTCGCGCAGGCCGCCGCGATCGCCTGCCTGCACGCCCGTGAGGAACTCCTCGCACGCACCGACGCCGTTGCGGCCGAACGGGATCGGGTGATCATGAGGCTACGCGCCGCCGGTTACCGGGTACCCGACTCGCAGGCCAACTTCGTCTGGCTCGACCTCGGTTCGCGCGCACTGGATTTCGCGCGGGCAGGAGTGGAGGCCGGCGTGGTGGTACGCCCCTTCGACGGCGACGGCGTGCGTGTGACGGTGACCGAGGCCGCCGAGAACGACCAGTTCCTCACCTTTGCCGAGACCTGGGCACAGCAGGCGTGACCCGCCCGCTCCCCTCCCGGGGAGCATCCACGGGCACCGACGCCGCGGCCAGGCCGACGGTCGCGGCCCGCGACAGGCGACGACCGGTTCACATGCCGGGCCGGTTCACATGACGACCGGCTCACATGCCGGGCCGGTTCACATGACGACCGGCTCACATGACTGGCCGGTTCACATGACGGCTCAGGCCGCCGACAGCCCGATACCGCCGGACAGGCTCAGTACAGGTGACGCGAGACGGTCTGCCAGGCGGCGGGCAGGTCCTGCTCCCAGTACGCCCAGGTGTGGGTACCGATCAGGCGAAAGCCGTCGGTGTAGGGCACGGCGGCCGCACGCATCTGCACCGCGAACTCCAGTGAACAGCGGTAGGCGGCGGCTTCCAGCGCCGACGACGACGCGGTGACCGCCACCGGCGGCCCCTCCTCCGGGTCGATCTTCCGCTGCAGATCCAACGGACCCACCGCCCCGGAGCCGGCGGCGAGGAAGATGTCCTTGCCGCGCAACTTGTCCATGTGCAGGCCCGGGTCGTGTGCGCGCCATCCCAGGGAGCCGAACGGCCCCCACATGTTGGTCGCGTCGGCCCCGGAGCGTCCGACGGTGGTCCGCACGTAGGCCTCGTTGGCCGGACCGGAGACCGGCGGACATCCGCTCAGCGATGCCAGTCCCCGGTACAGCTCGGGATGACGGACGGCGAGCGCGAACGCCGACTGCCCGCCCATCGACAGGCCGATGACGGCATTGCGGCCGGAGCCGTCGAAGGTCTTGTCGATCACCGGCGGGAGCTCGGAGGTCAGGAAGGTCTCCCACATCGGCTTGCCGACCTTCGGGTCGGTGCGCTGCCAGTCGGTGTAGAAGCTGCTCGCCCCGCCGACCGGCAGGACGACGTTGACGTTCCTGTCGGCGAAGAACCGGCCGGCATGTCCCTTGGTGATCCAGTCACTGACCTGGCCCTCGGCACCGGCGCCGTCGAGCATGTAGACCGTCGGGCGGGGCCCGGTGGCACCGACGGGCGTCAGCACCGACACCTTGACCCGCTGTCGCATCGCCGGCGAGTACACCCAGATGTCGGTCCGCAGCGGGCTCACGGTCACCCGTTTGGCGACGCGCACACCCGGCGCGGCATCGGCGACAGCCGGATCGACCAAGCCGGTACCGATCAGCGCCGAGAGACCGACCAATGCCGCAAGCAGCACGGCCACGCGCTTTGACTTCATCCCATCCCCTTCGCACACGGCGCGCCCCGGGCGCCGTGCGACAGTCGTCGACTGCCACACTACTGGCGAGGCAACCGGACAGACAGTCGGCAGCGCCACTTCACAGGCACCCATCAGGAGCGCGACCGGAAATGACCACACCGACACCGGGCGAGAACCCGACACAACAGCCGGACAGTTCGGCGAACACCGCGTCCGGCGGCGGTCTCGCTGCCGACGAGTTCGCGTTCACCGCATGGGCTCCCGTGCGCTGGTCGGACATGGATGCATTCGGTCACATCAACCATGCGCGGATGATCACGCTCATGGAGGAGGCCCGCATCCAGTGGCTGCTCTCCGCCGGCGACGAGTACGCACCGCTGATCACCAGCGCGATGATCGTCCACGTCGAGATCCGCTACCAGGCGCAACTCCGCCACGACGATTCGCCACTCCGGATCAGTATGTGGATCAAGCGATTTCGTTCGGTGGATTTCACCATCGGCTACGAGATCCGGGGCTCCGCTGCCACTCCCGCGAGCAAACCCGCCTGCGTCGCGAGCACCCAGATGGCCGTCGTCGACGTCGAGGCACACACCCTGCGTCGCCTCTCGCCGATGGAGAAGGACCACCTGCGAACCTGGTCACGCTGACCCCGGTTCAGGACGGCTCGTAGCGTGCGGGCAGTTCACGAGGCACCGACGGTGACAGTCGGGCAATGTTGCCCTGCAACACATCTCGATAGATGCGTAGCTGCTCCTCGCCGGAGCGTACCTGCTCGGTGAGCCGTTTGGCGTTGTCCACCGAGATCTCCCGGTCACCGGAGCGGGCGATCAGTGCGTCGATCCGGTCGTCGATGGTGGCCGCCTTGTCGTACTCGGCCAGGATGCGCAATTCCGTTGCGGCGGACTCCACCACGTGCGCGACCTCGCTCAGCGCCTGCACCCGGTCGATCAGTTCGGTCCACACCGGTCGCAGCGCGCTCTCACGCCGATCGATCTGTTCGGCGAACGCCTGGTCGAACCCGCCACCGGCCTTGGCCCGGTCGAGATCCACCCGCACCGCACGCAGCGCGATCACGTCGGTGGCGATCTCGGCGAGCTCGGCATGCAGGTTCACCTGGGTGCGCTGCACCGCGAAGTGATCCGACCGCCAGGCCGGATTCATCATGATCCGGTCGTAGTAGTGGCCGGCGACGAACAGCAGCGTCTCGTAACCGTCGACGAGATTGGCCGAGCCCGGGGCCGCGGGTGCCGGGGTGTCCCGGGGGGTGGCCGCGGCGATCTGGTCGGCCCATTGCTCGACCTGCCGGCTGCCCGACTTCGCGGCGACCTGCCCGACCACACCGGCGATCCGCTCCACGGCCACCGACCCGGCGCGCCGGACCGACCGCATGGTGTTGACGTTGGGGGTCGGGGTGCACAGCAGACCCGCGAAGAGCCGTTCCCGCTCGTCGATCTCGAGGTAGACGTTCTCGCGGCGCTCGCGCCGGATGGCGCGGGTGCTGCCGGCGAACACGCCCTTACCGGTGACGATGGTCTTGCGGGCCTCCTCGCGGCGCCGGACCAGGCCGTTGAGCCGGTTGCGCAGCACCGCGGCCACCACGCCGGGCAGCATCGGCCCGGCCAGCTGTGACTCGAGTTGGGCGATCGACCGTTGCAGGCGGCGCATGTCCCCGAAACCCGTCATCAGGGCCGGGATCGGCAGGCCCATCGAGATCCGGCGGACCAGGATCGCACGCCCGGAGGGGGTCAGATAGCCCGATGCGATCAGCGTGGCCGAGGTGTCGGAGAGTTCGGGCCGCTCCCCCGGCACCGCCGAGTGGTCACACCAGGAACGGATGTCATTGCTACCCGGGGCCGGAAAACTGCGGGGCCGTCCCCGATCGGCCGCGGCACGTCCCCCACCGGTGCGGCTCCCACCGGGACGCGCCCCGTCGCCCCGCGTCGATCCGTCGTCGGTCATCATCGCCCCTCACTTCCGCGTCGTGCGTCGCGGCGCGGGACATCCGGATGGGTCCGCCGCCTGCGTTCGCAACCGACCCCACCCATGCTACCTGCGGGAAATCTGCGTCCCGGGGGTTCGCGCCCGCCACAGTCGGCGGGTGCCCCGGTGCAGCGCCCATGCCACCGGCACCGAGATGAGCACGGTCACCACGAACGCCGGCACCACATGCCCGGTGAACACCGGATAGCCGAGCAGGGCCATCACGTACTCCAACACGATCACGTGCACCAGGAACAGCTCGTAGGAGGTCTCGCCGAGCCACACCATCGGGCGACTCGCACACAGTCGCGTCCACCACGACGTCTGGTCGTCGGCGGTCAAGGGACCCACCACGCCCACCGCGATCACCAGGTAGAGAACGTGTTTGACCAGGGTGGCCGACGCCGTGGTGGGTGTGATGGTCGGCTCGCCGGCGATCGTGGTCCCCGACAGCACGAATGCGGCCAGGGCGGTGAGCAGCCAGCCGGTGGTGTTCCACCGGCGCACAAGCGGTGCGCAGGCGGCCAGCAGCATCCCGCCGACGAACCAGCCGAAGAACGACGGCGCCCACAGCCGCGCCGTCGGCGACAGTCCGTCGCTGCCCGCCACGACGACGATCCACACCGGGCTGATCAGCAGCAATGCACCGAGTCCACCGATCAGCAGATCGGGTCGCCAGGTCCGGCGGGCCAGCGCGACGACGAGCATCCATCCGATCGGGGGGAGCACCAGGTAGAAGTCCATCTCGGCGGCCAGGCTCCACATCTGGGTGAGGCCGCCGTGCAGGTGGCCGACGCCATACACCTGGGTCAGGGTCAGATTGCGCACGAATCCCCACCACCCGGTCCCGGTGACCGAGTCCTCACCGCCCGGCGGGGCGACGCCGTACAGCAGATACACCGCGACCACGGTGAGCCAGTAGGCGGGCAGGATGCGCCGGGCACGGTGCCACAGGTAGCGGCGGGTGTCCGGGATGGGTCGGTCGTCGGCCGCGGCCCGCACCCACGGGGTGAACAGCAGATACCCGGAGAGGACGAAGAAGATCGGGACGCCCACCTCGAACCGGGCGAACAGCCGGCCCGTGTAGTCGTCGGTGTAGTCCCCGGTCCAGAACGCGGCGTGGGTCGCCACCACCGACAGCGCCGCCACGGTCCGGACGCCGGTGAGCGAGGGTACGCGCGCAGCCATTCCCCGATCCTGCCAAGATGGGGCCCATGTCGGACGCAGCGGGTACCGGCCACCGCGAAGTGGTGCGGGGCCAGATCTGGCGGCACGGAAAGCCGGTGGAGGGGTTTCGTCTCGACGAGATCTCCGAGCACCTCGACGCCCCGGACACCCTGATCTGGGCCGATCTCGACTGCCCCGACCACGACACCCTCGCCGCGCTGGCCACCGAACTCGACATCGACCCGTTCGCGATCCAGGACACCATCGCCGCGGCCGAACGCGTCAAGACCGTGGTGTACAGCCACTACACGTTCATGACGGTCTATGCCGTCATCCCCCGGCCGCTGAAGGATCCCGCCGCCGACACCACACCACTCGGCGTCGACCGCCACTCCCCGTTTGCCAGGCGCGCCAAATCATTTGCTCTACAGCGTATTTCGATCTTCCTGATGAGCAATGCACTGATCACGGTTCGACTGGCCCCGGGATTCGACATCCAGGAGGTGGTGGATCGGTGGTCGGCGGTCGGCGGTGAGCAGTACGGCATCGGGGCACTCCTGCACGGCGTGCTCGACGTGGTGGTGGACGGGCATTTCGACGCCGTGCAACGCCTCGACGCCGACATCGAGGAGCTCGAAGAACTGCTCTTCGACGATTCCACCGGCAACCGGTACCTACAGCGTCGGACCTACGACCTGCGCAAGGACCTTGTACTACTACGGCGCGTGGTGGTGCCGATGCGCGAGGTGATCGCCGCGATCCAGCGTCGACGATTCGAGAATCACGCCCCGGCCGAACTCGACCCGCATTTCTCCGACCTCTACGACCACGCCCTGCGCGCCGCGGAGTGGACCGAGTCACTGCGCGACATGATCACCACGGTCTTCGAGACGAACCTGGCGCTCAACGACGCCCGGCTCAACACCGTGATGAAGAAGCTGACCGGCTGGGCGGCGATCATCGCGGTGCCCACCGCCATCACCGGGTTCTATGGACAGAACGTCAACTTCCCCCTGTTCGGGACGACCATCGGTTATCTCGTCAGCACGGTGCTGATCGTGGTGGTGGTGGGGCTGCTCTATGTCCAGTTCCGGCGTCGGGATTGGCTCTGACCGGTGCACCCCGCCGACCGACGCACGACGCCGACACCCCGGGAAACGGGGGTGCCGGCGCCGGTCGGGGGTCAGGACCGTGCGACGTCGTCCAGCGAGGTGTATCGCGGTGTCCAGCCCAGCGACCTGGCCTTCGATCCGGAGGCCTGCTGATCGAGCAGGAGCGCCTCGGCGAACAGCTCTCCCAGACGGGCACCACTCTCGTCGGTGGTCTCGGGCGTGAGCGTGGCCTGCGGCGATCGAGCGGCGGCGATCTCCCGCACCGTCGCGTTCAGGCCGGACACGCCCAGTACGTGACCGGCAGGCGAGTCAGCTTGTAGCAGAAGGACATACAGCTTGGCCAGGTCGTCCACGTGCACCAGTGTCCAGTGCTGGTCACCGGTACCCACCAGCGGCACCACCCCGTCGTGACCGGCAGGCAGCAACGTGGCGACAATGCCCTGCCGGTTGCCGAACACCACTCCCGGAGCGGGCAGGGTCACGGCGACGTCCGAGTCGAGGAGGCGCCGCTCCAGCGGCAGTCGCCACGACACGATGTCCGGTGGCGAGAGCACGCCGTCCTCGGTGAGATCCGATCCGTTTCCCCAGATCCACACGCCACTGGTGTGCAGGTACGGCTTGGGCGTTCCGCCGAATGCGCCGATCACCGCATCGGCGACCGCGGTGTCGAATGCGGCGCTCGACGCATCGCCGGGCGACGCCGTGTGGATGGCCGCGTCGACGTCCGACAACTGTTCGGACAACCACCCGACGTCGGTGAGATCACCGATCGCCGCGGTTGCCCCAGCGGCGCCGACCGCCTGTCCCGCGGTGTCGCTGCGCACCGCGGCGACCACCTCATGCCCGGCGGCGACGAGCTCGGTGAGCACCGCACCGCCGATGTATCCCGTACCACCGGTGAGCAGAACCTTCATGGCATGCACTCCTCTCGAATCGACTAGTACGTAGCATCTCGTACTACGACGGTTCCAGTACTACTAGATTTCTCGTACTAAGATCAAGGGGGGTATGTCATACAGTTGCGAGAGGAGGCATCGTGCGAACCCTGGAACATCCCACGACCGACGAGATCACCATGGACGCTGTCCTCGCGGCGCTCGCCGACCCGATGCGTCGGCGGATCGTGCGACAACTGCTCGACGGCGGCGCAACACAGACCTGCAGCCAGTTCGCACTCCCGGTCAGCAAATCGACGCAGACCTACCATTTCAGGGTGCTCCGCGAGGCCGGCATCATCAACCAGCACTATCAGGGGACGTCGATCATCAACCAGTTACGCCTGGCCGACCTCGACGAGCGGATGCCCGGACTCCTCGACGCCGTGATGACTGCCGGCTAGGGCTGTCCTCCGGACAGCCGGCTTCCGTGACCTGAGCCGGCTGCCGGCCGAGCCGGTGCCCGCCAGGAGCGCTGGACGGGAAGTGTCACGGGCCTGCCGACGGAGCACCGGACCACCGCAGCAGGCATCGAGAAGACCCGAAACCTCCTGCGAAAAGAGACTTTTCGACGACGTCGAGACGTCCCCCGCCCGGATCACACCGCCGGCGAATTCCACCGGTCGAATGACAGGAACCGATTTCCGTTGCGTCCCTTGGCCGGGCAGAATGCACCCGGGGTGGGGCAGCAGGAAGGTGTGTTCGGTAGTGCGTATCAAGTCATTGCTCGTCGGAGGAATCGCCGCGGCCGCGGTGCTCGCAGGTCCGGCGGTCGTCGGCTCGACCCCCGCCCACGCGGCGCCCGCGGCGAACGCCACCAGCGCGCTGAGCGATCTCGAGTCGCTTCCCGTCAAGGGGCGTGCCCCCAAGACCGGTTACGACCGGGCCCAGTTCGGGCAGGCGTGGTCCGACGACGTCACGGTGACCGGCGGACACAACGGCTGTGACACCCGCAACGACATCCTGCGGCGCGACCTCACGGCCATCACCCTCAAGCCGGGCACCCGCGACTGCGTCGTCGCCTCGGGCACCCTGAACGACCCCTACACCGGCCAGACCATCCAGTTCGTGCGCGGCAGCAGCACCTCGTCGGCGGTGCAGATCGACCACGTCGTCGCCCTCTCGGATGCGTGGCAGAAGGGTGCGCAGCAGTGGAGTGCCGACAAGCGTCGCGACTTCGCCAACGACCCGGCCAATCTGCTCGCGGTGTCGGGTCCGGCCAATCAGCAGAAGGGTGCCGGTGACGCCGCCACCTGGCTGCCCGCCAACAAGTCCTACCGCTGCACCTACGTGTCCCAGCAGGTGTCGGTGAAGAAGACCTACGGCCTGTGGGTCACCCAGGCCGAGAAGGACGCGATCCGCGGGATCCTCTCCTCGTGTGGAGCCATCGTGACGCCCCAGCAGCCGGTGCCCGTGGTCCCGCAGCAGTCCGCTCCCCAGACCACCGCCCCCCGACAGTCCACGCCCGAGCAGTCCAGCCCGAGCTCGGTGTACTTCAAGAACTGCAGTCAGGCCCGCGCCGCCGGCGCCGCCCCGCTCTATCGCGGCCAGCCCGGATATCGGTCCGCGCTCGACCGCGACGGTGACGGCGTGGCCTGCGAGTAGCCCTGCGGCCGGGCACCGATCCCGGACGCTGACGGCGACACCCGATGCGGTGTGCGCGGATCGCCGACCCGATCAGGGGTCGGTGGCCCGTGCACACCGCATCTCTCGTTCGGCTCCCGGAAATGGTCGACGAATTCTCTCGGCATTGTCGATCGGCCGAATGACAATGGGTCGACGACGAATCCAAGTTCGTCGGAGTCGGTTGATAGACATTCTCGCGTACGGAGTTCTTCCACCCACCCCCCAGGAGACGAGAATGGCCAAGTCATCCAAGCGCGCCGCGCTCATCATCGGCATGAGCTGTGCGGCAATCGGTTTGGTTTCCACGCCGGCGCACGCCGAGTCCACCGACCAGTACGACGCGGTGCAGTACCAGTTCTGCGGCAACAATGACGTCGCCGAACTGGAGTTCACCAACAAATACGGGAATTCCCAGAAGGAATTCGTCGACATGTCCGACGGCTGCCGGTACTACCGATTCACCGAGACCGACGAATACGGCGGCTTCGCGTCGGCGAGTGTGACCGACGAGGACGGCGGCGCGGTGTCGTGCACCATCTGGGTCAACGGCCGGGTCGTCGCCAAGTCCAACGACAACTCGGAGTACTACAGCTGGGCGAGCTGCTACTGACCGATCGGGCGAGTCGTGGCGCCCTCACCGATTACGCACCGTTGACCGGGAGCGCGTCATCGGCCGGCGGTGAGGTGCTGCCGACTCCCGAATGATCGTCCGCATCCACAGAGGCATTCTCATCGTCTCGGCGATCGATCACGACCCGCGGATACCTCGCCCATCCGCTGCCCCGGAGTGCGATGGTGAGCAGGGAGGCGACAAGGCCGATCGCCACGATGACCGCGAGCGCCGACCAGAATCCGGGCACTCCCCCGAACGCGGCGATCAGGCCTTGCCGGACATAGGTCATGGGTGCACCCCAGTGCAGAACACGCAGCGGCGCAGGTAGCGTCTCCACCATCCACACTCCACCGAACACGAACAGCTGCACCATGATCCAGGTGAGAGACGCGAGCGATCCTGCGACATAACCGAATACCGTGAACAGCAGCGCCACCACCGCCGTGTTCATCAAGGTGGCCGCCGCGACGATCACGATCACCTCGGGCAGGCTCGACGGCGACGGATGCGGTTCCATCGACATCCACAGACCCGCACCGACGACACCCATCACGGCAAGACCGACCACACTCACCAGCCGCGCGCGCCAGACCCACTGACGTAGATCCTTCGCCCCCGTCGAGTCGGTGACGTAGTCATGGACACGGACACACATGAACACGACGAGAGCGATGAGCGCCGAGACCAAGACCAGCAGCACCGGCATCCCACCGGGACCGCCGAACTGTGCCGGTGCCACGTTGCTCGACCGACTCTCGACCGGAGTGCTGAGCAGTGTCGCCAGGCTCGCCCGGCGCTCGCCATCACCGAGATCGGGCGCCTGTTCGGCGCCGCTCGCCAGGCCACCGGACAGATCCCGCGCTCCCGAATCGACCTGACGCGCACCGTCATGCAGCGCGACGGAGCCCGCAGCAGCCTCGGTACCACCGGTCACCAGTACCCTCATTCCGACGGACAGCTCACCCGAGCCGGCACTCAGCTGTTGCGCCGAGGTGGTCAGCTGATTGACTCCACTCCTGTACTGCGCGGACGGATTCGACAGCTGAACGGCCAACTCGCGGCTCCCGGTCTGCAGCCGGGTCAGGCCGGCGACCATTGCCGACACTTGAGCCAACGATGCCGACATGTCCGTTCCCGCTCCAGCGGGCAACGTTCGTTGCAACTGCGCGAGAACAGAATTCACTGCTTCGAGGTCGACCGTACCGAGCATGGAGTCGATACCGTCGGCCAGTTGTGTCGCGCCATCACCGAGTTGCGTCGTCCCGTCCTGCAACGCAACGAGTCCCGCAGCCAGCCGGCTGTTGCCGTCGGCGATCTGATCGGCGCCGGTCGACGCCTGCCGGAGACCCGGTACCAGGCCATCGGTGAGCCCGCCGGCCAACTCGCCGGACCCGGTCACGAGTTGTTGTGTTCCGGAGTGCAGCCGTGTCGCGCCGGCTGCGGCCTGCCGAAACCCGTCGCCCAGCGCATCCACCCCATCGACGAGCGTGCCCACAGTGGAGGCCGCAACGCCACGGACGACCGCGGCACTGATCTCGGCCATCGCCCGCGCACCGATGTTAGAGGCCATCAGCGTCGTGTTGTCGTTGTAGGTGACGTCGATCAGCGCGGGCGCGGCTTGTGGAGTCGACAGCCGCTGGAGGGTCTCGCTGAAGTCGTGCGGGATCTCGATGACGAAGTAGTATTCACCGGCCTTCAGACCACGCATCGCCTGCGACTGATCGACGAGGTGGAAGTCGAGCGCTTGCGATTCGACAAGGCTCCTGACGACGCCCGCGCCGGCCGCATCCTCGGGCCGCGCCGCACCCGTTCCGTCCAGATTGACCAGCGCCACCGGCATCTGGTGCACCTTGGTGGTGGGGTCCCACATCACCCACATGTAGATGGCGGAGTAGACGAGCGGAACCATCACGACGATGGCGAGCACCAGTCGTGCGAGCCGGGTCCGGTACCAACCGGAGATGCTTCGGCGCTCCTGGACCGAGCGGTCGGCGTCGGCGGTCACCCTGCGGACCACCGCACTCGCCGCCATCTTTGTTGCCTGAATCACAATCAGAAACTACGAAGCCGGGTACCCCCGGAACAAGGCGCACATGCACCAATCTCGCCCCGCTGATGGTGCCGACTGCTGCATCGGCTTCGGCCCGTGGACAGCTACGAGCCGACGAATCCCCCCGGGGGCGACCGAGCGACACCCATCCCGACCACACGGTTGGCGGTCGACCGGTCACCACATGCCTTGACGCGGCACGATCTCGCTGCCGCCAGACGGATCGGATCATCGGCCACGACTCACCCGACGTTCTTGCGTGCTCAGTTCTCGAACATGTCGGCGTGGTGGCCTGATGCCGCACGCTGGATCAGGTTGAGAACCTTCGCTTTCCGCCTCCACGAACGTGCCGCGGGCCCTTCTCCACACCACTGACGATGATCTCGGCAGCCAGGTCCGCATCCATCGTGAGCAACTTCTCGTCGAACGACCCGGCCCGTTTGCGGTCGCATCGCGGCTTCCCTGTGTGTGGTCTGGGCTCAGCTCAGCGCACGCTTGAGGATCTTGCCCGTGGAGGTCAGCGGCAGATCGTCGACGAACTGGAGGATGCGAGGGTACTTGTAGGCGGCGAGGCTCTCCTTGCCCCAGGCAAGGAGCTCGTCTTCAGTTGTACGATCACCGTCGGATCTGAGGACGACGGCCTTGATCTCCTCGCCGTGAGTCTCGTGCGGCACGCCGATCACGGCAACGAGGGAGACGGCCGGATGGGTCATCAAGACCTCCTCGATCTCCCGCGGATAGACGTTGAAGCCGCCGCGGATGATGAGGTCCTTCGCCCGGTCGACGATGTAGTACTGGCCGTCGGCATCCCTGCGGGCGAGATCACCGGTTCGGAACCAGCCCTCGTCGTCGAAAGCGTTCGCGGTGGCCGTTGGTCGTCCGATGTAGCCCTTGAAGACGTTGGGGCCCTTCACCGCGATCTCTCCGACGGCGGTCTTTCCGTCGTCGGAGAGATCCGCGGACACCTCGTCACCGTCGCCGTCGACGAGGCGTACCGAGACGCCGTCAATCGGCAACCCGATGGAACCGACGCGTGGCTCCTGATCTGGCGGCGAGAAGGTCACGACCGGCGAGGTCTCGGACAGCCCGTAGCCCTCCAGGATCGTGACGCCGAACCGCTCACGGAACTCATGGTGGACCTGGGCCGGCAACGCTGAGCCACCGGCGATGGCGATACGCAGGCTCTGTGCGATCGAGGAGACATCCACACCGGTGTCCAGGGCGCCGAGAAGACCCCAATACATCGTGGGAACGCCGGCGAAGAACGTGACCTTCTCGCGCAGCATCACGTCGAGTGCCGCCTTCGGTTCGAAGCGGGGCAGCAGGACGATGGTACCGCCGGTGGCGAAAGCGCCGTTCTGGATCACCGTCTGTCCGAACGTGTGGAAAAGGGGCAGGACACCGAGATATGTGTCGGGTTCGGCTGCCTCGGAGCCCAATAGGTCCGCTGCGGCCAGCGCGTTGGTGTGGAGGTTGCGGTGTCGTAGCTCGGCACCCTTGGGCTGACCGGTGGTTCCCGATGTGTAGAGGATGACGGCGGTGTCGTCTTCGTCGGTCTCGACAGTGTCGAAGGTCGGCGCGCGACCATCGACCGCGGCATCGAGTGTCTCGGCGCCTTCGATGTGGGAGGCCGCCGCCGGGTCGGCGGGGATCAGGAAGAACTCGCGCACCGACGGAGCCTCGGCACGGGCCTCGCGGGCGGCCTGTCCGATCGGCAGTTCGGGGCTGCCCTCGAATGCGAAATAGGCGACTGCTCCGGAATCGATGAGGTGGTATGCGATTTCGCGAGTCTTGAGGAGGATGTTGAGCGGCACCACGACAGCGCCGGCCTTGAGGATCCCGTAGTACACGATCGAGAAGTGGGGGAGGTTCGGGATCGAGAGTGCAACCCGGTCGCCGGGTCGGATTCCGCGCGCGACCAACAGGTTGGCCACCATGTTCGAGGCGGCGTCCACCTGCTGGTAGGACAGCCGCGTGTCACCGAGGGCCAGTGCGATGCGGTTGGGGTGTCGGCGCGCTGAGTTCTCGAGCAGTGATGCGATGTTCGTCGTATTTCCCATTCGGTAAGACTCGCCGATCCGATATGTCGCAGACCACCTCAATCTGCACTACGTCGCCGGCGGAAACAGTGCGTTTTGCTCACAGCTCAAAGGCCCGTGCGGAGCGCGACGATGTCGAGGGCCGCCGCGATACCGGCGATGTTGTCGGCGAGAGGGCGTGGGAGCAGTTCGTCTGCCTTGGCCAACCGACGCACGATCGTGTTCCGGTGAGCGAAGAGCTTCTCCGCGGTCCGGGAGGTGTTGAACTGCTCCCGGATGAACGTGGTGACGGTGTGGCGCACCTCGGCGTCGGCGGTCGCCAGATCTCCGAGCACATCGGTGACGAACTGATCGGCGCCGGCAAGGTCGGCGGTGAGCAATGCAGCGAGCTGGATGTCCTGGAAGTGCGCGATGCGGTTCGTCGAGGCCAGCCGGGACAACAGTCGGTGGGTGGTGGTGGCGTCGAGATGACTGCGACGGAACCCGTCGAGGTCGGACCCGGGTCGACCGATGGCTATACGCACGCCAGGTGTGTCGACGATGGATTCGACGACCTCCGACTCGGTGGGGACGGTTGCAGTCGGCAACCACACCCACAGGGAGGTTGCGCTGGGCACGATCGCCAGCCGTCGCTTGGCTCCGCTGCTGCGCATGAGTTCATCGGCGGCCTGGTCGAGATGGCTCGAGGGCTCACCGGGAGCGGGTTGTCGACCGGGTAGAGGAGTATCGGTCCAGACGATCGCTGCGGTGTGGTCGCCGGTGAGGGGATAGCCCAGCTGCGCCTCCGCGCGGGCGCGAGAGATGGGTGCACCCTCGATGAGCAGTGTCACAGCGGCCATACGCTCGGCATGGGTGCCCTGGGTGAGTTCCTCACGTTCCGCGTCCACCTGCACGGCGACGGCTTCGATCACGTCGTCGATGTAGACCGAGATCGACCGCAATGTGACATCGAGAAGTTCGCGAAGCTCATCGCGGTCTTCCGTCACCGCGAAACAGGTGTCCATCCACCCACGCCAGGCCGCTGTCTGACTGGTTCGGTAGGAGTCGAGCGCACCCGCGTCCATTCCGCGGCGTACGAGGTCGCGTCCGACTTCGAAAGCCTCAGAACCGACGAATGCCGCGACGCGCTCTCCAGGTGCGTGAATGTTCGAGTTGACCCACTGCCACACCGTCGCCTCGTTGACCCGCCGGAGCGCGGCGAAAAGCGCAGGTTCCTCGGCGATCATTCGGTAGCCGATGCCGTCGAGCATGGCCTCGTGGATCTCTTCCATGCGCTCGGCAGGAAGGTGCAGCATCGCCTCCGCAGCGACGCGGATCAGCTCGCGCATCCTCGGAGTCGGCAGAGCCCAGTCAGCATTCATGTACATAGTGCACCACGTGAGGCATGTTTCTGCGACAAACATTCCTTTATCTGCGGCCCCTGCCTGAGCAAACTGTGTCTGGGATCACCCAACTGGACCATTCGCAGAGGCAGAAGAAGACCATGAGCAGTACACCTCACACCACCACCGGTACCCGGGACCTCGACGTCCTGATCGTCGGAGCCGGGATCTCGGGTATCGGGGCGGCGCGGTATCTACGTGTCAACCACCCGGCCAAGTCATTCCTGATCCTGGAATCGCGCGCCGCAGCCGGCGGAACGTGGGATCTGTTCAAGTATCCCGGCATTCGCTCGGACTCCGACCTGAACACCTTCGGCTACGAGTTCAAGCCATGGCGCGACAAGGACGCCATCGCCGACGGCTCCAAGATCGTGGACTACATCCGTGAGACCGCCCGGGAGAATGGGATCGACGGAGACATCCGCTTCAACCGCCGGGTGCTCGGTGCGAAGTGGTCGAGTGGGACCGCGCGGTGGACCATCACCGCCGAGGTCACCGACGCCGAAGGTACCGAGACCGAGATCTTCACCGCGAAGTGGCTGTTCTGCGCCAGCGGCTACTACCGCTACGACGAGGGATACTCGCCGACCTTCCCCGGGCGCGACGACTTCGAAGGCACCATCGTGCACCCACAGCACTGGCCCGAAGATCTCGACTACGCGGGCAAGAAGATCGTCGTCATCGGATCGGGTGCCACCGCGGTGACCCTGCTGCCGGCACTGCTCGAGGGGCCAGATGCGGCGCGACACGTCACCATGCTGCAGCGCACGCCCTCCTACGTCATGCCGTTTCCCCGGCAGGACAAGATCGCCACGCTGCTCCGCAAGGTGCTCGGTGACGAGCGCGCCTACCCGTTGATCCGCAGAAAGAACATCGCCATGAGTCAGTGGGTCTGGAGCTTCAGCCAGAAGTACCCCGACAAGATGCGGAACTTCATCCGCAAGACCAACACCAAGCTACTGCCGCAAGGCTACGACATCAACAAGCACTTCAACCCGCCCTACAACCCGTGGGACCAGCGGCTGTGTGCCGTACCCGACGGCGATATGTTCGCCGCGCTTCGCGACGGGCGGGCTGCCGTCCGCACCGACCGCGTCAAGACCTTCACCAAGACCGGGCTCCTACTGGAGTCGGGACAGGAGATCGCCGCCGACATCATCGTCACCGCCACCGGCCTGAACCTGCAGATTCTCGGTGGAATGCACATCGAGGTAGATGGGCAGCCTGTCTCGCTGTCCGACACCATCGCCTACCGCGGCATGATGCTCAGCGGCGTGCCGAACCTGTCCTTCGCCGTCGGGTACACCACGTCGTCGTGGACGCTCAAGATCGGACTGCTCGCCGAGTACTTCTGTCGTCTGCTGGGCTACATGGACAGGCACGGCCACCAGATCGCCGTCGCGGTGCCCGATCCCGGGATGGAGACCCGTCCTTTGCTGGACTTCGGTGCCGGCTATGTTCAGCGGTCGCTTCATCAGTTGCCGAAGCAGGGCGTCGAGTCACCGTGGCATATGTCGATGAGCTTCCACGAAGACCGCAAACTGCTGCGCGACGGCGAAGTCGCCGACCGGTTCCTCCAGTTCTCCTCGGCGACCGCCACCGCGCGCAAGCCGGCCCGCCGCCGAGGCGAGAAGGTGAACGCATCGTGACCGATACGAGCTTGGCGAAACACGTTCTCGACGCCGGCGAATCGGCCGACCGACGCGCGTCACTGCCCAGTGGAATAGAGCTGTGCTATCGCGAAAGCGGCAACCCGGACGGGCCGCCGATCGTCCTGATCTCTGGGCTGATGGAAGACCTCACCGGATGGTCGGTCGCGTTCCTCGACGCCCTGGCCGCCCGGGGGTTCCGCATCATCCGGCTGGACAACCGCGACGCCGGCCGGTCGTCGCGGATCGATGCGCCGCCCCCGAATAATCTGCAGCAGTTCTTGTCCATGGCCAGGCCCGACGCCTACACGCTCGACGACATGGCACAGGATGTGGTCGGACTCCTCGACCACCTCGGCCTGGACCGGGTCCACACCGTCGGACGTTCGATGGGTGGCATGATCGCCCAGGCCCTGGCCGCCGAACACCCCGATCGCGTGCTCACGCTGACCTCGCTGTATTCCACCACCGGCGACCCTGCGGTGGGCAAGGTCGCGTTCTCCACCAAGCGCAAGCTGATGGCCAGACCACCGGCGACCCTCGAGCAGTACATCGAAGCGGCCCTCGCCATGCTCGACCATCTCGGCGGTCGCGGCTACCCGTACGACCGCGAGACCGAGATCGCTCACGCCCGGATCTCCTGGGAGCGGGCCCAGGCCGCCGGTCCGGGCGCCCGAGAAGCCGGCGCCCGACAGATCCAGGCCATCGCCGCGTCCGGCGACCGGACCCCGCGGCTGCGGACGATACGGGTACCCACCCTGGTCATCAACGGTGACCGCGACCTGATCGTCCATCCCAGCGGCGGCGACGCGACCGCGAGGGCGATCCCCGGAGCCACCCACATCGTCATTCGAGGAATGGGGCACCACATCGCCCCCGATCTCGTCACCCGGATCGCGGACGAGATCACCACCCAGACCAGGCAAGGAGCATCCTCATGAGCGAGTCCACCTATCTGTCCGGCAAGGTCACCGCCGTTACCGGTGCCGGTAGCGGCATCGGTCGCGCCGTCGCGATCGGCTTGGCCCACCGTGGCGCGCGCGTGGCCATCAGTGACGTCAACGCTGCGAGCCTCGCGGAGACCGCCGAACGCATCGAAGCGATCGGCGCCGACATCCACGTCGCCACCGTCGACGTCGTCGATGCCGGAGCCGTCAAAGCCTGGGCCGGAGCCGTGCGGGACCACTACGGGGTGGTGCACCAGACCTACAACAACGCCGGCATCGCCGGGGAGCGCAACATCCTCGACCCGGCCGTGTACGCCAACCTCAAGCGCATCATCGACGTGAACCTGTGGGGTGTCATCAATACCACCGTAGAGTTCATGCCCCACCTGATCGATTCGGGTGACGGGCACCTGGTCAACGTGTCCAGCATGAACGGGCTGGTGGCTTCGCCACGTCAGGCCGGGTACTGCGCATCGAAGTTCGGCGTCCGCGGCTTCACCGAAGGCGTCTACTCCGACATCCTCGTCGACGAGCACCCGGTCAAGGTCACCGTCGTCTACCCGGCCGGCATCGCCACCAACATTGCCAACGCGGCGATCCGTGATGCGGCGGGTAAGACTGCCGAAGACACCGGTCGGGCGCAACTGCTCAACGAGAAGTTCCTCACGATGGATGTCAGCAAAGCGGCACAGATCATCCTCAACGGTGTGGAGAGGCAGAAGCGCCGCGTCCGGGTCGGTGGCCAAGCCGCGTTCTTCGACGCTGTACAGCGAGCCGTTCCCAGTAGGTATCTCGACCTGTTCGCGGATCAAACGCGCAAGGTCTTCGCTGACGTGGACGGCTTCTGAAGCAGCCGGCCGACCCACAAACCAAGGAGAAGTAGTGAGCAACAAGAAACGGAGCCACAACGCGCGCGCGGTGGTCACCGGAGCCGGCAGCGGCCTCGGCCGCGCATTTGCACTCGAGCTCGCCAAGCGCGGCGGCCAGGTCGTGGCGGCCGACATCAACCTGGACACTGCGGCGGAGACCGTCCGCGAGATCGAGGTAGCAGGGGGAAAAGGTCTCGCTGTGGCTGTCGACGTGTCGTCGGAAGAGTCGGTGCGCGAGCTGGGGGCGACGGCGAAGCAGTGGTTCGGCCTGCCCACGTTGGTGATCAACAATGCCGGTATCGGCGTCGGAGGCACCGTCATCGGTGACGGCAAGTTGGATATCTGGCGCCGCGCAATCGATGTCAACCTGTGGAGCGTGGTCTACGGCGCTGACATCTTCACCCCGATGCTGCGCCGATCCCACCTCGGCGGCATCATCAATACTGCCTCCGCAGCCGGCATTGCGTCCGCCCCGGGGATGGCGCCTTACAGTTTGAGCAAAGCGGGAGTCATCAGCATTTCCGAGTCGTTGGCCGCCGAGCTGGCCGGCACCGATGTCGCGGTCACCGTCCTGTGCCCAACCTTCGTACCCACCAACATCTTCGACGGCGAACTCATCGACTCCAACTCGGCCGCGCAGGCGAAGCGACTGGCCGAGAAGAGTAAGACCAGCGCCGAGGACATCGCCGTCCTGACCCTGGACGCCAACGACAGGGGCAAGCTCTACGTACTCCCGCAACCAGATGCCAAACTCGTGTGGCGGTTCAAGCGCTTCCTGCCGACGGTCTACCCAAAGGTGGCCGCGAAGGCCGTCAAACTCGCCGACAACAACGCGACACTCCCGACCACTCAGTGATACCGACCGTCAGCGGTCGAACCGCTGACAACCGATCCAGAATCACGCGGCCACCGGTCTCGGGATTCTGGATCGGCATCCGGCGGGTGGCGTCGCCCAAACTCACTGCTGTTCGCTTCGTCGCGATCGAGGGCGAGGTATTCGATTTCGCGGATGACCAGCGGCGATGGCCGCATGAGGTTGGCGAGTCGACGGGGCAACCGGATGGCTGCATCAGCCGCTTTGAGCTTGCGAACCAGGGCATCAGGGGTGGGACTGCCCGGAGTAGGTAAGTCGCGCGTTTCGATCGGCCTTCCTGTTGCCGCCTACCGAGCCGGTGAACCGATCCATTTCATGCCGAATCCGAGATCTGACGACACTCGAATTCCTCACCGGCACAGTCGATATCACCATCCCCACAACAGCCTTCAACCACCAGTCGCGTCCGAGATCACCCCATGAGGTCGCGACACACCACGGGCTCCGATCGGCGAAGAGTCGTGCGACAACTCGGACGGTCCGCCTTCACGACGCCGATCCTCGGGAGAACGCTGCATCAGCGGACGCGCACGAAAAGCCTGTATGTATCGGCACTTTCACCTGTCGCGCGGCAGTGACCGGATCAGGACCGAGACGCCTCGCCCGCGTGCGACTGCCCGTCCCGCACCGGGAGCACACAGGCGACCGCTGCGAGTCCCACCGCGATCCACAACCCCTGCGCACCGAACCCGCGGAAGGCGAGACCACCGAGCGCTGCGCCGATGGCAAAGGAGAACCAGTAGCCGACGGTGGACAGCCAGCTCCACGGGTGCTCGGTCCCGATGCCCGCGGCCAGTTGATGGGCCGCCTTCACCAGAGTTCCGGTGACATAGGTCAATCCGACGTGCACGTCGGTGCCCGCCGACAATGCCGAGCTGATCAGGCCGCCGGCGAGGGCGATCAGCACCATGCCCGACCACTCCGATGCCGTGGTGGCCACGATCGCGCCGACCAGGATCACGACGGCGATCGCCACCATGACCACTCGATGGGCGTGCCCGACCCATCGAACGATGGCCGCGCCGGCGAAGCAACCCCCGAAGAACAGGACGACCAGCAACGCCGTCAGCCCGACCAGACCCCAGTGACCGGTCGCCGTCGACGACCCGAGGATCGTCGAATTGCCGGACATGAACGCCACGAAGCTACCCTGCAACACGACGAACGCGATCGCGTCGACGAATCCGGCCAGACCCAGCAGCCATACGCCGAGGACGACGTCCGATGAGCCCCGACGGGCGTTTCTCTCCGCACGGGCGGTTCTCGCAGTCACGCACAACCTTTGGTCGAGTTCCTCGCGTGTTCCCGAGGTGCCGCAGAGCCTGCACCCAAGGGACACGACATCGTCATCGGGCCCAGCCTCCGACGCTCCGCGGAGATCTGGGTCCGCTGACGAGTATCGGCCATCCGATCATTCTGCATGGGTCGACGACACCGATGCCCCATCGAGCGGTCGGCTACCCCTCCGGAACGCCGCCGGGGTCGTTCCGGTCCAGCGACGGAACGCTCGATAGAAGTTGGGGAGATCGCCGTACCCAACATCGTCGGCGATCCTCGCGATCGGGAGATCGGTGTCACGCAACAGTCGAATGGCCTCGCTTCGTTGCACATCGGCCACGACGCCCCGGTACGTGGTGCCTTCCGCATGGAGACGTCGCCGAAATGTTCGGGGCGACATGTGAAGCCGATCCGCCATGGAGTCCAGGTCCGGTATCCCCTGCTGTCGGTACAGGATCTCCTGGGTCGCTCGCTGAGCCACCGACCCGTGACCCCGTCTGCGCACCAGGGCCACCCGACAGTCTCGGACATAGGTCTGCCGCGACAGCGGGTTGGCCAGGGGCAGCGGATCGCCCAATACGGCAGCATCGAAGACCAGGCGGTGCGCGCCGGTCCCGAACCGCACCGGACAACCGAGGGCCTGCTCATACAACCCGTGGTGTGCGGGAGCCCGATACGCGATCTCGGCGTCGATCGGAGCGAGGTGCCGACCGGCCAGGTCGCTGATGATCCTGACGAGCGCGGCGACCTCGCGCTCACAGATGAACTCGCGGGTGTCGCCCAGGTCGATGATCTCGGGCATCGAGATGGCGACCCGACCCCGGGAGATGGTCACATCGAGCCGATAGTAGCTTGCGATCAATTCCTGGAACTCGTGTGCGACCTCCACGGCTTCGCCGAGGTTCTCGCAATGGAGCATCGCGATACCCAGCGGCCCGATCGATCCGGCATGGTACCCCTGACCGACTTCGAGCCCGACTCCTGGCCGGCCGATGACGCGCGTCAACATCCTGATCATGCCCATCTCCTGCGACGTCGTCACCAGGAAGTCAGGGTCTTCGAGGTCCTTCTGGCGCAACGAATTTCCTTCGAGAAGAGCCTCCGTCGTCATCCCTGCGCCGAGTGCGAAGCGGCGAAGGACCGCGACCATGTGCACCGATCGGTACAGCGGTAGCGCTCCGTTCTCGTGATCCCCGTTCTCGTGATCCCCGTTCTCGTGATCCGATGCCGTCATCATCGCCTCCCGTCGGGCACACGTCGTGGCCGATAATGACAATAACCCTGGCCTCATCTGATGTGGCACGACACCGCCCGCACTTCGTACCGTCCATTCGACATCCGATCAGGGGCCCACGGCCCCGCGCGAAAGGGCAGCGAAAATGCAGATCACCAAGGACCAGTACGACACATTCTTCGACGACGTCGACTTCCGCTCGGTCGAGGTTCCCTCGACGGGCGAGGAGGTGCAGTTACCGCTCGTCGGTGTGAAGGCCACCCAGATGGTCTCCTTCCACACCGCGTCACGCGCGCAGGTCCTCGAGATCCTGCCGAGCTCCGCATACGTCCCCGCCGAACTCGCAGATGGCCAGACGATCGTCGGCATCATTGCGATCGAGTACAACCAACGCAACATCGACAGCTACAACGAGGTCGTCGTCGTCATCCCGGTTCGGGTCGGTGACGGCGCCGAGCCGCCGACGGTCGATGACCTGCTGTCCGAAGAGCTCGGCGGAGCGACCCTGTTCGTGCGGCACATCGCGGTGACCACCCGTACCGCCGAGATCGTCGGCAACGAACTGCTCGGCTATGCAAAGTTCGTGGCCGACATCGACTTCGTGGACCTGCCCGACGAACGTATCGCCGTGTTCGCCGAGAACGGCCAGGAGATCCTCCGGATCGCGGTCGGGCACGGCGAGGAGTTCGGCGAGTATGAGCGCAGCACGCTGTCCGTCGTGACACACAAGGCGGGTCTCGCCCACAAGCTGACCTACTCCAGCCAGACCCGATACGCCACTCCGGCCGAAGATCGGAATGTCCTGATCTTCGGGGATCACCCGATCGGGCGGAACCTGGCCGGTCTGGGCATCTCCGCGAAGCCGTTGCTCGCGATGACCTCGCCGTACTTCCAGCTCATCAGCGACGACCGGAACCTCGAGGTGTTCAAGCCCTGATGACGGGTCAGACAGGCGGTAGTCGGAACGAGGAGACAACGACGTGACGAATGGTGCCAGGGCCCTCATCGAGACCTTGGTGGGTGCTGGGGTCGACACCGTGTTCACCAATCCCGGAACCTCCGAGATGCACTTCGTCGCCGCACTCGACGATGTTCCACAGATGCGCCCCGTGCTCACCTTGTTCGAGGGCGTCGCGTCGGGTGCCGCGGACGGATTCGCCCGTATGGCCGAACGCCCCGCGGCAACCCTTCTGCACCTGGGTCCCGGCCTGGGGAACGCGTTGGCGAATCTCCACAACGCGCGCAGAGCGCGTGTCCCGGTGGTGAACATCGTCGGCGATCACGCGACGAGCCACACCCGGTACGACGCCCAGTTGCAGTCCGACATCGAGACGGTTGCCCGAAACGTATCCAGCTGGGTCCGAACATCCTCCGCCACAGCGGATCTCGCAATGGACGCGACCGAGGCCATTCGAGCGGCCTCGGCCCGCCCACCGGCGGTGGCAACGCTGATCCTTCCGGCCGATGTGTCGTGGGGAGACGGCGCCGAACCTGCCGTCGTACCCGAGGCTCCGGAACCGACGGCGCAGCAACCGGAGATCCTGGAATCCATCTCCGCCGCACTCCGTTCCGGAGAACCGTGTGCACTCCTCCTCGGCGGTGACGCGCTACGCGGGACCGCGTTGGTCGACGCCTCCCGGGTCTCGGAGGCGACCGGGGTGAGGCTACTGGCAGAGGTGTTCCCCACCCGCATGGAGCGAGGTGCCGGCGTACCCGCCGTGGAACGCCTCGCCTACTTCGCCGAGATGGCTTCGGTCCAGCTCGCCGGACTCCGCCACCTGATCCTCGTGGACAGCCGAGAACCCGTCTCCTTCTTCGCCTACCCGGGTAAGAAGAGCTACCTGGTTCCCGACGGCTGCACTGTCCACCGGCTGGTACCCGACGGCGGTGATACGGGTCAGGCGTTGTCGGCGCTCGTCGCTGTACTGGGCGCCGAGGACATCGGCCCACGACTACAGGAGGCTGTCACGCCCACACCGCCCAAGGGCACCCTGACGGCTGAGAAGGTCTGCCGGGCAATCGCTGCGACGCTCCCACCCGACACGATCATCTCCGACGAATCCCAGACCTCGGGAGTGATGCTGCCGAGTATGACCGCCGGCGCCCCACAGCACGATCTGCTGACCTTGACCGGTGGAGCGATCGGACAGGGGCTCCCGGTGGCGATCGGTGCCGCCATCGCGTGCCCCGATCGACCGGTGCTCGCGCTCGAGGCCGACGGCTCCGCCATGTACACGATTCAGTCCCTGTGGACGATGGCGCGGGAATCGCTGAACGTGACGATCGTGTTGTTCAACAACCGCTCGTACGGCATCCTCCAGGTCGAGTTGCAGCGCGTCGGGGCGGCCACAGCCGGATCGGCCGCACCGACCCAACTCGAGATCGGGGATCCAGATCTCGACTTCGTCGGCATGGCGCGTGCGATGGGGGTCGCGGCGCGCCGCGCCGATTCCGGCGAGGACCTGACGGCCGCGCTACGCGAGGCATACGGCGACGACGGCCCCCACCTGATCGAGGTCGTCATACCGCCCGCGCTGTCCGGGCTGAGACTCAAGGCCCTGCCCCATGCGCTCGGAGTGATGGACAAGCTCCCCCGACCCCTCGGACGAGCGTTGAAACGCAGGCTCGCGCCGTGACGATCGTTCGCCGAAACATGTCGATCGGAGCCAGGATTCGGAATCTCGGAATCATCGGAATCAGAGGCCGACTTCGGGGCCGATCGTCCCCGGCACCGCTCAACGTTCGAAGGTTCCCTCTGCGTCACAGATCTGCGTCACAGATGGGTCTGGAACCAGTCGAGTTGGACCGGCGCAGAGGTGTCGAATGCCGCTCCGACGTAGGCGTCGAAGTGTCCGCCCGGCACGGTGAGCAGCTTCTTCGGTTCGCGTGCCTGCTCGTACGCCCCCAGCGCGAGGTCGCACGGCGTCAGCACGTCGTCGAGTGCCACGACCATCAGCAGCGGCGTCGGCGAGATCCGGGAGATGAAAGCACCCGGGATGTATTCGGTGAACACCTCGACAGATCGGAGTGTCACCTCGTTCTTCCAGGTGGTGGCACGCTCGAGAATCCCGCCGAAGAAGAAGTCGTGGGTGTCCTGTGTCGGGAGCACACAGGGCTCATCGGCCGCCTCGACGAATGTGACCGGGATGGTCAGTGGTGCATCGCCCCGGAGTCGTCCAGCGCGGTCGGCAGCGAATCCGTCACGGAGCCCTGACCACATGTCGGACCTGATGAGGCGTCGCGCGTTCTCCAGACCGTCCACCAACGGCACCTGCGAGACGACGCATCTGACCCGCCGGTCCACGGCGGCGACGACGAGTACGTGGGCTCCGCTGTAACTCGATCCCCAGATGCCGATGCGCTCGGGATCGATGCCGTCCTGACCCGAGATCCAGGTGATCGCGTCGCGGTAGTCCGAAATCTGCTGCCACGGATCGATTTCGGCAGGTCGGGGACCATCGCTCACCCCGAGGCCACGATTGTCGTAGACGAGGACATCGAAACCACCCTGAGAGAAGAAGTCCGCGAAGTCGTCCAGGTACATCTCCTTGGTCGCCGAGAATCCGTGGGCCATCACGATGACCGGACGCTTCTCACCTTCTCCGCGATACCACCAGCCTCGGAGGGTGGTGCCGTCCTCGGTCGTGAACTCACAGTCGCTACGCATTCGAATCTCCTATTCACCAACGGTTTTCGTGGCGCTGAGAGAATCATGTGCCAGGTGACACACACCGGGATACCGGTGTGTGCGCAGCTATTCTGGTCACCCAATGCAGAACCGCGGTGGGGGAAGGGAGCAGAGGATGGACTGCCGGCGTGTCCTGTGCCAGCATCAATCATGCCTTCGATGCTCGCCACCCCGCGGCGCGAGACACCCGGAGTGTCCACGACCGCCGATTTCGCCGCACTGATCGGTGATTGGCATCATGGCTGGGAAATCCGTGTGGAGGGTGTCCCGTCCACGGATGCCGCACTCCGCCGTCACCACCTCGACGGCCTCGACCTCATCCACTGCACGGCCGATTCCTGCTCGGGCACCCGGTCGAGACCATCGATCGACTCCCATGACGACAGCCTGCTCGGGTTGCTCACCGTCGTCGAAGGCCGAGAGATCGTCGAGGTCGACGGCGTCCGGACCGTGGTCGACGTCGGCGAATCACTGCTGTGGGATACACGGTCGACAGGTGGATTCGTCGCATCCGGGCCGCTGCGGAAGTTCACCGTCCTCCTGCCCCGGGACCTCGTCACGGCGTGGACCCCGCATGTCGGCGAGTTACTCGAGGCGGGTGCGTTGCCCGCCGGACAGACGCTGGGCCTGCGCGCCCTTGCCGACGCCCTCGAACGCACCCCGGACCCGGTACTCGCGACGCAATCGGCGACGGCCTTGGGGAGCGCTTTCCGTGAGCTGCTGTATGTGGCCCTCGGGGTCTCCGACCGCCCATCGGTCAACGCGTGGTCCGATCGGCGATGGCGCGCCGCCCTGGAGTACATCGAGGACAGACTGCCGGGCCCGACCACAGCGGAAGAGCTGGCCGCACACCTCTCGGTATCCGCGCGCTCGGTGTATCAGATGTTCGCCGATCGCGAGACAACCGTTCGAGGGCACCAACGACGGCGACGGCTCTACCGCGCCCGGGCCGAGATCCTCCGGAACCCGGACCGCCCGATCACCGAGATCGCGCGCGACTGGAACTTCAGCGATCAGTCGGCGTTCACCAAGGCCTACCGCCACACCTTCGACGAACGCCCGAGCGACACCCGTCGCCGGTGACCGGGCGACGTCGATCGGGCACGTCCGCACACCGTCGGGCCGATGACAGGCCGGCGTGGTCGGGCTTCGGACCTCGGCAGGGCGGCCTCCGATTGCTCGGACACCGCCCCGTACCTGCGGAAGCGGAGGGATTTGAACCCTAGACGAACCCTCAGTTCAACCCGGCGCAATGTGGCTCACCAGGCCCTGTGAAGCATCCCCGGCTGGTTCGAACCACCACCGTTCGCGGGCAATTGTGGGCAGTCCCTCTGCAACACCTTGACCTCGGCGAGGCCCCCGTTGGTGCCCGACACAACTGCAAATCAAGTTCACATGCCAGCAAAACATATAAAAATCTCGCCTCAAACTTTACATATTGTGGCGATCTGTGAGAGGGTCGGCCGCATGACCTGGGACCCTGAGAAGCCATACAACGCACTACCACCACCGCCCGAGGTGGACGTACTGGAGACCAGGTCTGTACTCAAGGCAGCCATCGGCGCGAGAACTGCTCTTGCAAAGCTTGACCAGGCTGCGTTCTCAATGCCCAACCCGACTGTCCTGATCAACTCGATCCCTGTCCTGGAGGCGCAGGCCAGTTCCGAGATCGAGAACATCGTCACCACGACAGACGAACTGTTTCGCCATATCGACGACGACGAGGCTTCAGCCGACGCAGCCACTCGCGAGACCCTGCGTTACCGCACCGCCCTACACAGGGGGTTCTCCCTTACCCAGGAACGGGGACTTACGGCCTCAACTGCGTCGGCCGTGTGCAGCATCATCAAGGCCCGCGAGATGAAGGTACGAGCCGTCCCAGGGACGAGAATCGCGAACCCTGGCACCGGCGAGGTCGTCTACAGCCCACCCGAGGGGCGCGACGTGATCGTGGAGAAGCTGAACGCGTGGGAGCACTTCGTTCATGCCGAAGACGGACTCGACCCCCTCGTCCGCATGGCTGCCGCTCACTACCAGTTCGAAGCGATTCATCCGTTCTCGGATGGCAACGGACGAACCGGACGAATTCTGAACGTCCTGATGCTGGTTGAAGCAGGACTCCTACGGATGCCAGTCCTGTACCTGTCTCGCTACATCATCGACACCAAGAACGACTACTACCGACTCCTGCTCGCCGTCACGTCGGAAGGCGCATGGGAAGAGTGGGTGCGCTACATTCTCGCCGGGATCGAGAGCACATCGTTGATGACCCTCCGCAAGATCGACGCCATACGCGACCTCCAGGAGAGCTTCGGACAGCGTTCGCGTGCAATCAACAAGGGCACCGCACACTCTGAGTTTCAGTCGCTCCTGTTCGAGCAGCCCTACTGCCGCATCAACACAGTGGTAGAGCGTTGCGACGTGTCACGTCCGACGGCTACGAGCTGGCTCAGTTCTCTCGGCGAAGCCGGGCTACTTCAGGACATCAAAGTTGGGCGCGACCGCCTGTTCATCAACCGCGAGTTCCTGCGTGTACTGGCTCGTCCTGAGCCCCTGGTCGCGACATAGAAAAAGTGTTTACATGGCTCGGAAAAGTACGAAGAACAGACAAGAAAGTTTACAGTTGTTTATGAGATAGGTCACACAAGATCGCTCGGAGGCGTACACCCGAACCACGGGAAGCTGCCCGCCGGGAGTGTCACTGCAGGTCAAAGAGCCTTCACTCCCGCTGGTCCGCCGGGCGGCTCGAGCAGGATGATCACGGGATCATGCCTCCCGAGGACATTGACACAGCCCACGGCAGTCTCGCCGTGGGGCGATCCCCGTCACCGTTCACGACCTCGGGCACACTGCAGCCGGCCTCGCTGTCGCGGCCGGCGTTCACGTCAAGGCTCTGCAACAGATGCGGGTCATGCTTCAGCCCCCATGACGCTGGACGTCTATAGCGACCTGTTCGACGAGGATCTCGATACCATCGGTGTAGCCCCGGACTCGCCAGATCAGCAGCGGGCGTGGGTGAATCGCGGGCAGCAAGGCCCACAGACGCACCCGCCGTACGGTAAAAAGAGCCCCTACCTGCACAGACAGGTGAGGGGCCTCGGCGGAAGCGGAGGGATTTGAACCCCCGGTGGTTTTACCCACGCTCGCTTTCAAGGCGAGTGCATTCGGCCGCTCTGCCACGCTTCCCTGCCGCAAAGGGTACGTGACCTCCGGACGTGGGGTCGCACCGACTCTGCGACGGGATGTGCCACGATCGGGACATGCGCGCGATCACAGTGTCCTCATCCGGTGAGTTGTCGATCTCCACCATCCCCGACCCCGTCGTCGGCCCCGGCGAGGTGGTGATCGACGTCGTCGCCGCAGGGGTGAACCGCGCCGACCTGCTGCAGCGTGCCGGGCACTATCCGCCGCCGCCGGGTGCGCCGGACACCCTGGGCCTGGAGGTGTCAGGACGGATCTCGGCGATCGGCGAGGGCGTGGACGGCTGGGGCGTCGGCGACGAGGTGTGTGCACTACTCGCCGGCGGCGGCTACGCCGAACGCGTCGTCGTCCCCGCACCACAGGTGTTGCCGGTACCGGCCGGGGTGTCCCTGCTCGATGCCGCGGCCCTGCCCGAGGTGGCCTGCACCGTGGTGTCGAATCTCGTCGAGGTGGCACATCTGCAGTCCGGCGAACTCCTGCTGATCCACGGCGGTTCCAGCGGGATCGGTACGCATGCAACCCAATTGGCCTACGCCCTGGGCGCACGGGTGGCGGTCACCGCCCGCACCCGGGACAAGCTCGAGCGCTGTGCGGGATTCGGCGCCGACATCCTGATCGACTACACCGCAGAGGATTTCGCGGAGGTGGTGCGTGAGCACGGCGGGGCCGACGTCATCCTCGACATCATCGGCGCAAAGTATCTGGCGCAGAATGTGTCCGCGCTCGCCACCGGTGGGCGTCTGGTGATCATCGGGATGCAGGGCGGCACCAAGGCCGAGTTGTCGATCGCGACACTGATGAACAAGCGCGCATCGGTGATCGGCACCACGCTGCGCGCCCGGCCGGTCGACGGCGCGGATGGCAAGGGCCGCATCGTCTCCCGAACCCGCGAGGTCACCTGGCCGCTGATCGAGGCAGGGAAGATCCGGCCCGTCGTCGACAGCGTCGTCGATCTCGCCGACGCCGATCAGGCGCATACGCGACTGACCAGTGGCGATGCGGTCGGCAAGATCCTGCTGCGGGTGGCCGACTGACGAGATCGATACCCGGTCAACGCGATCAAGTGCCCGGTCAACGCGATCAAGTGCCCGGTCAACGAAATCGAGTGCCCGGTCAACGGAATCAGGTGCCCGGTCAACGCGATCAGGGGTCGACGCAGGCGTCGCGGACCTTGGCGAAGATGTCGCCGATCTGCCGGTACTCGTCCTCACTGAGCGCGTCGATGACACACCGTCGGACCACCTGGTCGCGCAGGGTCAGCTGACGCTCGAGCTCGGCCCGACCGGTGGCGGTGATCCGCACGAGCCGATGGCGGGCGTCGGCGTGCGACGGCACCCGCTCGAGCAGTCCCTCCTCGAGAAGTCGACTGACCACCCGCGACACCGTGCTCAACCCGGCGTGCATGGCGGTGGCGAGCTCACTGATCCCGGCCGACTCGCGGGCGACGATGATCTCGAGCAGCCGCATGTCGGTGGAGACGACGCCCTGCGCGCCGAAATTGGCCTGGACCTGGGCCATCAATGCCCACCCACCGTCGACGAAGGTGTGCCAGATCTTCAGTTCATCCGCACTCAGGCGATGGTCGCGCCCTTCTGCCGCCGGTAGGTCGTCGCTCCCCGCATCAGACTTCCCAGTGTTCACTTTCCTCAAGATAGTTCAGGGACCGGACGGCGTCCCAATCGGCGTCCATCGGGAGAACGACAATCTTCCACCTGTCAGGCAAGCGACCCGAGGGTGCGTACCAGGTGGTCGACCTCGTACGGCGCCGAGTAGGGGCCGAGGCCGATCGTGACCGCTCCGCCGAAGTCGTCGGCCCCCATCCGGGCCAGTGCGCGGCTCGGGCGGTCGGCGAGCGCGCAGATCCCGTTGTCGGCGAGGCGACGCACCACCGTGTCGGCGCCGACCCCGTCGACGGCGAAGCTGACGAGTGGCACCCGGCGGTCACCGCCGCCGATCACCGAGACGTGATTGAGCTGGTCAAGGGTGGTCGTGAGGTAGTAGCCGAGTCGCTGCAGGTACTCCCCGACCCCGTCGAGCGCGGTGACCAGCCGCCGTCGGCGTTTGCCCAGCGCGTCCGGATCGAGACCCGCGAGATGCTCCACCGACGCGACCACCCCGGCCAACAGCGCACCCTGGTGCTCACCCACCTCCAGCCGTGCGGGCCCGGTGGTCCGCGGATCGGAGGACAGCGTGGCCAATCGGTCGAGGGTGTGCGGGTCGGCGAAGGCCAGCGCCGACATACGCGGCCCACCCCAGTTCTCCGCCGAGACCACCAGCACGTCGGCGCCGAGTTCGGCGGCGTCGAGCGGCACATACGGGGCGGCACTCGAGGCATCGACCACCAGCAACGCCCCCACCTCGCGGGTTCGTCGGGCGATCTCCGACACGTCGGTCAACGTGCCCATCGTCGACGATGCGAGGGGCACCGCCACCACCGCCGTGTGCTCGTCGACCAGATCGTCGTACTGCCAGGCGGGCAGCTCACCGGTCTCGACGTCGATCTCGGCCCAGCGGACCCGGCCGCCCACCCGACCCACCGCCCGCACCCACGGCACGATGTTCGGTTCGTCGTCGGCGCGGCTGACCACCACGTTGCCGGTCAGCCAGGTGTTGGGGTTGATCGCCTCTGCCAGGGTCCACAGCAGCACGCTGCGCGACGGTCCCAGCACCACCCCGCCGGGAGTGGTGGCGGTGAGGTCGGCGAGTGCCCGGCGAGCGCCGTCCAGCGCCTCGGCGGTGGCCGCCGCCGCCGGATAGCGACCCCCCGGGGCTGCGACGAGCTGGCGGAACCCGGTGGAGACCGCGCTGGCCACCGAGTCCGGGATGAGCATGCCGGCCTGCGGGTCGAGGTGGATCCAACCGTCGCCGAGCGAGGGGAAGAGTCCACGGACATGCGCGACGTCGAACGCCATGCGAACACGATAGACGCCGGGCTGTGCCGCGCCGCCCGGGATCGCCCGCCCTGCGCCGCCCTCCCTGTTCCTCCCCCCGTCGCCGCGCTTGGGCACAATGGAGCGCATGGTCATCGACGCCAACCCCGACAACCCGTTCGGCAATCCCGATCCCGACGGCGAGCACGGCTCCCCCGACGACCGCGTCGTCCTCGTCGGTGCGAGTGCCCCGCTCGGCGCCACCGCGGCCGCGGAGAACTCCGAGGAGAGCCACAGCGTCGCCGACATGGTGCAACAGCCGGCCAAGGTGATGCGGATCGGCACCATGATCAAGCAGCTGCTCGAGGAGGTGCGTGCTGCCCCGCTCGACGAGGCGAGCCGCAACCGCCTGCGAGAGATCCACCAGTCGTCGATCCGCGAGCTGGAGGACGGCCTGGCCCCGGAACTGCGGGAGGAACTCGAACGCCTCGCCCTGCCGTTCACCGACGACGCCACCCCGTCCGACGCCGAGTTGCGGATCGCGCAGGCGCAGCTGGTCGGCTGGCTGGAGGGCCTGTTCCACGGCATCCAGACCGCGCTGTTCGCCCAGCAGATGGCCGCACGCGCGCAGCTCGAGCAGATGCGACAGGGTGCGCTGCCGCCGGGGATGTCCCCACCGGCCGGCGGGCACACCAACACCGGGCAGTACCTCTGACCACGGGCCGCTCCGTCGCCGACGACCCGCGCTCGGCCGACCCCGACGTCGGCGTCGACGACCGCGCGGATCCGTCGGTCGGCGACGGCGCAGTTCTGACCGGCAAGTATTGTGGGGGCTCGTGTCAGCGGAAGTGAACGACCAGCGGATCATCCCGCCGCCCCCGCCGGGCATCCAGTCGCGGAGCCTGCGTCGGGCGTTCGACGACATGGCGACGGGCCTGCGTTCCCGCGAGTTGTGGCTGCATCTGGGCTGGCAGGACATCAAGCAGCGGTACCGGCGCTCGGTGCTCGGTCCGCTGTGGATCACCATCGCCACCGGCGTCACCGCCGTCGCGATGGGTCTGCTCTACGGCGAGCTGTTCCACATGGACATCAAGACGTTCTTGCCCTACGTGACGCTCGGGTTCATCTTCTGGAACTTCATCCAGAACTCGATCCTCGACGGCGCGGAGGTATTCTCCAAGAACGAGGGCCTGATCAAGCAGCTGCCCGCGCCGGTCAGCGTGCACGTATATCGCAACTCGTGGCGGCAGCTGATCATCTTCGCCCACAACATCGTCATCTACCTGGTGATCCTGATCGTCTTCCCCCAGCCGCTGAACTGGACCGTGGTGCTGGTGATCCCGGCGATCGCGTTGTTCGTGCTCAACGGCATCTGGGTGACCATCGTGTTCGGCATCCTGTCGACCAGGTTCCGCGACATCGGCCAGCTCCTGACCACCGCGGTCCAACTGGTGTTCTTCATGACCCCGATCATCTGGACCACCAGCAGCCTCGGCCGCCAGACCGGTCAGCAATCCGAGCGCCTCAAGCTGGTCGAGCTCAACCCGATGTATCACTACCTGGAGATCAGCCGCGGCCCGCTGCTCGGTCAGCCGGTGGCCTTCTACCACTGGCTGGTGGTCCTGGCCTGCACCGCCGTCGGCTGGCTGATGGCGATCCTGGTGATGCGTAACTACCGGGCCCGCGTGGCCTACTGGGTGTGAGAGAGACACAGATGAGCATGACCAGCATGAACAGTTCGGTCCGCGTCGACACGTGGGGAGCCTGCGTCGACTTCCCCATCTTCGATGCCAAGACCCGCTCACTGAAGAAGTCGGTGATGGGGGCCGCCGGTGGTGTGATCGGCTCCAACTCCTCCAATGTGGTCGTCGTCGAGGCACTCAAGAACATCGACCTGCACCTCGAGCACGGCGACCGCGTCGGCCTGGTCGGGCACAACGGTGCCGGCAAGTCGACGCTGCTGCGGTTGCTGTCGGGGATCTACGAGCCCACCCGGGGCGCCTGCCAGGTGACCGGCCGGGTGGCGCCGGTGTTCGACCTCGGTGTGGGCATGGACCCGGAGATCTCCGGCTACGAGAACATCATCATCCGCGGCATGTTCCTGGGCCTGAGCCGCAAGGAGATGCTCAAGAAGATCGACGAGATCGCGGAGTTCTCCGAACTCGGCGACTACCTGCAGATGCCGCTGCGGACCTACTCCACCGGTATGCGGGTGCGTCTGGCGCTCGGCGTGGTGACCAGCATCGACCCGGAGATCCTGATCCTCGACGAGGGCATCGGCGCCGTGGACGCCGAGTTCATGAAGAAGGCGCGGTCACGACTGGCCGCGCTCGTCGAACGCTCCGGCATCCTGGTCTTCGCCAGCCACTCCAACGAGTTCCTCGCACAGCTGTGTGATCGCGCCCTGTGGATCGATCACGGTGAGGTCCGGATGGACGGCGGGATCGAAGAGGTGGTCGGCGCCTACGAGGGTCCCGACGCCGCCGCGCACGTCCGCGAGGTGATCGCCGGGATGGCACGGCAGGACTCCGCCGGATGAGTGTGCCGCACAGCACCGCCGAGACGGTGATCGCGGTGGTGGTGACCCATCGCCGCGCCGAGCTGCTGAAGGCCTCCCTGGCCGTGGTGTCCGACCAGTCCCGCCCGGTCGACCACATCGTCGTCGTGGACAACGCCGACGAGCAGCAGGTGGCCGACCTGGTTGCCGCACAACCGGTTCCGACCACCTATCTCGGATCGAAACGCAACCTCGGTGGAGCCGGCGGTTTTGCGCTCGGCATGCTGCACGCCCTGGCACTGGGCGCCGACTGGGTGTGGTGCGCCGACGACGACGGCCGCCCCGAGGGGTCGGACGTGCTCGCCACCCTGCTCGATTGCGCTCGCCGACACGAGTTGTCGGAGGTGTCGCCGGTGGTGGCCAACATCGACGACCCCGACACCCTGGCCTTCCCACTCCGCCGCGGATTGGTGTGGCGCCGAAAGCGTTCGGAGCTGTTCGAGAACGGCGAGGACAGTGGCGACGACCTGCTGCCCGATATCGCGTCCCTGTTCAACGGTGCACTCTTCCGCGCCGAGGCCCTCGAGATGATCGGTGTCCCGGATCTGCGGCTGTTCTTCCGCGGCGACGAGGTGGAGATGCACCGTCGGCTACAGCGGTCGGGCCTGAGTTTCGGGACCTGCCTGACCACCGCGTATCTGCATCCGTACGGCTCCGACGAGTTCCGGCCGATCCTCGGCGGACGAATGCACACCCAGTACCCCGACAACGACACCAAACGGTTCTTCACCTACCGCAACCGCGGTTACCTGATGAGCCAGCCGGGGATGCGCAAGCTGCTGCCGCAGGAGTATGCGCGGTTCGGGTGGTACTTCCTGGTGCAGCAGCGCGACGTCGACGGTTTCCGGGAGTGGTTGCGGCTGCAGCGCCTGGGACGAAAAGAGCACTTCGTCCGACCGTGAATCCGTCCGGGATCGGTGTCACCGCTCCCGATTGACGGTAGAACACGTTCTATTTTAGAGTTGCGACCGTGATTCTCGACCGCTTTCGCCTCGACGACAGGGTTGCCGTCGTCACCGGTGCCGGACGTGGCATCGGCGCCACCATCGCGACCGCCTTCGCCGAGGCCGGTGCCGACGTCGTGCTCTCCGCCCGCAACGTCGACGAGCTCGAATCCGTCGCCGAACAGGTGCGCTCACTCGGGCGCCGAGCCCTGGTCATCCCCGCCGATCTGGCGGCCACCGAACCCGGCGAACTCGTCGCACCCACCATCGACGAGTTCGGCCGGCTCGACATCGTGGTGAACAACGTGGGCGGCGCCTATCCGTCGCCGTTGATGTCGACGCGCACGAAAGACCTTGCGCGAGCATTCGATTTCAATGTCCTGACCGCACATTCGTTGGTACTGGCCGCAGTTCCCCATCTCAAGCGGGCGCCGGGCGGCGGATCGATCATCAACATCGCCTCGGCGGTGGGGCATCTGTCCGGCCGCGGATTCGCCACCTACGGAACGGTCAAGGCCGCGCTGGTGCACTACACCCGCCTGGCCGCACTCGATCTCAACCCACACGTCCGGGTGAACGCGATCGCGCCCGGCTCCATCGTCACATCAGCCCTGGAGGTGGTGGCCTCCGACGAGGACCTGCGCTCGGGAATCGAACAGAAGACCCCGCTGCGCCGCCTCGGCGAACCCGAGGACATCGCCACTGCCGCACTGTATCTCGCATCCCCTGCCGGGGCGTACCTCACCGGCAAGCTGATCGAGCCCGACGGCGGTCTCGTCGCCCCCAACTTCGAGCTGGACATTCCCGATGTCTGATCCCACCGCCATCGACCGCACCGCCATCGAGCACCTCAAGTACCGGTACCTGCGCGGCCTGGACACCAAACACTGGGACGACTTCGCCGGCACCCTCACCGAGGACGTCACCGCCGGGTACGGCTCCACCGTCGACGGCCGACCACTCGCCTTCGACAACCGCAATGACCTCGTGGCGTACATGCGGACGACCCTCGGACCATCGACGATCACCGAACATCGCGTGACCCATCCGGTGATCGTCGTCGACGGCGACACCGCGACCGGTGAGTGGTATCTGCAGGACCGGGTGATCGTGCCGGAGATGAACTTCATGCTGATCGGTGCGGCGTTCTATCGCGATACCTACCGGCGCACCACCGATGGCTGGCGGATCAGCGCCACCGCCTACGACCGCACCTACGAGGCGACGATGAACCTCGAGGGTGTGCGATTCCATCTGACCCCGGGTCCGGCCCTCGCCTGACGACCGCTCCGGCAGATCCGGACAAACCCCGTTCCTTCGACTAGAACGTGTTCTAGCGTGGTAGTCATCCCGCCGACCCGAGGAGGCACACGTGCGGTTCACCTTCGCCGAGGCCATGACCGATCCCGCCTACTACGCACCACTCGCCCAGGCCGCCGAGAAAGCCGGATTCGCCGGGTTCACCATCCCCGATTCACTCGCCTACCCGGAGGAGTCGGATGCCACCTATCCGTACACACCCGACGGCAACCGCGAGTTCCTCGAGGACAAGGCGTTCATCGAGACCTTCATCCAGGCCGCCGCACTCGGCGCGGTGACCTCGTCGATCCGGTTCACCCCGTTCGTGCTGAAGCTGCCGGTGCGTCCGCCCGCGCTGGTGGCCAAGCAGGCCGCGTCGGTGGCCTACCTGACCGACAACCGGCTGGCGCTGGGTGTCGGCACCAGCCCGTGGCCCGAGGACTACGACATCATGGGGGTGGACTTCGCCCGCCGCGGCAAGCGGATGGACGAGTGCATGGACATCGTCCGCGGACTGACCACCGGCGAGTACTTCGAGTTCCACGGCGAGTTCTACGACATCCCGAAGGTCAAGATGGCGCCGGCACCCACCAAGCCGGTGCCGCTGCTCGTCGGCGGGCACGCCGACGCCGCGTTGCGCCGCGCGGTGATCCGCGGCGACGGTTGGATGCACGGCGGCGGCCCCGGTGAGGAACTCGACGTCCTGCTCGGCAAGATCGCCGCCATCCGCAAGGCGGAGGGCAAGGCCGACGATCCGTTCGAGATCCACGCCATCGCGCTCGACTCCTACACCATTGATGGTTGTAAGAGGCTGGAGGACAAGGGGATCACTGACGTCATCGTCGGCTTCCGCATGCCCTACATCATCGGCGAGGACACCGAACCGCTGCAGAAGAAGATCGATCACCTCAACTGGTACGCCGACAACGTCATCGCGAAGGTGAACCGATAGCGACTCTCGGCCCCGGCTCAATCACCGAATAATGCTGCTGCCGATGCTGGTTGAGACAGCATCGGCTCAACCACGCTGCTGCCGTCGATGGTTGAGCCCGAGGAGCGAAGCGACAAGACGAGTCGAAACCTCCGCCACCCAGGCCCGGAACGCAACCACCGGGCTCGAAATGGCCACCAACACCGTCAACTCACAAGGTTTCGACACGGGTCCTCGCTACGCTCGGTCCCGGCTCAACCAACCAATATGGTTGCCACCACTGCTGGTTGAGACAGCATCGGGTCAATCACACTGCTGCCGTCGATGGTTGAGCCGACGAGGAGCGAAGCGACAAGACGAGTCGAAACCTCCGCCACCCAGGCCCGGAACGCAACCACCGGGCTCGAAATGGCCACCAACACCGTCAACTCACA
>NZ_JBSFRM010000009.1:0-16689 GCF_053589235.1 Gordonia sp. NPDC003376 | reverse complement strand
CACAAGGTTTCGACACGGGTCCTCGCTACGCTCGGTCCCGGCTCAACCACCAACCACAACCTGCGCACGCGGAGAACCCAGTTCCCCGCTCAATTACCAACAACGGCCTACGCACTCGGAGAATACGAGTCCCGGCTCGATCGCCTACTACGGTCACTCCCCGTCGAACAGGCGTTGCCAGTTCTCGCGACCGGTGAGTTCGGGGACCGCCGACCGCCACATCTCGGCGATCTCGGGTCCCCGACGCCGCAGATCCAGGCACAGGCGGGCCAGCTCACGGGCCTGCCGGACCGCGATACCCTTGTCCCGACGCCGGATTCGGACACCGGTCTGCGAGGAGTCGGTGACGACGGCCTCGGCGAAGAGGCCCACGTGCCACCACCGATTGTCGTGGGCGGAGATCGCGACGCGACCGGGGGCCAGACGCCCCAGATACTGCTTGGCCACCCGCTTGGCCAGCACCTGATCCAGCCGGTTCTGCTGCGGCTCCGGCCCTTTCACCACGATCGGCGGATCTGTGGCCAGCCCCGTCACGGCGTCCACACGCACGGTGTCGGGGTAGTCGGCCCGCAATCGGGCCAGCTCACCGAGCTTGGCCTGCCCGCCGTCATGCAGAACTGATGGCCCACTGATGAAGTCGCGCACCGCGAGCAGGAAGGTCTCCGCCAGGCCGTACTGCATCGAGACGATGTGTTGGGTGATCTCCCGGGCGACGACGCCACTGATCTGTTTCGGGTCGAACCGTCCGTGGATCGCCGACACGATCATCGCGTTGCGCCAGCTGAAGTAACGGGACCAGTCGTCGTAGTCCTTCAGGTGGAAATCCGCATGCCACACACCGGCATTGGGCAGGGTGACGGTGGGGAATCCGGCCTTGCGGGCACGGATGCCGAACTCGATGTCGTCCCACTGGAAGAACAGCGGCAACGAGAGGCCCACGGCCGACACCGCCTCGGCGGGCAGCAGACACGACCACCACCCGTTCCAACCGGCATCGGTGTGGACGTCCTGCTGTTTGGTGAGCGCGTCGAGCCCCTGCTTGCCGTTGGCACTGGGGCGCCCGGCCTTCAGCTCGTCGAGCGCCTCCCACTCACCGGTCATGTGCACCCGATAGGTCTCCGACAGCAACAGCATCTGTGAACCCACCAGCACGGGGCGGGTGGCGTTGTCGGCCATCGCCGACAACCGGATCACCGACTCCGGTTCACACAGGATGTCGTCGTCCATGACGAGGATGTCGGTGCTGCAGTCGCCGGTCCGGGTCAGGTCGTGGATACCGCGGTTGAAGCCGCCCGCCCCACCGAGATTCGGTTGGGTCACGTAGTGGAGCCGCTCGCCCAGAAGACTTTTCACGCGGTGGAACTCGTCATGGTCCTCGACTCGCCGGGTCCCCTGGTCGACGACGTGGACCGCGTCCACCAGGTCGGCGGCCGCGGCGTCTCCGCCGAGGGTGAGCAGGGTCGAGATCGCCTCGGCGGGGCGGTTGTACGTGCACATCACCACCGAGAGCTTCCGATGACGTTCCGGGGCCGGTACCGACCAGGTGACATCGGAGATCCGTGCGCCTCCGCCGATCGCGGTCAGCTCGAACCAGATCGCGCCGCCGTCGACGAATCGACCGATCTCGAGGTCCACGCTCACCACACCGGTTCCGGTGATCTCGCGCGCGTGGAGCGGACGGCGCCGCCCGCTCGCATCGGAGGCCACCAGGTCGAGCCGCAGCAGGGTCTGCGGCTCGCACTCGTGATGCAGGGTCAGCCGGACGGCGGTGACGGCGGTGTAGCGCTGCCAGTAGCTCGCGGCGAACCGACCGAAGTAGGTGTTGGTGCTCACGGCGGCACCGGGTTCGAGCTGCAGTGCGGTGCGCTCGGGCCGGATTCGGGCGAGATCGCCGTCGACGTACATGCCCGGGACCACCCGGGGATCGGGTCCGGCGAACAGTGTTCGTTGAACGGTCATCCGATGCTCGTGCTGCATGCAGGGCCTCACCTGTCGTGCGGGATCTCATCTGGCTTCCCCGTCTCGCCACGAGACTAACTCACCGCGACCCCGATGCGAGGTAGCGCAGCGCCGCCTGCGCCGCGTGGACACCGCACATCCCGTGCACACCACCGCCCGGAGGAGTGGCCGACGAGCACAGGTACACCCCGGAAACCCCAGTGGCATAAGGGTTCATCGACAACCTGGGTCGTCCGATCAAGTTCCGGAGATCATTGGGGCCGCCCCCGATGTCACCGTCGACGTGATTGGGATTGCGTCGCTGTGATTCCTGCGGCGTGGTCACATGCACCGCGACCACGCGATCGGCGAAACCTGGTGCAAATCGGTCAATCTGGGCAGTCACGGCATCGGTGACGTCTCCGGGGTACCCCGCGGGAACATGCGCATACGCCCACAGCGGGCGCAACCGCCCGGCCGCCCGGCCGGGATCGGCCAGCCACTGCTGCCCGATCAGGACGAACGGTCGCTCCGGCATCGCACCCGAGACCACCTGACGTTCGGCCTCGACGATCTCGGCCGCCGAACCGCCGAGATGAACGGTTCCGGCCCGCGCGCAACCCGTTGCGGTCCAACCGACCTCACCGTCGATCACATAGTCGACCTTGTATGCCGCGCCGACCGATCGCCGGCGCCGGTAGGCACGTCCGATTCGCCGGGGTAGCTCGTCCCCGAGGATCTCCGCCGCCGCCCCGGGCATGACGTCGAGCAGCACGAGATCGGCGTCGGGCAGGTCGGCGCGGCGTCGGATGGTCACCCCGGCCGTGATGGTGCCGCCGAGTTCGGTGAGCAGCCCGGCCATCGCCGCGGTGATGGCCGCCGATCCGCCCTCGGCGACCGGCCAACCACTGCGGTGGCCGGCGGCGACGAGCATCATCGCGACCGCCGCCGACCCCGGCCGGTCGAGCCGGGTGAAGCCGTGGGCGGCCGTGCCGATCAGCAGAGCCCGCGCCTGCGGGGTGCGCAGCGTTCGGGCGAGAGCACTGGCCGGTGCCAGTGCCCGGGCCCCGAACCGGGCGGTGGCGAACGGATGTCGGGGAACCCGGAGGACGGGACCGAGGATGTCCTGGGCGATCGCGTCGAACCGGGTCACAAGCGGGCTGACGAGGGCACGCCAGCGTCGCCCGTCGGCGCCGAGGCCGTCGACGGTGGTGTCGAGGTCGCGATACAGCAGCCCGGCGGTGCCGTCGTCGAGCGGATGAGCACAGTCGATCTCGGGCCACCGCCACCGCAGGCCGTGGCGTTCGAGGGGCAGCGTGGCGAGGAACGGCGAGGCGACGCCCAGCGGGTGGACGGCCGAACAGTGGTCGTGGCGCACGCCGGGCACCGACAGCTCACCGGTTCCGGTGGCACCGCCGATCTCGTCGGAACCTTCGATCACCTGCACCGACACCCCGGCTCGGGCCAGCCGGATCGCCGCCGACAATCCGTTGGGTCCGGACCCGACCACCACCGCCCGCGGGGTCATGCCCGGTCACCGGATGCGGAAGATGACCGCACGCTGGACGACGAAATTGATCACGGTGGCGGTGCCCTGCGCGATCACGAACGCGAACAGGCTGTACAGCAGCCCGTCCTCCCACAGCGACGACAGCCAGGCGTAGAGCCCGACGTTCACCACGAAGGTCACCGCGTACAGCACGATCACCGCGATGAAGCGTGCCGTGCTCGGCTCGGCGCGGAAGGTCCAGCGCCGGTTGATCAGGTAGGCGACGGTGGTGCCCAGTAGAAAGCCCAGCGCCTTGGACAGTGCATACGGCGCGCCGAGCGCGTACTGCAGCAGGATGGTGAGGCCGAAGTCGAGGACCGCCGACCCGGCACCGGTGACGATGAACCGGATCAGCTGGGTCTTGAGGTCGACGTCGGTCGACGCCTCCTCGTCGTCGAGGGGCAACTCCACCGGCATCGGGGCATGCCGGGTGGCGTAGTCCTCGTGATGGTGGACGGCGGGATCAACCGGATCGTGCTCGCGGCCTGGGTCAGACACCCTGCCACCCTAGTCGACCCGATGACGGTGATGATCCCGGTGCCGTCAGAACTCCTCTTCGACGTCGGAGTCGCGGGCCGCCTTCTCGCCTCGGTCGAGGCTCTCCAGCGCGGTCATGTCATCGGCGTCGAAGGTGAAGTCGAACAGGTCGATGTTCTCGCGCTGGCGTCCCTTGTGTGAGGACTTCGGCACCACACCGATCCCCTGCTGCACCGCCCACCGCAACGCGATCTGGGTGGGCGATTTGCCGTATTTGCGTGCAAGCCGGATGATCTCGGCGTCACCGAGCATGGCTTCCTTGCGCCCGGTGGGGTGCCAGGCCTGCGCGTGAATTCCCCTCGCTTCCATGAACTCCCGAACCTCGGGGCGCGCCAGCGCCGGCGAGCACTGGATCTGGTTGATCGCGGGCCAGCGGCCGGTGGCGTCGTAGAGCGCCTGCAGGTGGCCGATCTTGAAATTCGACACCCCTGCGGTGCGGATGAAGCCCTCGTCGGCGAGCGTCAGCAACGCATTCCAGGAATCGACCATGCGGCCGAGGCTCGGACACGGCCAGTGGATGAGGTAGACGTCGATGTAGGACACGCCGAGTCGGCGGGCGCTCTCCTTGGCCGCGTTGATCGCCTCGTCGAATCCCTGGTCCCCGCCGCCGAGTTTGGTCTGCACGATCATGTCGGCGCGGTCGATACCGGATTCTTCTATGCCGATTCCGACGCTGCGTTCGTTGGCATAGCGCGAGGCCGTGTCGAGCATCCGGTATCCGACCCGGATCGCATGCGAAACAGCTTGCGCACAAGGCATTCCCAGCATGTCGAAGGTCCCGAGGCCGACCAGCGGCAGGGCTTGGCCCGAGGTGAGGTCGACTGTCGGGGTCTGCACTCGTCAAGAATAGTGGGGAATTCGATATCTCCGCCCGGGAAACGGGGTATCCACCGGCCGATTCCCCGAATCCGACCATCGTTCGCAGAACAAAAGAATACAGTTGCGAGATGGGCTCGCCCGCATCACGTACCGTCCGTTTCCGCATCGCGGCCGCCGCGATCGCCACCGCGGTGACCGGCGCACTGCTCGGCGTCGACGCCCCGACGCGCGCCGACTCCCCACCGCCGACGCCGGCCCCGATCTGGTCGGGACTCGACGCCCGGGACCACTCGGGCCCGATCGGCGCGCCGGGAACCGTGCTCGCCCAGACCCCACTCGATCCGGCGGTGAGCCTGCCGCAGGCCGGCCACGCCTACCGCGTGCTGTACGCCACCCGCGACATCCACGATCGGCCTGCGGTGAGCACCGGCGCGGTGTTCCTGCCGCGCACCCCGGCCCCGCCCGGCGGATACCCGGTGATCGCGTGGGCTCACGGAACCACCGGTCTGGGTGACGACTGCACCCCGTCCGCGCTGCCCCGCTCCGCCCGGGACGCCACCTACCTCGGGCACTGGCTCGACCAGGGATACGCGATCGTCGCCACGGACTACGTCGGACTCGGCACACCCGGACCGATGGACTACCTGAACGGGAAGGTGGAGGCGCACTCGGTGGTGCACTCGGTGCTCGCCGCCCACCGCATGCAGTTGGCCGCACCGTTGTCACCCAGGTGGGCGATCGTCGGGCAATCGCAGGGCGCGGGCGCCGCCCTCAGTGCCGCACATGCCGCCACCGCGTTGTCGGCGGGCAGCGGACTGGACTACCGGGGCGTCGTCGCCACCGGGACACCGGCGAACATCGAGCAGGTGGTGGCCCTGGGACTGCCGGCCCCGGTCGCGCTGCCGACATCGCTCACCGTCTACACCACCTACATCTTCGCCGGTTTCGCCGACGCCCGGCCCGATCTGCACCCCGAGCGGGTGCTGACCCCCGCCGGACGGCGGCTCGTGGAGAAGGCCCGCACCCTCTGCTATCCGGAGATGTCGTCGGCGGTGCAGGGTGTGCGGCTCGATCAGTTCCTGTCCGCGCCGGTCGGCAGCATCCCGGACGCGCGGGCGGCGCTCACCGAGTACATGGGTACGCCGTTCAGCGGGTACGACCGTCCGATCTTCCTCGGCCAGGGCCTGCTCGACACCGACGTGCCCGCACCGTCGGCGCTGTCGCTGTACGCACAGATGAAGGCGAACAACCAGCCGGTCACCCTGCGCGTCTATCCCGACAAAGACCACTCGGGGACGGTGCTGGCGTCGATGGCCGACTCCACCCCGTGGCTGGCGGCCCTGATGCGCTGACCCTGACCCGCGCGAGGACTCCCGGTCTGCGACGCCGGCCTCTGCGACACCCACGCCGGGACACCCCCACGCCGGGGACACGAATCGCACCAGATACGGGCACGGATCAGGCTTAACTTCAGCCACAGACTTTTCTAGGCTTCGCCTCATGTTCAACGCTGTCCGTCGTGGCCGACATCGGCTGCTCGTCGTCTCCCTGTTGCTCTTGCTCGGCGTGGCCGTGGCGACCCCGGTCGCCCGTGCCGACGACGAGGTGGTCGTGGGCATCCCGAACTGGTCCGGCCTCGACGTCACCGAGTACTCGGGCGCGATCCCGGCCAAGGCCGGCACGCTGATGGCGAAGGTGCCACTGGCACAGTCGCTGACCCTGCCCGCCGCGAGCTCGGCCTACCGGGTGCAGTTCTCCACGGTCGACCAGCACGACGAGAAGGCCACCAGCACGGGTGCGATCTTCGTGCCCAAGGGCACCGCACCGGCCGGCGGCTGGCCGGTGATCTCCTGGGCGCACGGCACCGTCGGCATGAACGACGACTGCACCCCGTCGGCGTTCCCCCGCAGCGCCCGCGACGTCGAGTACCTCGGCCACTGGCTGGATCAGGGCTATGCCGTCGTCGCCGCCGACTACGTCGGACTGGGCACCCCCGGCCTGATGGCCTACCTGAACGGCAAGGCCGCCGCGCACTCGATCGTCGACATCGTCGTCGCCTCGCAGCAGGCCGGACTCCCGTTGGGCAAGAAGTGGGCCATCATCGGCCAGTCGCAGGGTGCGGCCGCCGCACTCAACGGCGCCCGGTATGCCACCGAGTTCAGCCGCGGATCGGGCCTGGACTACCGCGGTGTGGTCGCCACCGGTATCCCGGCCAACCTGGAGTACCTGTACCAGAACCTGGGCCCGCAGGTCCCGCCGTTCGCCCTGCCGGGAAGCCTCAACGCCTACACCGCGTTCATCCTCGCGGGCTTCGACGAGACCCGCCCGGATCTCAAGGTCACCTCGGTGCTGAACACGAAGGGCCTCGAGCGCCTGGAACAGGGTCGCACCACCTGCTACCCGATCCTCAAGCAGCAGCTCAGCGGTGACGAGGTGAACACCTGGTTCAGCAAGCCGCTGATGTCGATCCCGGGTGCCGCCCCGGCCCTGCGCGAGTACATGCAGACGCCGTACAAGGGTTACGACCGTCCGATCTTCCTCGGCCAGGGCCTCAAGGACGCCGACGTCCCGGCACCGTCGGCGTTGTCGCTGTACGCGCAGATGAAGGCCAACAACCAGCCGGTCACCCTGCACGTGTATCCGGAGGAGGACCACTCGGGTGCGGTGCTGGCGTCGGTGCCCGACTCCACCCCGTGGCTCGCGAAGATCATGCGCTGATCTCGCCCACCCACCGGTGAGTACGTGGGATTCTGGGGCCGATGACTCCTGAACGGATCGCTCCGGAATCCCACGACGACATCATCATCGGTGCCGGACACAACGGCCTGACCGCCGCCACCTATCTGGCGCGGGCAGGCCGTTCTGTCCTGGTGCTGGAGGCGGCCGATCATGTCGGTGGTGCAGCCGTGTCGGCGATGCCCTTCCCCGGGCTGCCGGCCCGGCTGTCGCGCTATTCGTACCTGGTGTCGCTGCTCCCCCGACAGATCATCACCGACCTCGACCTCGACATCACCCTGGTGCGGCGCCGCTTCTCCTCCTACACGCCTGTGCCCGGCGATCCGGGACGTGGGCTGCTCGTCGACACCGCCGACCCGGAAGCCACCGCCGCGGCGTTCCGTGCAGTCACCGGGTCGGACGCCGATTTCGATGCATGGCAGCGTTTCTACGACCGCATGGGCGCGATCGCCCGACGCGTCTTCCCCAGCCTGCTGGAGCCGTTGCGCAGCGTCGAGCAGATGCGAGAACTCGTCGTCGGCGAAGACCCGAGCGATGTGGATTCGAGTACCGCCGACCTGTGGGACCAGCTGATCGAGCGGCCGTTGGGTGAGCTGATCGAGAAGTACTTCGACGACGACGTCGTCCGCGGGATCGTCGCGACCGACGCACTGATCGGCACCTTCGCCGACCTGCACGATCCGTCTCTGCGGCAGAACATCTGCTTTCTGTACCACCTGGTCGGCGGCGGGACCGGCGATTGGGATGTCCCCGTCGGCGGGATGGGCGCGGTGTCGGGGGCGTTGTATCAGGCGGCGGTGGCGGCCGGCGCCGAGATCCGCACCGGCGCACGGGTGATCGGCGTCGACCCGGCCGACGGTACCGTCGAGTACGTTGTCGGGGGTACCCGGCAACGCATCGGGAGCGCCCGCGGCGCAGTGCTCTACGGCGCATGCGCGCCGGCTGTGCTCAACACCATGCTCGACGCCCCGATCGACACCGAACCGGCACCGCAGGGTGCCCAGCTGAAGATCAATCTGCTGCTCGACCGGCTGCCCGGGCTACGCGATCGGTCGGTGGCGCCGGAGGCCGCGTTCTCGGGGACGTTCCACATCAACGAGTCGTACGCCCAGTTGCGGGCGGCGTGGGAGCAGGCGCGGCGCGACGAGGTGCCCGACGTCCCGCCGTGTGAGATCTACTGTCACACCCTGTCCGACCGCACCATCCTGGGACCCGAACTCGACGGCAAACACACCCTGACCCTGTTCGGGCTCCATCTGCCTCCCGAGGTGTTCGCCGCACCCGGTGCCGTGCAGCACGCCGTCGACGCCACCCTGCGGTCTTTGGATTCGGTTCTGGCCGAACCTATTTCGTCGGTGATCGCCACCGACGCACACGGCAACGCGTGCCTGGAGGCCAAGACCCCACTCGATCTCGAATCGACGCTGGGCCTACCCGGCGGCAACATCTTCCACCGCTCCCTGCAGTGGCCATGGGCCGAGGCCGACGCCGAGGTGGGAACGTGGGGCGTCGAGACCCGACATCCCCGCCTGCTCTTGTGTGGAGCCGGAGCTCGACGCGGTGGCGGGGTCAGCGGCATTCCCGGCCGCAATGCCGCGATGGCCGCGTTGGGCTGACCTCGCGTCGAACCGAGCCCCGCTCACGGGTTCCGGCGTACCGATTTCCTTCCCGCTCATCGGAGCCGACAAGCGGGAAGGAACCGGGTACGCGGGAAACGTGGGGTCGCTACTCGGCGGGCGCCGACAAGACCGGCTCGCTGGGCTCGGGCGCGGGCTCGGCAGCCTCGGCGGTCTCCGCCGCGGTTTCCTCAGCCGCGGTTTCCTCAGCCGCGGTTTCCTCGGGCTCGGTCACCCCGGGCTCGGTCACCCCGGGCTCGGATACCTCGGGCGCGGCGACCTCAGGCGCGGTCACCTCGGGCTCGGCGCTCGGGGTCGTGTCATCGGAGTCGGTGGCCGCCGGCGTCTCGACGGTCGAACCGCCGGTGTCGGCGACGACGCCGTCGGACACGCTCTCGGCGCCGGCCACGGCCGGAGCACTTGCCAGTCTGGCCGACGTCGTGGTCGACGTGGAGAACAGGTCGGTGCCGATGTCGGGTCCGTCCGGCCCGAACGACACTCGGATCAGGTCCTGGTCGAACTTCGGGATGAACTGTCCCGCAAGGAGAGCGGCGACATCCTCGGGGATGCCCAGGGCTTCGGCGATCGTGGCGATGGAGCCGGCAAGTGAATCCGAGAGCGGCGACACGAGCACCACCGAGAACGGATTCTTGATCGCGTACACCTCCGGACCGTCACCGTGCTGGTACTTCTGGAAGATGAACAGCACGCTCGTGCAGGAGTCGATGTTGTTTCCGCCTCGCGACACACTCGCCGTCGCGTACACCGCGGTGCAGATCGCCTGCCCGCCGTCGATCGGATTCCACAGGGCACTCGCGATGCCACCCAGTGCCGTCGCCTCCGCGGTCACGGTCCCGCCGATCGGGATCAGATCACCCAACACATCGACGATGACGATGCCGCCGGGCAACGCAGTGGCATTGGCGGTCCCCGGCCCCGCGGTGAGCGCCAGCGCCAGGCCCAAGAGGTTGGCGTCGGCGTTACTGGTGCCGCCCAGTCCCGCGACCGCGATGGCGCCGCTGACGTGGTTCTGCGCGTTCGCAGTGGCGGTGCCGCCCAGTGCGACCAGTGCCGAGGCGTAGCCGGTGCCTTCGATCGTGGCGTACGCCGAGGGACCCACACCGAGGACGGCCGTCGTCGCGTTCGCCCCGTTGAACGTAGACAACCGCACCGGCAGATCCGGTGCGAATACGCCGATGAGCCCGTCGGCAACCTGCGCGACGATCGAGGGAGACGACCCGGTGCAATCCGCGAGCACCTCCGAGAACAGGAACGTACCGCCCCGGACCTCGGCATCCCCCGCATCACATCCTGCCGAATAGCCATTGACCGTCGGCACCAGCGCCGCTTGCGCGGCCGAGTTGGTTGCTCCGACGGCGAGCGCTGTGGTCGCTGCGGCGGCCACCAGCACTCCCGCGGCGCGGCGCCGTCCTCGTCGTCGGTTCCTGCGGGTGATCGGTGTCGACATGGCAGCTCCCTCTCAGAAGAATGTGACGCACATAACAGGCGAAACAGTAATAGCGGACGCCCACGTCCACGCCGGATTCGCCGTTCTGAACCGAGAGTTCGCCGACGGTTCCCTCGGCGGGAGGGCATTCCGCCGATGACCCACACCGGCAGGGTCGTGAGCGCCCTCACCCCCGCCCGATCAACCCCCGGGCACCGTCGCTACGAGCGGGTAGCATCTTGGCCGATGTCTACAGAAGAGCTCTTGCCGATCACCACGCGCACCCTCGTGGGATGGTCTCGCACCACCCCGATCGAAGGACACGTGCTCTCCACGCCGTACCCCGAGGTCATCGCCGACGCGGTCGCGCGGGTCGCCGACAGCAACGCCGACAAGCCCGACTACCTCAAGCGCGGCGTCATCGCCCGCGGCCTGGGCCGGTCGTACAACGAGTCGGCACAGAACTCCGGTGGCCTCACGATCGACATGACGCCCTTGACCCGCATCCACTCCATCGACGACGAGACAGGCATCGTCGACGTCGACGCCGGTCTGTCGCTGGATGCGCTGATGATGGCCGCTCTGCCCCACGGGCTGTGGGTGCCGGTGCTGCCCGGAACCCGGCAGGTCACCGTCGGCGGCGCGATCGCCCACGACATCCACGGCAAGAACCACCACAGCGCCGGCAGCTTCGGCAATCACGTCGTCGAGCTGCAGTTGCTCGTCGCCGACGGCCGCATCCTGACCCTGCGCCCGGACGGATCGCCCGACGACGCCGACGGCTCGCTGTTCTGGGCGACCGTCGCCGGTATCGGCCTGACCGGTATCGTGCTCCGCGCCAGGATCCAGATGAAGCGCACCGAGTCCGCCTTCTTCCTGGCCGACTCGTTCGTCACGAACAACCTCGACGAGACCATCGCCCTGCACCTCGAGCAGCGCTACGAGGACGGCTACGAGTACGCCTCGGGGTGGTTCGACACGATCAGCGGCGGCGCCAAACTCGGCCGTGGTTCGTTCAGTCGCGGAGATCTCGCGAGCTTCGACGAACTGCCGGCGAAGTACCAGAAGGATCCGCTGAGCTTCAACAACAAGCCGCTGATCAGTCTGCCGAACGTCTTCCCGCGGGGTCTGGCCAACAAGCTCGACTTCATGCTGGTCGGCGAGTTCTACTACCGGCTCGGCTCCAACTCGCAGGGCAAGATCAAGAATCTGGCGCAGTTCTATCACATGCTCGACATCATCGGTGAGTGGAACAACGCCTACGGGCGCGGCGGCGGGTTCACCCAGTACCAGTTCATCGTCCCGACCGGGAACGAGACCGAGTTCAAGCAGCTCATCGTCGACATCCAGGCGTCGGGGCACGTCAGCTTCCTCAACGTGATCAAGCTGTTCGGCGAGGGCAACAAGGCCCCGCTCAGCTTCCCGTTCGCGGGCTGGAATGTCTGCCTGGACTTCCCGGTCAAGCGCGGGCTGGCCGAGTTCCTCAACGAGCTCGACCGCCGGGTGATGGAGATGGGCGGCCGCCTGTACACCGCGAAGGACTCGCGGACCTCGGCGGCGAGCTTCCACACGATGTACCCGCAGATCGACGCCTGGATCGCCAAGCGCCGCGAGATCGACCCCACCGGGGTGTTCATGTCCGACATGGCACGCCGTCTCGAACTCGCCTGACGCGCAACCGAAATCCGCTCTTCTCCCTGAACAGACAGGACCACCATGCTCAACGCCGTAGGCGCCCCGCAATCGATCCTCATCCTCGGCGGCAGCTCCGAGATCGGCCTGGCCATCGCCGCCGAGTACCTCAAGCGCGGACCGGCCCGCGTGGTGCTGGCCGCCGTCCCCGGTGATCCCGCCGTCGACGCCGCCTCCGCCACCATCAAGCAGGCCGGTGCCACCGACGTCGAGGTCATCGATTTCGACGCGCTGGCCCCCGACACCCACCCGGCCGTCATCGAGAAGGCCTTCGCGAACGGTGACATCGACGTCGCGATCGTCGCCGCCGGTGTGCAGTTCGACGACGAGGCCGTGTGGCAGGACCAGGCCAAGGCCGTCACCGAGGTGACCATCAACTACACCGCCGCGGTGAGTGTCGGCGTGCTGCTCGGCGAGAAGCTGCGCAAGCAGGGCCACGGCCAGATCATCGCGATGAGTTCGGTTGCCGGTGAACGGGTCCGGCGTTCCAACTTCCTGTACGGCTCCACCAAGGCCGGCCTCGACGGTTTCTACCTCGGTCTCGGTGAGGCGCTGGCCGCCGACGGCATCGGTGTCCTCGTGGTGCGTCCGGGCCAGGTCCGTACCCGACTGTCGGCGCATGTGGCCGAGGCCCCGCTGACGGTGAACAAGGAGGATGTGGGTCGCCTGGCCGTCGCCGCCGCCGATGCACACAAGGAGATCGTCTGGGTGCCCGGCACGTTCCGCTACATCATGATGGTGCTGCGGCACATCCCGCGGAAGGTGTTCCGGAAGCTCCCGGTGTGATCAGGTGAACTCCACGGTGACCCGGCGCGGCGTCGACCCGCGTCTGACCACGCTGCTCGAACTCGCCGCCGCCGTCGTCGTCGCCGCGATCATCGGCCTCGTCGGCGTCAAGGTGATCGACACCGTCCAGTGGCCGGCGTTCAACTCGTCCAATGTGACGCGCGCGCTGACCACCGTCGGGCAGGTCATCGCGATCGCATTCCTGCTGGTCGCGGCGATCGCCTACCGGTACGGGCGCAGTCGCTGGATCACCACCCTGTGTTCGACGATCGGCGTGGCCGGCCTGGTCACCGTGACCCTGGGGATGCCGTTGGGTGCCACCCGGCTGTACCTGTTCGGGTTGTCGGTGGACCAGCAGTTCCGCACCGAATACCTGACCCGGTTGACGTCGAGTCCACGGCTGGCCGACATGACCTACATCGATCTGGCGCCCTACTACCCGGCGGGCTGGTTCTGGTGGGGCGGACGCTACGCCGCGGCCACCGGCGTGCCCGGCTGGGAGGCCTACAAGCCGTGGGCGATCCTGACCATCACCATCGCCGCGGCGGTGGGCGTGGTGCTGTGGAACCGCATGGTCGGCGGCGATCGGGGTGCGGCGATCGCCCTCGCGGTCACCGTGACCACCCTGATGTATGCCTCGCCCGAACCGTATGCGGCGGTGCTGGTGTTGATCGGCATCCCGATGACGATCCCGATGATGTACGCGCTGCGCGGCCGGTCGCGACTGGCCGACGGTCCGACGGCTTCGCTCGCCGCGGGTACGAGCTGGGTGTCGGTGGTGGCGGTCGGCTTGATGTTGGGTCTGTGTGCCACCTTCTACACCCTCTATGCCGGCCTGTTCGCGGGTATCGCCGTACTCATGGCGCTGGTGCTGATCGTGGAGGCCTGGCGGCGGGCCGGGAACAAGGCCGTACCCGGCGATACGGTGACCCGGACCCGACGCCTCGCGGTGCTCGCGGTGCTCGTCCGGCTGATCGCGATGGCCGGGGTCGCCATGGTTGTTGCGGCCCTGGTGTGGGCGCCGTATGTGCTCGACCGGCTGCGTAATGCCCCGGCAAGTGGCGGGACCGCCGAGCACTATCTGCCCGAACGTGGTGCGCTGCTGCCTCTTCCGATGTTCCAGACCAACCTGATCGGGTTGATCACGCTGATCGGCCTGATCTGGATTCTGCTGCGGTTCCGGACCCGAACCATCGCGCTGGCCTTCGGGATCGCGGTGGTCGGCATCTACGTGTTCTGCCTGCTCTCGATGATCCGTACCGCCACCGGCTCGACGCTGCTGAGCTTCCGGGTCGACCCCATTCTGGTCGGTATCCTTGCCGCCGCAGGCGTGTTCGGGGTGGCCGAGCTGGCACGATGGGCGGTCGGGAGATTCGGGGACATCCGGTTCGTGATCGGTGCGGTGGCCACCGCCGCGGCGATCACCCTGGCCCAGGGCATCCCCGGGTACCTGTCGCACGAGATCACCACGGCCTACACCGACACCGACGGCTACGGGAAGCGTGCCGATCAGCGGCCGGCCGGCGCGGAGTCGTTCTATCCGCAACTGCGGAATCTGATCGAACAACAGACCGGGCGTCCCGACACCGAGAACATCGTGCTCACCGCCGACTACGGCTTCCTGTCGATCTACCCGTTCTGGGGGTTCCAGGGACTCACCTCGCACTACGCGAACCCGTTGGCCGAGTTCGACAAACGTGCCGCGACCATCGCGAGGTGGTCGGAGTCGACCAGCGCCGACGACCTGATCGACCGGATCGACCACTCGCCGTGGCCGGCACCGAATGTGTTCCTGTTCCGGTATGCCGCCGACGGATACACCCTGCGGCTGGCCGAGGACGTCTACCCCAACGACCCGAACGTGAAGCGCTACACCGTCACCTTCGATCGCACCCTGTTCGACGACCCCCGGTTCGAGGTCACCGAGGTCGGCCCGTTCGTCCTGGTTGTCCGGAAGTAGGTCTTGCTGTGTCCCGCAACGATTTCGAGATCAGTTCGGTGACCGGTGCGTCGTCGACGGCCTACCTGGTGTCGACGCCTGCGGTGAACTGGGTGATCCTGCAGGATACTTCGGGGCTGACCCTGATCGACGGCGGCTATCCCGGGCAGGCCGGCGCGGTGGTGGAGTCGATCTGGCGGATCGGCGGGACACCGTCGGACATCCGTGGGGCGTTGCTCACTCACGCACATGTCGACCACCTCGGCGGGCTCGCGAAACTGGCAGAGCAGCATGGTTTCCCGGTGTACGCCGATCCGGATGAGGTGGGTCATGCCCGTCGTGACTACCTGCAGCAGGCCACCCCCGCCGGAATCGCGGCGATCGCCTATCGACCCCGCGTGCTGAGGTGGCTGGCGATGGTCACCCCGCTCGGTGTGCTGAGTCACGCCGGGATCGACGCCACGCAGCCCTTTCCCGACCCGCTCGACCTGCCCGGAGCCCCGAGTCCGGTGGCCGCACACGGCCATACCGACGGCCACAGCGCCTACCTCGTCGCCGACGGCCAGGTGTTGGTGTCGGGGGATGCACTGGTCAGCGACCACCCGATCTCGGCGGTGTCGGGGTGTCAGTGCCTTCCGGATGTGTTCCAACACGACATGCCCACCGCTCGCCGCACCATCGAGGAGTTCACCCGACTCGATGCCATTGTCCTGTTCCCCGGTCACGGACCGCGGGTGGACGGATCAGTCGCGGAGATGGCCCGCACGGCCCTGAACCGCTGAGCCCGACTACTGATCGAACATCAACTCTCCGTTGATAGTTGAGCCGACGAGGAGCGAAGCGACAAGTCGAGTCGAAACCTCCGCCGGCCGACCTCGCCAACACACCCACCTCCGAGGTGGTCACGCTCCCACCGCCGGCTACAGAGATTTCGACACAGGTCCTCGCGATGCTCGGTCCCGGCTCAATCAGCTTGTGGCCATTGCTGGTTGAGCCGACGAGGAGCGAAGCGACGAGACGTGTCGAAACCTCAGACGGCCGACCTCGCCAACGTGACCCCTGAGGTTCCCCAGTTTGAGTGGACACCCGAGGTAGTGGGGCTACGGGTCCTGCTGGAAGGATGTCACTATGTCCAGGACGCGTCGGTCGTTTACGCCTGAGTTCAAGGCGGAGGCTGCTCGTCGGGTGATTGATGGCGGCCGCCCGATCTCTGAGGTCGCTCGTGAGTTGAACGTGCATGAGAATCTGTTGGGCAAATGGGTTCGCGCCGAACGCATTCGCGACGGAGTGATCACCGAGGGGCGGGCAGCTCCGCCGGATGGTGAGCTCAGCGCCGGTGAGCGCGCGGAGCTGGTGCGATTACGTGCCGAGACCGCTGAGAAGGACCGCGACATTGCGTTCCTGAAAAAAGTCTCGGCGTACTTTGCGGCACAGCAACACCGGTGAGCTGTTATGAACTCATCGCCGCGGAGTGCGCCGGCCATGACATCACTGATCTTGTTGAGTTGATCGGTGTTTCACGCTCACGATACTACGCTTGGGCAGGTCGTCAGCGGCGTGGTGAACCGACGGCGCGGCAGCAGCGTCGCCGTGATCTCGAAGTCAAGATCTTGGCTCACTGGAAGAGATC
>NZ_JBSFRM010000008.1:118635-202962 GCF_053589235.1 Gordonia sp. NPDC003376 | reverse complement strand
AACTTTCCTCGGGTTTCGGGTGCAGGCTTGTGAACATCCGAGCCTTCCCCTGGTTTCGCACGGGTACGGAACCGTCCCGACCTTCCGCCGAATGCCGGGGGAGCGGCTGCGGGACGTCGACCTGCAAGTTCGTGACGAGACCCGACGTGAGTCCGGGCAGAATCGGAGCCCCTGTTCTACGCTCCCCGCAGGGAGGGGCCGATACCAACCGGGGGTCCGGCCAGGGAGTTCGTATGCTTGCACGTCGTCATTTCCTCACCGCGGCCACTGCGGGTCTGGGGCTGCTCGCCGCGGGATGCTCCACCGACAACTCGTCGGGGACATCAGCGGAACCATCGGTTCCCCCGGTCTCGACCGTCCCACCGGCACCGGGTGCCGGTGAGTTGAAGGTGAGCGGTTTCCAGCTGTTCGCCCAGGAGGACCTGAACTTCCAGTCGATGATCGCACTCGGGGCGTCGGGTATCTCGGCGGCCGTCGGTGAGGTCCTGACGGCGGTCAACCAGGCGAATGCGGCGCCGGGTGGGGCGTCGTATCAGTCGGTATACGACGCGTGGATCGCCTCCGGGAACCTGTTGACCCGACAGGCCGACGATGCGCTGAAGGCCGGCCACAAGGTGACCGCGAGTGCGCGGTACATGCCGTGCGGCGCAGTACTACAACCAGGCGCTGTTCTGGGTTCTCGGAACGTCGACGCCGGGAGCCGAGGCGCAGGTGTACGGCTCGATGAACGCGGCATGGACTGCGGCCAACAGCCTCGCCACCCCCGCCCCGGAGTCGGTGTCGGTTCCCTACGAGGACCACCCGCTCCCCGGATGGTTCTTCTCCGGCGGCAGCGGTACCCGGCCGGTGGTGATCATGAACAACGGCAGCGACGGCCAGAACGTGGACATGCTCGCCGAGGGCGGTGATGCCGCCCTCGAGCGTGGCTATCACGTCTTCATCTTCGAGGGCCCCGGACAGGGGTCGATGCTCTTCGAACACAACGTCCCGTTCCGGCCGGACTGGGAGAAGGTGATCACCCCTGTGGTCGACTACCTGGGTGGTCGAGACGACGTCGACACCGACAAGATCGTGTTGCACGGCATCAGCCTCGGCGGGTACTTCGTCGCCCGCGCCGCGGCCTACGAACACCGGCTGGCCGCGGTGATCGCCGACCCCGGCCTCGACAGCCCATGGCGGAGCTTCCCCGAGGCCCTCAAGATGATCTCCGAGGCAGGTCCACCGGAGGTGGTCAACAAGATCTGGGCCGACGACGTCATCGCCGGGGCCGGTCCGCAGGAGTCGTTCGCCCTCAAGAAGCGTCTGGAGATCTACACCACAGAGGCATACGATCAGGCGTCTGCAGGGCAGATACCCACCGACTGGTACGGCATCTCCCGACGGGTGCAGGAATTCACGTTGAGCCCCGCCCAGATGGCGGCGATCAGCTCACCGACATTGGTGACCGACTATGTCGACGACAGCTTCTTCGGCGACGGTCCCACGGTGCTCTACGACGGACTCGAGGTCGAGAAGAAGAAGTTTCTCCGCTTCGGTGAGAGCAACGGTGCGCAGTACCACGACGCACCCGTCGCCGCTCAGTACGTCGGAGAGGTCATCCTCGACTGGGTGGACGAGACCATCGGGCACCAGAGCTGACCAGGATCACGGAGACGAGGTTCTCAGCTCTCCTCGACATCGGCGTCCTTGGGGACCACCACCATCGGCACGGCGAGGGCGCGCAACATCTTGGACGCCGTCGACCCGAGGAACAGATGCAGGGGACGGGCCAGCCGGCTCGATCCGACGTAGACGATGTCACCGGTAGCCCACTCCACCAGGCCGACGCCGGCCTCGACGGACTCGGCGGCGATGGTCTCGGTGGAGATCTCGTGCCCGGATTCCAGCCGGCCGCGCACGTCGTCGGCCAGTTCGCGCAGATGCTCGGCCGCCTCCGCCCGGGCGGCGTCGTCGGTCTCGGTGCGGGGGTCGCCGGGGAGTCGGCCGTCGGCGGTCACAAACGAGATCAGACGCAGCGGGAAACCGGTACGACGGCACGTGGCGACCGCTGTCTCGAGCAGCGCACCGGTGCCGCCACGCCGACCGATGGCACAGGTGATCCGGCGGATCGGCTCCGCGGACTCGCGGGCGCCGAGCGGGGCGATCACCACCGGCGTCGACGACACGTGCAGCAGGTCGTTGACCACCGAACCGAGTGAATGGCGCCCGATGATGCCACCCCCGGAACCACCGACGACGATGACATCGCTGTGCGTCTGCTGGGCCTCGAGCACCAGGCCCTCCGCCGCGTTCTCGTGAAAGGCGAGATGTCCTTCGGCGACGACGTCGTCGGGGACGTCGGCCGTCGCCGACGCCAACCAGTCGGCGGCCTGATCGTCGAGCGATTCGGTGAGGGTGCGTGCCTCGGGGGTCTTCGCACGATCGGCGGGCGGTAGCACCATGCACACGGTGAGGTCGGCGTGCAGCGACCTGGCCATCGCGATCCCGAGTCCGAGCGCATCCTCACCACCGGGGGTGGGCAGGTACGCGGCCAGCAGGTTCCGGCGTGGGGTGGGCATCGTGCGGCTCCGCTCGTCGACCATCATCGGTTGCGGGTCGGACGCCGAACGCCTGGCACCGAGAGGCTCGGTGCCAGGCGTGGTCCGACCGATTCCCACCGTATCGGGTCAGCGGAGGTGATGGACCTCTTGCAGGCCATAGACCGGGGTGGGGATGCCCTCGAAGCGGGCCTTCAGCTGCAATGCCAGATACAGCGAGTAGTGCCGCGACTGATGCAGATTGCCCCCGTGGAACCACAGACCCGACTGCTGCGTCGGCTTCCACATGTTGCGCTGTTCGCCCTCCCACGGACCGGGGTCCTTGGTGGTGTCCGAACCGAGTCCCCACACCTTGCCCACGCGGTCGGCGACCTCCTGCCCCATCAGGTCGGCAGCCCATCCGTTCATCGACCCGTACCCGGTGGCGTAGACGACCACGTCGGCCGGCAGTTCGGTGCCGTCGGCGAGCACCACACTGTTCTCGGTGAGATGATCGACGTCGCCGTGGGCGAGCTTGATGGTGCCGTCGGCGACAAGCTCGCAGGCGCCGACGTCGATGTAGTAGCCCGAACCGCGACGCAGATACTTCATGAACAGACCCGAGTCGTCGTCGCCGAAGTCGAGGTCGAACCCGGCGGCCTCGAGACGGTCGTAGAAGTCCTTGTCCCGCTCGCGGATCTGGTCGTACAGCGGGATCTGGAACTCGTGCATGATCCGGTAGGGGAGCGAGGCGAACGTGAGATCGGCCTTCTTGGTTGTCATGCCGTCGGCGACCGCCTGCTCGCTGTAGAGCGCGCCGAGCCCGATCTCCATCAGCGAGTCCGACTTCACGATGTGCGTCGATGACCGCTGCACCATCGTGGTGTCGATCCCGTTGTCCACCAAGGCCTTGCAGATGTCGTGCGCGGAGTTGTTGGCGCCGATCACGACCACCTTCTTGCCGACGTAGCCGTCCGGCCCGGGGTGTTGACTGGAGTGGTGCTGATCGCCGGCGAACACGTCCTGGCCGGGGAAGGTCGGCACGTTGGCCTTGCCGGACATGCCGGTCGCGAGCACCAGCTGCTGCGGGTAGAGGGTCAGCCGTTCACCATCGCGGTCGATCTCGACGGTCCAGGCGCCGGCGACCTCGTCGTAGTTCGCCGACAGGCAGGTGGTCTTGCTCCAGTACGGGACCTCCATCACCTTGGTGTAGAACTCCAGCCAGTCGCCGATCTTGTCCTTCGGCGCGAACACCGGCCAGTTCGGCGGGAACGGCAGATACGGGAGGTGGTCGTACCACACCGGATCGTGCAGGCACAGCGACTTGTACCGTTTGCGCCACTGGTCACCGGGACGGTCGTGCCGGTCGATCACGATGGCCGGCACCCCGAGCTGACGGAGCCGGGCGCCGAGCGCGATCCCGCCCTGCCCGCCACCGATGACGAGCACGAACGGCTGTCGGCTGCGGCCGAGTGAGGCCTCCTCGTCGGCCTTTTTCTCCGCCCACGAGCGGGTGTCGGGGTCGGAGCCGTGCACGGCACCGCGCGGGCGGTCGAATCCCTGCGGTTCCTCGTGCCCCTTGAGTTCCTGCAGGGTGGTCAGCAGGGTCCACGCCTGGTCCTCACCGGTGTCGGCGTCGGCACGCAGCCGCAGGTGTCCGCCGCCGCGACCGGTGGCGGTCTCGAACTCGATGAAGGCCGAGACCACGCCGTCGTCCTCGGTGGCCGGTTCGCTGGTGGCGAATCCCGACGGGTCGGTGTCGGCGAGGCGGTCGGCGAGCATGTCGGCGATCTGCTCGCGGCCCTCGACGGTCTTGATGTTCCAGGTGAACGACACCAGATCGCGCCAGAAGGCGTCGGTGGCGAAGAGTCCGGTCACCGCGGCCACATCGCGGGCGGCCGACGCCGCCTCGAAACGGGCCAGCCACCGATGCGCACGGTCCTGCGGGGTGGCCGTCGAGGTGGCGACCTCGGGTTCGAGTGTCTGGGTCATGGTGATCCTCTCGGAGTGGGAGTCGCGGATTCGCGCTCGTCCTGCACGTCGTGCTCGGATGTTGTGCTGAATGTGATGGACAGCACACTCCGATCCCGGGGCAGGTCGCAAGGGTTGCAGCGGGTTGCCGTCAGGCCCCGACCGGCTGCAACCCCCTGCAACCCCGTCCGGCGATTGCCGCAGCTGTGTGACGGGGAGCACAATCACTGTGTGACGTCAGGTGCTTCCACGCTCGAACCGGCGGTGTCCGCCGGCGACGATCCCCGACAGTTCGCCGCGGTGCTGAGCGCGGTGTACGACGCGGCGATGGCCGGCGATCGTCCGCCGGCCCGGCCGCGGCAGGTGATCGGGGAGTCGTGGGCACGACTGCTGGGAAGGGGCATCGATCCCGACCGCGGTGCCGATCTGCATCCCTTGGAGATGGCCGACCTGCAGTCGCGCCGGCACGGATCAGGGCTCGACACCGTGCTCGACGGCCTCACCCGCGGCCTGGACGCGGTGGTCGCCGACGGCGACAACATCCTGGTGGTGGCCGACGCCGACGGCCACGTCCTGTGGCGCAGCGGTGCCCCGCGCGTGCTGCAGCGCGCGGATCGTCTCGGCTTCGTCGAGGGTGCGTGCTGGGCGGAGTCGGCGGTGGGCACCAACGCGATCGGCACCGCCCTGGAATCCGGCCGCGCGGTGCAGGTCTTCTCCGCCGAGCACTTCGTGCGCACCCATCACACCTGGACCTGCGCCGGTGCCCCGATCCGCAACCCACGCACCGGGGCCGTCCTGGGCGTCGTCGACGTGAGCGGTCCGGCCGCGACCATCCATCCCACCACCCTGGCCCTCGTCGACACGGTCGCCCGCCTGGCCGAGTCGCAGCTGCGCGATCATCACCGGCACGTCCTCGACCAGCTCCGTGCCGTGGCCGCCCCGATCATGGCCCGTTCCGGTGGGGCGACGATCGCCGTCGACGTCGACGGTTGGGTCGCCGCGGTCGACGAGATCGCACCGCGCTCGCGGGTGACCCTGCCGCACGGCCTCGGCCCCGGACGGTCCTGGGTGCACACGCTCGGCGAATGCGACGTCGAACCCCTCCCGGGCGGCTGGTTGCTCCGGATGGCGTCCGACCCCGAGCCGGGCGACGGACCGGCGACCACCATCGACCTGCGCACCGAACCCGACGGCACGATGACCGTGATGGTCGGCGGTGCCGGTGGACGATGGACTCATCGTGCCTCACCGCGCCACGCCGAGATACTGACGCACCTGGCGGCACACCCCGCCGGGGTCAGCGCGGCGCAACTGTCACAACACCTGTTCGGGACCGCGGCGCGCACGGTCACCGTGCGCGCGGAGATCTCGCGGCTACGCAAACGACTCGGCGGTCTGCTCGTGGCCAACCCGTACCGGTTCGCCGGCGGTGTGCGGGTCTGCGACACGAGCGCCGCGATGGGCGTTCACCCGGGCTCGATCGGTGGACTGCACTAAATTCTGACCTGTGATCTCACAAGTCGACGGGTATCTCACCCACATCATGGCGTCCTGCGCGGGCGACGACTCCGGCGCGGTGGCGGGCTACATCCCGGAGCTGGCGGCCGCCGATCCCGATGGTTACGCGCTGGCGCTGTGCGTGCACGACGGGCATGTCTATGCGCAGGGCGACACCGACACGACGTTCACCATCCAGTCCATCTCCAAGCCGCTGACCTATGCGCTGGTGTTGAGCCGGCTGGGGATGGTCGCCACCGACCAGAAGATCGGCGTGGAACCGTCCGGGGAGGCGTTCAACGAGGTCAGCGTCGATGAGCGGCGCCGCCCTCGCAACCCGATGATCAACGCCGGTGCCATCCTCACCGCGTCGATGCTGCTGCCGCCGGTCAAGACCGTCGACGCCGGCACCGTGGACCGTGTGTTCGGCGACATCGTCGAGTTCTATTCGGCCTGCGCGGGGCGCCGCCTCGCACTCGACGAGTCGGTCTACCGATCCGAGGCGGCAACCGGGTCACGCAACCGTGCGATCGCTTACATGCTCGACAGCTTCGGCGTCCTCGACACCTCGGTGGAGGCCGCCCTCGACCTCTACTACCGGCAGTGTTCGCTGACGGTCACCGCGAGCGATCTCGCCGCCATCGGCGCGACCATCGCCGACGGGGGCGTCAACCCGCGCACCGGCCGTCAGGTGATGAGCCACGAGGTCGCGCAGCGGCTCCTGTCGGTGATGACCACGTGCGGCATGTACGACGGCGCGGGGGACTGGGTCACCTCGGTGGGGCTGCCCGCCAAGAGCGGTGTGGGCGGCGGGATCATGGCGGTGCTGCCTGGTCAGCTCGGCATCGGCGTGTACTCGCCGCGCCTCGACGAGCACGGCAACAGTGTGCGCGGGGTGCAGACGTGCCGCGAACTGTCGACCAATCTGGGCCTGCACATGTTCAACGTGGCCCGGGAGGCCCCGGCCACCCTGCGCGCGGTCTACGACCTCGCCGATGTCGAGATCGGCGCCGACTGGTCCGATCAGGAACGCATCTACCTGCGCACCTGCCGCGACCGCGTGCGGGTCTACGAGCTGCAGGGCGACCTCACCTTCGGCGGTGCGGAGAGCGCGCTGCGCCGGATCGAGGCCGACCTCGACCACATCGACGTGGCGATCGTCGACATCTCCCGGATCGGGGTGATCGACCCGGTGGCCCGCACCATGGTGCTCGGGATGAAGTTCGTGCTGTCGGCGGGAGGCAAGCGCGGAATCCTGATCGACCCCGACAACGTGGTGCGCAAGTCGGTGGAGCTCTACCGGTCGGACTCGGTGGCACCCAATCTCGGTGCACCCGAGCAGCTGCGCGGATTCGAGCCGACCCTGCCGCACGTGCACACCACCCTCGACGCCGCACTGTTCGACGCCGAGGAGTTCCTGCTCAAGCGGGCCCGCGACGAGACCGTCGTCGACGCGCCGTCGGAGTGACCCGCCCACGGCGCCGGTGCGGATCGGCCGGGCTCTAAGCTCGGTGGCGTGCGTCTGGTGATCGCGGAATGCCAAGTGGACTATGTCGGACGGCTGACGGCCCATCTGCCGAAGGCACGGCGGCTACTGCTGATCAAATCCGACGGGTCGGTGAGCATCCACGCCGACGACCGTGCCTACAAGCCGCTGAACTGGATGAGCCCGCCGTGTTGGCTCACCGAGGCCGACGTCCCCGACGAGGTGGCCGCCGCCCACGACGACGTCGCCGCCTACTGGGTGGTGACCAACAAGGCCGGCGAGGAACTGCGCATCACGATCACCGCGTTCGAACACGACTCGAGCCATGAGCTCGGCGTGGATCCGGGTCTGGTGAAGGACGGTGTGGAGGCCCACCTGCAGGAGCTGCTCGCCGAGCACGTGGAGACGCTGGGGGACGGGCACACCCTGATCCGCCGCGAGTACATGACCGCGATCGGGCCGGTCGACCTGCTGTGCCGCGACGCCGACGGTGCGACGGTGGCAGTGGAGATCAAGCGGCGCGGCGAGATCGACGGTGTCGAGCAGCTCACCCGCTATCTCGAACTGCTCAACCGTGACCCGCTGCTGGCGCCGGTGCAGGGTGTGTTCGCGGCCCAGCAGATCAAACCGCAGGCGCGCACCCTCGCCGAGGATCGCGGAATCCGTTGTCTGGTCCTCGACTACGACGCGCTGCGCGGCGCCGAGAGCACCGAGTTCCGGCTGTTCTGATCGGGTCGGCCGGTGCTGGCCGCTCGCCGGTTCCGGGTCGGATCCGGCGTCCCGAGCCGATCACGGCCGGCGGGAGTCCCGAATCCGGGCGCGCTCCGACAGCTCCTGGTTGAGCAGCTCGGTGTCGCCGGTCTCCGACGCGGTGGTCAATTCACGGTCGACCTCGGTGGTGAGGATCGACGGCAGACCCGCCATCGTCTCCTGGATCCGGGCGAACTCGGCGAGGATCTCGTCGCGTGCCGTCGACACGCGTGAACCCAGATCCCGTGCACGGGCCAGACGTTCGGCGGCGATCTCGTGGGCGGTCGCGGTGATCGCGTCCGCGTGCTCCTCGGTGCGCGCGCGGAAGTCGGCGAGCTCGGCGTCGTGCCGTTCCCGCTCGGCCGCGAGGGTCTGGGCGGTACCGGTCTCGAGTTCGTCGGCCTTCGACCGGGCCAGCGCGACGATCCGGTCGGCCTCGGCGCGCGCGGCGGCCATCGTGTTCTCGTGCTCGGCCTCCATCGCCGACGCGCGCTGGGCGCGCTGACGCGTGGCCTGCTCCGTGTCGGCCTTCGACTGCGCCTCGGCGGCATCGATCCGGCAGCGGGTGTCGCGCTGGTAGGCGTCGGCGTCGGCGACGATCGCCGCGGCCTTCTCGGTGGCCTCGCGGATGATCCGGTCGGCCTCGTCGGCGGCGTTGCGTTGGAGGTCGTCGGCCTCCTGACGGGCCACCGACACCGTCTCCGCGGCTTCGGAGGAGGCCTCGGCCCGCATCTCCGAGGCCTCGTCGGAGGCCAGCTGGAGCATGCGGGACAGTCGCTCGCTCATCCCCTGTGCGGTGGTCGGGGGGACCGAGAGCTTGTCCACCTCCCGGCGGAGGTCCTCGATCTCCTCACGCGCGTCCTGCAGGTGGGCGGCGAGCTCGCGGGCATTGGCGGTCGCGGCATCCCGATCGGCGGCGAGCACACGCATCTCGGCATCGATGCGACGCAGGCGATCGGCGACCTGTTCGCGGTCGTAGCCGCGCATCACGACCGTGAACGGCAACTGCTGTCTGGATGCGGGGACTGACATGCCGACCAGTCTAGGGGCAGATTCGCGCCGATCCCCGTCACGAATCGGATCGGCGCGAATCGCCGGGTCGGGGGAGGTGTCAGTGCTTGCCGGGCTCGACGAGTTCGAGCAGCACACCCCCGGCGTCCTTGGGGTGTACGAAGTTGATCCGCGAGTCGGCGGTGCCACGGCGGGGCTCCGGGTAGAGGACCCGCACGCCGGCGCCGGTGAGGCGGGCCATGACGGCGTCGACATCGGTCACGCGCACGGCGAGCTGCTGGAGGCCCGGGCCGTTGCGGTCGAGGAACTTCGCGATGGTCGACTCCGGGGTGAGGGGGGCGAGGAGCTGGATCACGGCGCCGCCGTCACCGCCGGCCGGGCCCACCATGGCCTCGCGGACGCCCTGCTCGTCGTTGGTCTCCTCGTGCAAGGTGACGAAGCCCAAGTGGTCGGCGTACCACTGCTTGGCGGAGTCGAGGTCGGGGACGGCGATTCCGACATGATCGATCGCGACGACGAGGTCGGAGATCGCCGCGGTCGCCGAGGATGCGCCTGAGGTGGGGTCAGCTGCTGATGCGGTCATGGACTCACGGTAGCGTTAGATGCGGAAAAGTACTTAAGCGATCGCTCGGTTTGGGTCGCTTCGCCCCTGCGTTGGAGGTTCCATGTCCTCGGCTTCAGATCAGTCCGCGTCGGTCATCGTCGCCGGTGCCCGTACTCCGTTCGGTCGCCTGCTCGGTTCCCTCAAGGGATTCAGCGGGGTGGACCTCGGTGCGATCGCGATCAAGGGTGCCCTCGAGAAGAGCGGCGTTCCGGCCTCGGCCGTCGACTACGTGATCATGGGTCAGGTGCTCACCGCCGGGGCCGGCCAGATGCCCGCCCGTCAGACCTCGATCAAGGCCGGTATCGGCTGGGACGTGCCCGCGCTGACCATCAACAAGATGTGCCTGTCGGGTATCGACGCCATCGCCCTGGCCGACCAGCTCATCCGCGCCGGTGAGTTCGACTGCGTCGTCGCCGGTGGCCAGGAGTCGATGACGCAGGCGCCGCACGTACTGCCCGGCAGCCGCGGCGGCTTCAAGTACGGCAACACCGAGCTCGTCGACCACATGGCCTTCGACGGTCTGTGGGACGCCTTCACCGATCAGCCGATGGGTGCGCTGACCGAGCAGGGCAACGACACCGAGGGCTTCACGCGGGCGGAGCAGGACGAGTTCGCCGCACGCAGCCACCGCCTGGCGGCCACCGCATGGAAGAACGGTGTCTTCGCCGACGAGGTCGTGCCGGTGCCGATCCCGCAGCGCAAGGGCGACCCGATCGAGTTCGCCGAGGACGAGGGCATCCGCGCCGACACCACCGCCGACTCGCTGTCGGGGTTGCGTCCGGCGTTCCGCAAGGACGGGACGATCACCGCGGGCAACTCCTCGCAGATCTCCGACGGTGCCGCCGCGGTGATCGTGATGAGCAAGGCCAAGGCGCAGGAGCTCGGCGTCACCTGGATCGCCGAGATCGGCAAGCACGGTGTGGTCGCCGGCCCCGACTCGTCGCTGCAGATGCAGCCGGCCAATGCGATCGCCAAGGCCTGCGAACGTGAGGGCATCTCGCCGTCCGACCTCGACGTGATCGAGATCAACGAGGCCTTCGCGGCGGTCGGCCTCAGCTCGGCCAAGGCGCTCGGCGTCGACCCGGAGATCATCAACGTCAACGGCGGTGCGATCGCCGTCGGGCACCCGATCGGGACTTCCGGTGCCCGCATCACACTGCACCTGGCGCTGGAGCTGCAGCGTCGGGGTGGCGGCATCGGTGCGGCGGCGCTGTGTGGCGCCGGGGGCCAGGGTGACGCCCTGATCGTGCGGGTCCCCAAGGCCTGACACCGGATTCAAATACGCCATGCGCGGTGACCTCGGTCACCGCGCATGGCGTATTTCTACTACGGGATGTCGTAGAGTCGGTGCGGCTCCGGCACAATGGCTGGCATGAGGCAATTCTTCGACCTGTCCACCCCCGCCAAGCGATTCCGCATCGTCGCCTGGCTCGAGGCCCTCAGCTGGCTGGCGCTGCTGATCGCGATGTTCTTCAAATGGGTGCTCGGCCACGAGGAGGCGGTCGCGATCCCGGGTGCGGTCCACGGCGGTGTGTTCGTCCTCTTCGTCCTGATCTCGCTGGTCACGGCCGTGACCCTGCGGTGGAGTGTCAAGATCACCGCACTCGCGCTGCTGTCGTCGATCCCGCCGTTCGGGTCACTGGTCTTCGAGTGGTGGGCCGCCCGCAACGGCCATCTCGCCGAGCTGTCGGTGGACGCCGAGTCCACCGGCGCCGGCCTGGCCGCCTGACCTCTGTCCACTCTCTCTCCGCGAGGTAGGCGATGATCGTCGCATTCAGTCTGAGTCCGTCCGGCGGTGACGCGGTCGCCGACGACGGCGGCATGAGCGAGGCCGTCGCCGAGGCGGTGCGGGTGGTCCGGGCATCCGGACTGCCGCACCAGACCACGGCGATGTTCACCTATGTCGAAGGGGAGTGGGATGAGGTGATGGCCGTGGTCAAGGCCGCCGCGGACGCCGTCGCCGCCCGGGCCCCGCGCGTCGGGTTGGTCCTCAAGGCCGACATCCGCCCCGGGCACACCGATGAGCTCACCGGTAAGGTGGCTCGCGTGAACGCCCATCTCGGACAACCAGAGGGCCCGCGGCAACCGGGCACATCGGACTGAGTCCCGGGGTGCAACGATCGGCCCCGACCGACTCGGTCGGCGCCACAGCCGATCGGCGTGCACGTGGTGCGGTCACCACGATCTTCTGTCTCAACGGCTTTCTGGCCGCGCTGTGGGTGGCACACATCCCGGTGATCACCGAGCACACGGGAACCGGACATGAACTGCTCGGTGTCTTCCTCCTGTTGATCGGTGCCGCGGCGTTCGCGGGCATGCAGGTGTGCGGTCCGCTCATCGATCGGATCGGCTCCCGGCCGACGACGATCGTCGCCGCTGTGGTCTTGTGTCCGGTGATGCTCGGACCGGTCCTGGCCACCGGCCCCACCGGTCTCGCCGTCGCCCTGATCGCCTTCGGTTTCGTCAACGGCAGCCTCGACGTCTCGATGAACGCGCAGGCGGTCCAGGTCGAACGCGCCCACGGTCGGCCGATCATGTCGGCGTTCCACGGCTTCTTCTCGGTCGGCGGACTGGCCGGGTCCGGAGTGGTCGCCGTCGGCCTGTGGTTCGGGTGGCCGGTGCAGGCCACCGTCGCGGTGCTCGCGGCCTGCGGGCTGGTCGTCGTCGCCGTGGTCGCAGGGGGACTGGTCGACCGCGACTACGGACACGGGCCGGCCGATGCGGATGTCCCCGCCGACACCACCGCCCACTGGTGGCACGGGATCGACCGGCGCCGGCTGATCCTGCTCGCCGCGGTCGCCTTCGCCGCGATGCTCGCCGAGGGCACCGCTTACGACTGGAGTGCTCTGCACGTGGTCGAGACCTTCGGCGTCCGCGAAGCGGTCGGCGCGATCGCCTTCGGCTGCTTCAGCGCTGCGATGATGATCGCCCGATTCGTGATCGACCCGATCGTCGGACGCGTCGGCGCCGTGGCAGTGGTGCGCTACGGGTCGGTGATCGGCATGGTCGGGATCTCGATCGCGCTGATCCCCGCGGCCACCGGGACCGCGCCGGCGGTCCTCGGCGTCGTCGGATGGACGGTCTTCGGGATCGGACTCGCCGGCCTGATCCCACAGATCTTCACCGCCGCCGGCAATCTCACCGCACGCTCGAGTGGACGGGTCATCTCCGTGGTGGTCGGCTGCGGATATCTCGGCATGCTGGCCGGACCGGCGATCGTCGGCTTCATATCCGGGCAGTCGACGCTCCGTGTGGGGCTGACCCCGGTGGTGGCGATGCTGGCGTTCGCCACGCTCGCCGCCGGGGTGGTGGCACCCCGCCGCGACGGCGGACCCGACGGGGACCGAGGCGATCAACCACCTCAGGGGGTCGTGCCACACTAGTAGGGTGACCCGACCTTCGAACAGACAGCAGGCAGCCGCGGCACAGCAAGCGGCAGTGGCCATGTCCGGCGCCGTCGACCTGTCCGCGCTCAAGGAGCGCGCCGAGGCACAGCGCGCCGCAGCGCAACGCCCCACCCCTCCGCGCGCGCCCGCCGGTGCCGACGGTGTCGCTCCCGCAGGCCCGGCCCGTGGTGCGGCCGTCATCGACGTCACCGACGCGACCTTCGAGTCCGATGTGATCAACCGGTCGATGACGCAGCTGGTGCTGGTCGACCTGTGGGCGACGTGGTGCGAGCCGTGCAAGCAGCTCTCGCCGGTCCTCGAACGGATGGCCGCCGAGTCCAACGGCCGCTGGGCGCTCGCCAAGGTCGACGTCGACGCCAACCCCGGTATCGCACAGGCATTCCGGGTCCAGTCCATTCCGATGGTCGTCGCCATCGCCGGCGGACGCCCCGTCACCGCGTTCAACGGGGTGCAGAGCGAGGCCGAGATCAACAGCTGGATCGACCAGATCCTCGCCCAGGTGGGGGAGATCTTCACCGGCGTGCCCGCCGACGGTGACCCGGGCGAGGAGCCGCTCGACCCGCGGATGGCCGCTGCCGAGGACGCACTCAACACCGGTGACTTCGACGGTGCGCTCGCCGCCTACCGGACGATCGCCGCCGCCGAGCCCCACAACACCGAGGCCGCATCGGCGGCGCGGAACCTCGAGTTCGTGATCCGCGCCCAGGCACACGACCCGGCGATCGTCGAGACGGCCGCACCCAAGGACCTCGACGCCCAACTCGCCGCCGCCGACGTACTGCTGCTCTCGCAGCAGCCCGAGGCCGCCTTCGATCGGATCATCGGCGTCATCAAGGTGACCAGCGACGACGACCGCACCCGCGCACGCACCCGACTCCTCGAACTGTTCGAACTGTTCGATCCCGCCGAACCGTTCGTCGTCGCCGCTCGCCGGAAGCTCGCCAGCGCGCTGTTCTGAGTTGTCGGCGCCGACTTCGTCGTCGGGGGTGTTGTTGTTGCTGGTTGAGCCGGTGAGGAGCGGAGCGACGAGGCGTGTCGAAACCTTCGGCGGCTGAGGTCGGGTGGTGGCCAGCTCGGAGGTGGGCGGGTACCGGCGTGACCTTGCAGAGGTTTCGACGGACGGTCGGCCTCGCTGGCGCGAGGACGTCCTGCTCAACCATCGTGTGGGGTGCGACGAGGCGTGTCGAAACCTCCGGCGGCTGAGGTCGGGTGGTGGCCAGCTCGGAGGTGGGCGGGTACCGGCGTGACCTTGCAGAGGTTTCGACGGACGGTCGGCCTCGCCGGCGCGAGGACGTCCTGCTCAACCATCGTGTGGGGTGCGTCCTACTCAACCATCGTTCGACGACCTGCTCGACCAGCGGCTGCCTACTCCGGGGACAACCAGATCGCGGAGTTGGCCGGGAGCATGACCTCCGCCGACACCGGCCGGCCGTGCCAGGTCGTCGCGTCGGTCACCACCCGGCCCAGGTTGCCCCGACCGCCTCCGGAGTAGGCGGTGGAGTCGGTGTTGAGCACCTCGGTCCAGGTGCCGGCGACCGGTAGGCCGATCCGGTAGTTGTCGCGATCGGACCCCGAGAAGTTGAACAGGCAGGCCAACACCGAACCATCGGCTCCGTAGCGCAGGAAGCTGATCACGTTGTTCGCGGTGTCGTTGGCGTCGATCCACTCGTAGCCGGCGGGCTCGGTGTCCTGACTGAACAGGGCCGGGGTCGACCGATAGATTCGGTTGAGGTCGGTGGTCAACGCCGAGATACCCGAATGAAGCTCGCCCTCCCACCCGGACAGCTGCTGCCAGTCCAGGCTGCGGTCGTCGGCCCACTCGCCGGTCTGACCGAACTCCTGACCCATGAACAGCAACTGCTTGCCGGGATGCGACCACTGGTAGGCGAGGAACACACGCACGCCGGCGGCCTTGGCGAACGAGTCGCCGGGCATGCGGCTCCACAGCGTGCCCTTGCCGTGCACCACCTCGTCATGCGAGAGCGGCAGGACGAAGTTCTCGCTCCACGCGTACATCATCGAGAACGTGATCTCGTGGTGGTGGAAGCTGCGATGCACCTGGTCGCGGCCGAGGTAGCCGAGCGAGTCGTGCATCCATCCCATGTTCCACTTGAACGAGAAACCCAGACCGCCCAGATCGGTCATCCGGGTCACGCCCGGCCATGCCGTGGACTCCTCGGCGATCGTCACGACACCGGGGAAATGCTTGTGCACGGTGGCGTTGGTCTCCTGCAGGAACTGGACCGCCTCCAGGTTCTCGCGACCGCCGTGGATGTTGGGTCGCCACCCGCCGGCAGGACGGGAGTAGTCGAGGTACAGCATCGACGCCACCGCGTCCACACGCAGGCCGTCGACGTGGAACTCGGCGAACCAGTACAGCGCGTTGGCCACCAGGAAGTTGCGGACCTCGAAGCGGCCGAAGTCGAAGATGTAGGTGCCCCAGTCGAGTTGCTCACCGCGTGTGGGATCGGCGTGCTCGTACAGCGGGGTGCCGTCGAACCGCGCGAGGGCCCAGTCGTCCTTGGGGAAGTGGGCGGGCACCCAGTCGACGATCACGCCGATGTTCAGCGAGTGCAGGTGGTCGACGAGGAACCGGAAGTCGTCGGGACTGCCGAACCGGCTGGTCGGGGCATAATAGGAGGTGACCTGGTAGCCCCACGAACCGCCGAAGGGATGCTCGGCGACCGGCAGGAACTCGACGTGCGTGAAGCCCTTCTCCACCAGGTATGCACCGAGCTGATCGGCGAGTTCCCGGTAGTCCAGTCCCTGCCGCCACGAGGCGAGGTGGACCTCATAGATGCTCATCGGCTCGGTGGTCGGCGTCGACGCCGCACGCCGGGCGATCCAGTCGTGGTCGGCCCAGGTGTGGGTGGATTCGGTGACCACCGACGCCGTCGCCGGCGGCACGTTGGTGCGCTGCGCCATCGGATCGGCCTTCTCCCGGATCACGCCGTCGGCGCCGTGCACCCGGAACTTGTACTGTGTGCCGACGGCGACGTCGGGCACGAACAGTTCCCAGATCCCGCTGCTCCCCAGCGACCGCATCGGTGTACCGCGGCCGGTCCAGTCGAAATCCCCGATCACGCTGACGCCGTGGGCGTTCGGCGCCCAGACGGTGAACGACGTCCCCGAGACCTCCCCGTCGGGGGTGGCGTAGCCGACGCGGCGCGCGCCGAGCATCGTCCACAGCTGCTCGTGGCGGCCCTCGCCGAACAGGTGCAGATCGGTCTCCCCCACGCTCGGCAGGAACCGGTAGCCGTCGGCGACGACGAATTCGCTCGTCGGGCCGTCGTAGGTGGCGAGCTCGTCGGCCGGACCATCCGGATAGGTCACCCGATAGCGGTAGTCGATCAGACCCTCGAACGGTAGGGCCACCACGAACAGGTCGTCGGTCTGTCGGGTCATCGGGTGATCCACACCGCCCACCACCGCGGACACCGCGAGCGCGCCGGGCCGCAGCGTCCGCAGGATGGTGAACCCGGTACCGGTCTCGTGCGCACCGAGGAACGCATGTGGGTCCGGGTGGGTCAGTGCATCCAGCCGCCGGAGATCATGATCGGAGGCGAACGGATCGGCCGTACCGCAGGTCGGCGACGCCGACTCGCCGGTCGGTTCGTCGTGGCTGGGGTGTCCGGGGGCGTTGGTCACAGGCGTCCTCATCGAATCCGGTAGGAGAGTTTCTCGGCGGTGGCAGGATCCAGGGGCGGCAACGCGAGGATGTGCGCCACCGCCCGCCACGGCTCGAGTCTGATGAAATTGGCCTGGCCCCAGGAGTAGTCCTCGCCGGTCACCTCGTCGTGTACTCCGAATCGGTCCTGCCAGTCGAAGCCGAGGGCAGGCATGTCCAGCCACAGCGTCGAGCTCTCCGTTCCGAACGGATTGAGGTTGATCACCACGATCACGCGATCGCCGGAGACCGGGTCGATCTTGGAGTAGGCGATCAGCGCCGGATTGTCCAGATGATGGAAGGTGAGGTTGCGCAACTGCTGCAACGCCGGGTGGCGTCGTCGGATGTGGTTGAGCGCGGTGATCCACGGCTCGAGCGATTCGCCGCGACTGGCCGCGGCCTTGTAGTCACGCGGACGTAGCTGGTACTTCTCCGAGTCCAGGTACTCCTCGCTGCCCTCGCGGACCGCGCGGTGCTCGTACAGCTCGTAGCCGCTGTAGACCCCCCACGACGGCGCGAGGGTCGCAGCCAGGGCCGCCCGCAACGCGAACATGCCCGGACCGCCGTGCTGCAGGCTCTCGTGCAGGATGTCGGGAGTGTTGACGAAGAGATTGGGACGCGCCTCGTCGGCGTGCGCGGCGATCTCGCGGCCGAACTCCTCGAGCTCCCACTTCTCGGTCTTCCACGTGAAATACGTGTAGGACTGCGTGAATCCCAGGCGGGCCAGGCCGTACAGGCGTGCCCGTCGGGTGAACGCCTCCGACAGGAACAGCACGTCCGGGTCGCGCTTCTTGACCTCCGAGATCACCCACATCCACATGTTCGGTGGCTTGGTGTGCGGATTGTCGACGCGGAAGATCTTGACGCCCAACCGAACCCAATGCAGCATCACCTGGAGGACGGCACCGTAGATGCCGTTGCGGTCGTTGTCGAAGTTCAGCGGATAGATGTCCTGGTACTTCTTCGGCGGGTTCTCGGCGAACGCGATGGTGCCGTCGGGCAGGACGGTGAACCAGTCGGGATGCTCGACGGCCCACGGATGATCGGGCGCGCACTGCAACGCCAGGTCCAGGGCGATCTCCATGCCGAGTTCCCGGGCCCGGCCGACGAAGTAGGTGAAGTCCTCCTCGGTGCCGAGGCGGGGGTGGATCGCGTCGTGTCCGCCCTGGGCCGAACCGATCGCCCATGGGGAGCCGACGTCGTCGGGTCCGGCGACCAGCGTGTTGTTGGGACCCTTGCGGTTGACCTCGCCGACCGGATGGATCGGCGGGAGATAGACGACGTCGAATCCCATGTCGGCGATCCGCGGCAGATCCTGCGCGGCGGTCAGGAACGTGCCGTGCACGGGATGGCCGTCGTTGTCCCAGCCGCCGGTGGAGCGCGGGAACATCTCGTACCAGGAGCTGTACAGAGCGCGCCGGCGATCCACCCAGACGCGGTGGTTGCGGCTCTTGGTGACCATCTCGCGCACCGGCGACTCGTGCAGGATGCCCGCGACGTGCTCGGAGATCGCCGCCGACACCCGCGACTGGAGGCCGAGGTGTTCGGACCGCAGCAGCGAGATCGCGTCGTCGAGTGCAGTGGTTTCGCCGGCGTCGGCATGCTCGCGTGCAGTGGTGAGCACACGGGCGCCGATCTCGAGATCGTTGGCGAGATCTGCGGCGGTCTGGCCCGCCTCGATCTTCTTGACCACCCCGGAACGCCAGGTGGTGTACGGATCGCTCCACGCCTCTATCCGGAAGGTCCAGAAGCCGATCGCGTCCGGGACGAATGCGGCGTCGAACTGATCCGGCTCCACCGCCGGGGTCATGCGGATGGTGGACCTGCGGTGTCGGGGGCCTTCCACCCGCAGCGTCACCCCGAGCGCGTCGTGACCTTCCCGCCAGGCGGTGACACTCACCGGGATCATTTCGCCCACAACGGCTTTGGCGGGATAGCTGCCTGCCGAGACCAGTGGTTGGATGTCGTCGATGCCCATCCGGCCGATCACGCACGGCCCCCTTTCTCCCCGACCGTGGCGGTCGGGTGTTCCCTTGGGTCAGGCTCAGCGTAAGGGTACTGCGGTGAGTCTGCTGAGCGCAGACTTCACGACCGATGAGTCGGTGGTGCGCCAGAACGGGGGCAGCGATGCCATCAGGTAGCCGCCGTAGCCCGCGGTGGCCAGCCGGGAGTCGAGGATGGCCACCACGCCACGGTCGTCCACCGAGCGGAGCAGCCGGCCGGCCCCCTGCGCCAGCAGCAGGGCGGCGTGATTGGCCGACACCGACAGGAAACCGTTGCCGCCGCGCGCATCGATCGCACGCTGGCGTGCGGTGGCCAGCGGATCGTCGGGACGCGGGAACGGGATGCGGTCGATCAGCACCAGCGACAGCGACGGTCCGGGGACGTCGACGCCCTGCCACAGCGACAGCGTGCCGAACAGGCAGGTCGCCGGATCGTCGGCGAACCGTTTGACCAACGACGACGTGGTGTCGTCACCCTGGCACAGGATGGGCACGTCGAGGCGGGGGGAGAGGGCGTCGGTCGCCTCCCGGGCGGCGCGCATCGACGAGAACAACCCCAGGGTGCGCCCGCCCGCCGCGGTGACGAGGCCGGCGATCTCGTCGAGGGTGACCGGCGCCGGTCCGTCGCGCCCGGGGCGGGGGAGATGGCGTGCCACGTACAGGATCGCCGACTTCGGGTAGTCGAACGGTGAGCCGGCGTCCATCCCGGTCCAGCGCACCCGGCCCGAGTCCGACGGCGCGATCTGTCCCGTTGCCGTCAGGTCGCGCAGCGGTACCGGGTCGTCGTCGGACGCCGGGGTGTCGGCGCCCTTGCCGGGGGACGCGGCATCGGTACGGGCGTCGGCGGGCAACCCCCACGTCGCGGCCAGTGCGTCGAAGTTGCCGCCGATGGTCAGCGTCGCCGAGGTCAGGATCACCGTGGCGCTGCTGAAGAGGGTGGACCGCAGCAATCCGCCCACCGACAGCGGTGCGACGTGCAGCACCGGCCGAGTCGTGGCGGCCGGGCCCCGGCCGACCCGCTCCAGGCCCACCCATACCACGTCGCGGCGTTTGGATGCGTCCGGCTCGTCGAAGGTGCCGAGCAGTCGCACGATCATGTCGTGGGCGTCGTCGATGCCGGTCAGCGCCGCCGACCGCGCGGCGGCGGTGGACTCGTCGGCGCCGGCCCCGCGTGCGGGGCCGATCGCGGTGCGGGTCTGCCAGAGCCGGTCCCGCAGCATCGACAGGATGGCCGCGGCGCCCGGCGGCAACGACGTCCATTCGCCGGGCGGTACCGACTCGAGCAGCTCGCCGAGCTGCTCGCCGGCACCCAGCAGGGCGTCGACGGTCTCTTCGTCGACGAGTTTGCCGCAGCGGCGGGACAGGTTGGACACCGACGCCGCCGACACCTCGTCGGTGGTCACCGCGGTGATCCGGTCGACGAGCTCGTGGGCCTCGTCGATGATCACCACATCGTGCTCGGGCAGTACGTTGGCCGGGCTCATCGCATCGATCGCGAGCATCGCGTGGTTGGTGACGATCACGTCCACCTGGGCGCTCGCCCGGCGCGACCGTTCGGCGAAGCAGTCCTCGGCGTAGGTGCAGTGGGCGGCGCCGAGACACTCCCGCGCGGACACGCTCACCTGCCGCCATGCCCGGTCGCTGACGCCCGGTGTGAGGTCGTCGCGGTCACCGGTCTCGGTATCGGACACCCATTCCCGCAGGCGGGTGACCTCGCGGCCGGTGCGCGACAGCTCGAAGGCGTCGAACAGCTCGTTGTCGGGTTCCTCGACGGTGCCGGCGTGGATCTTGTGCAGACACAGGTAGTTGGCGCGGCCCTTGAGGATCGCGAAGGTCGGTGTGCGCCCGAGCGGCCCGGCCAGGGCATCGGCCAGACGTGGCAGGTCACGTTCGACGAGCTGGCGCTGCAGCGCGATGGTGGCCGTCGACACCACCACCGTGTCGCCGGAGTCGACGGCGTGGCGGATCGCCGGCACCAGATAGGCCAGCGACTTGCCGGTGCCGGTGCCGGCCTGGACGGCGAGATGCTCGCCGACGTCGATCGCATGGGCCACCGCACTCGCCATGCGGACCTGCCCGTCACGGCGTCTGCCGGACAGTGCGGTGACCGCCCCGTCGAGCAGTTCGGTGACCGGGGGAAGTTGTGTCATGGGGGTGGGTCTCAGTCCTCGGAGCCGTCGTGGCCGGGTGTCACGGCATCGGGCGAAGAACCGTCGTATAACAGATCGCCGACGAGATCGATTCCGGCCGAACGCATCTCGTCGAGCGCGACGGCGGTGGTCGCCGGTGCGACGGCCGCGGTGTGGTGCAGGAGCACCCGGGTGCCGAAGCCGGCGCGCACCGCGTCCAGCGCCGTGGCGCGGACACAGTGATCGGTGGCGATGCCCACCACGTCGACCCGCCTCACCCCACGCTGACGGAGCCAGTCGGCCAGGGCCGACCCGGTCTCGTCGGCTCCCTCGAATCCGGAGTAGGCCGCTGCGTACTCACCCTTGCTGAACACCGCGGCCACCGTCGAGGTGTCGAGCGCCGGGGCGAATGCGGCGCCATCGGTACCGACTCGGCAGTGCGGTGGCCACGAGTCGACGAAGTCCGGGGCGTCGGAGAAATGTGCACCCGGGTCGATGTGGTGATCACGGGTGGCCACCACCGTCGGATAGTCGGCGAGCAGGGAGTTGACCGACTCCGACACTGCGAGCCCGCCACGGACCCCGAGCGCGCCACCCTCGCAGAAGTCGTTCTGGACGTCGACGATGATCAGCGCATCGCCGGGCGTGGTCTCGCTCATGATCTCTCCTGGTGGTGACGACGCCCGGTGTGGCCGGACGGGCCGTCCGGGGCCGGGGTCGTGCGGTGCGGGCTGGGGTTGGTCTGGGGCCGGGTTGGGCCGGTCGGGTGATCGACGGCGTCAGCCGACGACGTGGCGGGTCGGGACCGCCGGGTCGCCGTGGGACAGTCCCAAACCCTCCCACGGCAGACTGACCAGTCCGCGTGCGAGGTGCTCGCGGGCGTCGGTCAGCGTCGGCAGTCCGTCGAGCACATCGCCGCCGCGCACCAGCGGGATCTGCAGTTCTCGGGTGATCGTTCCATTCGTCTCGGGGACCTTACCGCCACCCTGTGACACGATCTCCTCGACGATGGTGCCGCTGGGTCGGGCGGCCCGGAACGCGGTCTTGCGTCCACCGCGCGATTCCTTGTGGCTGGAGCGTTTGGCCACCGGGATGCCGTCGACCTCGACGAGCTTGTAGACCATCCCCGCGGTCGGCGCGCCGCTGCCGGTGACCAGCGAGGTGCCGACCCCGTAGATGTCGACCGGCTCGGCCCGCAGCGAGGCGATCGCGTACTCGTCGAGATCACCGGAGACCACGATCTTGGTCTCGGTGGCGCCCAGCGAGTCGAGCTGGTCGCGCACCTGTCGGGCCAGCACCCCGAGATCGCCGGAGTCGATGCGCACCGCGCCGAGCCCGGGGCCGGCCACCTCGATCGCGTTGCGGACGCCCTGGGTGATGTCGTAGGTGTCCACCAGCAGCGTGGTGCCCACACCCAGCGCCTCGATCTGGGTGGCGAACGCGGCCTTCTCGTCGGTGCCGTCCGGACCCGTGAACCCGAGGGTGAACGCGTGCGCGGCGGTGCCGGCACTGGGTACGCCATAGAGACGTGCCGCCTCCAGATTCGACGTCGACCCCACTCCGGCGATGTGGGCGGCCCGGGCCGCGGCGACCGCGGCACGTTCGTGGGTACGGCGTGACCCCATCTCGATCAGGGGGCGCCGACCGGCGGCCGAGACCATCCGGGCGGCGGCCGAGGCGATCGCGCTGTCGTGATTGAGGATCGACAGGATCAGGGTCTCCAGCAGGACCGCCTCGGCAAAGGTGCCGCGAACGGTCAGGATCGGCGATCCCGGGAAGTACAGCTCGCCCTCGCGATAGCCGTCGATGTCACCGGAGAAGCGGTAATCCCGCAGCCAGGCGACGGTGTCGGCGTCGAGGAAGCGCTCGACCACCGCGATCTCGGGGTCACCGAACCGGAACCGCGCCAACTCGTCGAGCACCCGGCCGGTACCGGCGACGACGCCGTACCGGCGGCCGTCGGGCAGCCTCCTCGCGAACACCTCGAAGACGCACTCGCGGTGCGCAATCGGTGCCCGGAGCGCCGCCGCGACCATCGTCAGTTCGTAGTGATCGGTCAGTAGCGCGGTGTTGTACACGTTTGAGATCCCTTACCCTTGGACGTATGGCGCCAGACGTGATTCGTGCGCATGAGGCTACTCCCGGTGGTGCGGCGGTTGCCGAACCCTCCGTCGCCGACAGTGCGTCGGATCTCGGCCGTCCCTGGATGACGATCGTGTGGGACGACCCGGTCAACCTGATGCGCTATGTGACCTTCGTGTTCCAGAAGATCTTCGGTTACTCCGAGGCCAGGGCCAACGAGCTGATGATGCAGGTCCACACCGAGGGCAAGGCCGTGGTGTCCTCCGGCGACCGTGACAAGGTCGAGTCCGATGTCCGGAAACTGCACGCCGCCGGCCTGTGGGCGACCATGCAGCGCGACTGCTGATCGAGGACGAGTACCACGTGCGTACCTGGAAACGACATGGGCGGGGATCACGGCTGCGGATCTGTTCGAGCCTCGACCGCAACGAGGTGGAGCTGCTCACCTCGATGGTGGGCTCGCTGACCGAACTGCTCACCGAACGCGCCGCGAGCGCCCCGACCGACGAACTCGGCGAGCTGACCGGCATCACCACCGGACACAGCACCGCGCCGACCGACCTCACCCTGGGTCGGCTGCTGCCCGACTTCCATCGGCCCGACCAGGAGCGGGAACTCGGCGCCGACGTCGTCAACGGTGACCTCAACGCCGCGCTGCGCAGCATCAACGAACCGCGCATCATCGACGCGAAGCTGTCGGCTGCGCAGATCCTGGTGGAGTCCCTCCCCGACGGCGGCGGCGACATCGCACTGACCGAGGAGCAGGCGCTCGCGTGGCTGACCGCCCTCAACGATGTGCGGCTGGCACTCGGTGCGATGCTCGGGATCTCCGAGGACACCCCCGACCGGTATCCCGACGATCACCCGTACGCAGCCCATCTCGACGTCTACCACTGGCTGACGGTGATGCAGGAACTGCTGGTCGAGGCCCTGATGTGACCGATGTGGCCGCTGTGATCGGCCTCCCCCCGAAAGAGGCGCCGCCGTGACCGGACACCCCACCCATCTCGCCGTGCCGGGCAACCGGATCACCGATGTCGCCGGCATCACCGTCGGACACCATCACCGTCTCGACGCCCAGGTGGGTGTCGGCGGCGACGGCCCCGACGACCCGCCCGGCTTCGGCTGGGCCACCGGGACGACGGTGGTGCGGATCGGCGCGCCCACTCCCGACGGCCCCGCACCGGCGGTCGCCGTCGACGTCCGCGGCGGCGGGCCGGGCACCCGCGAGACCGATCTGCTCGACCCGTCCAACACGGTCACCACCGCGCACGCGATCGTGCTGTCGGGTGGCAGCGCATTCGGCCTCGCCACCGCCGACGGGGTGATGACCGAACTCGAGGCGCAGGGTGTGGGACTGCCCATGGACCGCCACGGTCATGTGGTGCCGATCGTCCCGGCCGCGGTGATCTTCGACCTGCCGGTGGGGCAGTGGACCCGCCGACCCGACGCCGACTTCGGGGTGCATGCGGTGCGGGCGGCGTCGGCGGACTTCGCGATCGGCACGGTCGGTGCGGGGACCGGCGCCCGCGCGGCCGGGCTCAAGGGTGGCCTGGGTACTGCTGCCCGCCTGATCGACACCGGTCCCGCGGCCGGGATCCGGGTCGGGGCGGTGATCGCGGCCAATCCGGTGGGCGCGGTGATCGATCCCGACACCGGGCTGCCGTGGGGGGCGACGGTCGCCGATCTGCGCCGGTTCGGCCTCGTCCGCCCGAGCGCTTCCGACCTGTGGAAACTGTCGACGATCGCGACCAAGCAGACCGTGCTGAACACCACCATCGGGGTGGTGGCGACCGACGCGGTGCTGGCGCCGGCGTCGGTGAGGCGGGTCGCGATGGCCGCCCACGACGGTCTGGCCCGCGCGATCCACCCGGTGCACTCGCCGCTCGACGGCGACACGATCTTCGCTGTCGCCACCGGTGCCCGTGCGGTGGACCCGAGCCCGCAGATCCCACCCGGGATGAACCCCGAGGCGGTGGTGCTCGCCGAGATCTGCCGGGTGGCTGCCGAGGTCGCCCGCGAGGCGATCGTCTCGGCCGTCGTGCACGCCCACCCGGTGGGCGACATCCCCGCATACACCGAGGTGGCGCCGTCGGTGGTGGGCTGAGGCGCCGGCTCCGACGACGCCACCGCGCGACCGGCGATCGGGTCGAGTGATCTCGGTCAGGAGTGACCGCTGGTGCATACCCAGGTGTAGATGTAGCCGCCCCCCGCCGCCGACAGCGCAGTGGACTGCGCGCGGTACAGGCTCGGGGCGCGCCCGTAACCCCAGTAGTCCGTCGACGACGCGACGGCGCCGCAGCCGTTGACGAAGTCGGTGACCACCCGACAGCCGTAACCGCATGCGCTGAGTGCGGCCGAGCGGGCCTGTCCGTAGGACCCGTAGTCCCACGAACGTCCGTATGCGCCGGTGGAGGTGTTGAGCGCGATCGCGCCGTAGTAGTCGGTGTAGGCGTTGGCCGGCGCCGGGTCGATGGCGGCGGGGAGGACCAGTGCGGTCCCCAGCGCGCCCACGGTGGCGGCAGCCGCGGTCAGGCGTGTGCGAAAGCTCATGGTGGCTCCTTGCGTGGTGAGTGGTGGGCGACCAGGGGAGGATCGGTGGCCGCGGTGACGGTTCGGGCGAGCGCGCTCAGGCGGGGTCGCGGGAGACGTCGCCGGACGGCGGCGGGGTGGACGGGGTGGGGGTGGTGATGTTCGACGGCTTGGTGACCTCGATGGTCTCGTTCCACTTCGAGAGGGTGATGGTCATCGAGGCGTTCGGTGCGGGGGTGAGGACCACACGGGCGAGCTGGTGGTCGGGGGTGATCCACATCGTCACCGGTACCGGGGTGTTCTGGGTGGCGGCGACGTTCACCCCGGTCAGCGGGGCGAGGTCCGAGGCGGGGACGGCGCCCGCGACCTTGGTGGTGGTGACGCCGTCGATGTTCTCGGTCCCGGCCGCCGTCGGCGAGGTGACCGCGCGCAGCAGGTGGGCGAGGCCCTTGTCCGGATCGAGCACCACCGACACGTCGTAGATCGACGACCCCTTGCCGTAGTCGAGGTAGCCGTGGTCGTCGATGTTCGCGTAGAGGTGCTCGTCGACGTAGACGAACGGTGCCGTGGCCTCGGTGGTGCCGAGCAGGACCGTCGCGGTGCCCTTGGCCGCGGTCTTCGGCTTCGCGACCAGATCGGCGTCGACGGACCTGGCGGTCAGATTCGGGATCTTGCCCTCGACGGTCAGGTTCAGGTGGGCGCCATCGAGGGCGGCGGTGTTGTCGGCGGCGGCCGACACCAGTGCGGCCGGATCGGTGATGGTCGACGTGGCGGTCGTGGTGGGGTCGCCGGACCCGCCGTCGGAGCCGGACGAACATCCGGTCAGGACGATGGCGGTGGCGATGCCTGCCGAGATCGCCGCGGCGGCAACTCGCTGGGCACGGTGCATCAAGGACTCCTCGTGGTGTGTTTCCCCCGGGGCCGGCGCTCCCCGTCCGGCTCGATCCCGGGTGCTTCGGTGGACTCGTCGTCCGCGAAACCCGGTGTGGCGAAACCGTATCGCGACAAGCGCGAGATCTGCGGAACTGTCTGTCGCATGGATGACGGGTGCGGTCGGAATACCGGGGGGCCGTCCGGCGTTGCTGGCAGACGGTGTCTGCGCCACGAGATCTGCTGCATCGAGGGATCTGTTGTATCGAGAGATGTCTGGCATCGAGAGATATCTGGCATCGAGAGATATCTGGCACGGAGAGATACGTGGCATGCAGAGATGTGCGGCATGGAACAGCCGGGCGGGCGACCGGCGTGCAGTGGTGAGAGGGCAGGAGCGAGAGTGCTGAGAATCGGCCAGGAGTTGGTGGACGCGATGATCGCGCACGCGCGAGCCGATCACCCCGACGAGGCATGCGGGGTGATCGCCGGGGCCGAGGGTTCCGACGACCCACAGCGGTTCATCCCGATGGTCAACGCGGAGCGCTCGCCGACGTTCTACCGCTTCGATTCCGTCGAACAGCTCACGGTGTGGCGCGAGATGGACCGTCAAGATGAGGAACCGGTGGTGGTCTACCACTCGCACACCGCCACCGAGGCGTATCCGAGCCGCACCGACATCTCGTACGCCGGCGAACCGAACGCACACTACGTACTGGTGTCCACCCGTGATCCCGAGGTTGCCGAGGTACGCAGCTATCGGATCGTCGACGGCGTGGTCACCGAAGAACCGATCGAGATCAGGAGCTGAGAATCCATGACGGTAACCGTGTCCATCCCGACCATCCTGCGCACCCACACCGGTGGTGAGAAGCGGATCGGCGCAACGGGTTCCACATTGGCCGAGCTGATCGACAACCTCGAATCCACCGCGCCGGGCATCCGTGACCGCCTGGTGGCGGACGGCAAGCTGCACCGGTTCGTCAACATCTACGTCAACGACGAGGACGTCCGGTTCTCCGGTGGCCTCGAGACCGCGATCGACGACGGCGACGAGGTGACCATCCTCCCGGCGGTGGCCGGGGGTGCCGTGGATGTCCGTGCCCTGGATGTCACGGCCCTGGATGTCACGGCCCTGGATGTCACCGCGGGATTCTGAGCGGTGGCACGGTATGAGTCGCTGATCGCCTCGGTCGGCAACACGCCCCTGATCGGCCTGCGGCGGCTCTCCCCGCGCTGGGACGACACGCCCGACGGACCGCACGTGCGGCTGTGGGCCAAGCTCGAGGACCGCAACCCCACCGGGTCGATCAAGGACCGCCCGGCGCTGCGGATGATCGAACAGGCCGAACGCGACGGTCTGCTCAGCCCGGGGTCGACGATCCTCGAACCGACCAGCGGCAACACCGGTATCTCGCTGGCGATGGCCGCCAAGCTCAAGGGCTACCACCTGATCTGCGTGATGCCGGAGAACACCTCCGAGGAGCGCCGCTCGCTACTGCGCATGTACGGCGCCGAGGTGATCTCGTCGCCGGCGGCCGGCGGGTCCAACACCGCGGTCCGGGTGGCGAAGGAACTGGCCGCCGAGCATCCCGACTGGGTGATGCTCTACCAGTACGGCAACGAGGCCAACGTCGCCGCCCACTACGAGGGCACCGGCCCCGAATTGTTTGCCGATCTACCCGAGATCACCCATTTCATCGCGGGGCTCGGCACCACCGGCACCCTGATGGGGGTGGGCCGGTACCTGCGCGAACGCAATCCCGACATCGAGATCGTCGCCGCCGAACCGCGCTACGGCGACGAGGTGTACGGATTGCGCAACATCGACGAGGGGTTCGTCCCGGAGCTCTACGACCCTGCGGTGCTCACCCGCCGCTTCTCGGTGACGGGCGTCGACGCGATCGCCCGGGTCCGTGAGCTCATCGACACCGAGGGTGTCTTCGCCGGGGTCTCCACCGGGGCGATCCTGCAGGCCGCGCGCGGGGTCGGGCGCGGTGCTCTCAAGGCGGGGCGACGCGCCGACATCGGCCTGGTGGTTCCCGACGCGGGGTGGAAGTATCTGTCGACCGGGGCGTACGACGGTAGCCTGGAGGACGCCGAGCAGGCCCTCGAAGGTCAGCTCTGGGCCTGACCCACGCAGTGGTGGGGCAGCCCGTCGAGAACGCGACCGGGTCGGGGAGCATCGCGAACGCCCCGGGCCGGGAACGACCCGAACCGAGAACGAAGAGGACATGACCGTCACCCCGCCGCCCACGAACCGACCGGCTCCCCGTCCGTTGTGGCAGCGGTCGATGATCGTGATGGCGTCGATCGTCGCGCTGCTGGTGGTGATCGAGGCGATCGACGCCGCGACCCGTTTCCGGCTCGACGACAACGGCATCGAACCGCGTCAGGTCGACGGCCTCGACGGCATCGTCTGGGCGCCGCTGCTCCATGCCGATTGGGAACACCTGTGGGCCAACCTGATCCCCGGTGTGGTGCTGGGCTTCCTGCTGTTGCTCACACGCCGGTTCCTGATCGTCACCGCGATCGTGTGGGTGGTGTCGGGGCTGGGGGTGTGGCTGTTCGCACCGCCGTACACGGTCACCGTGGGCGCCTCCGGGATCATCTTCGGGTGGCTGGCGTTCCTGCTCGTCCGCGGCCTGTTCAACCGTGACTTCTGGCAGGTCCTCGGTGGTGTCGTCCTGTTCCTGATCTACGGCTCGATCTTGTGGGGTGTGTTCCCCGGGGCGGTCGGCGTCTCGTGGCAGGCGCACCTGTTCGGCGCGATCGGGGGTGTGCTGGCCGCCTGGTCGTTGGCCGGCCGCGACCGTAAACGCAAGTCCGCACCCGCTGTCGGCGGGCCCACCCCGGGAGTTCCGTCATAACCGCATCCATCCGCCCCGACGCCCCGATCGGTATCTTCGACTCCGGCGTCGGTGGTCTCACCGTGGCCCGCGCCGTCATCGACCTCCTTCCGGACGAGGACATCATCTACATCGGCGACACCGGCAACGGTCCGTATGGGCCGTTGACGATCCCCGAGATCCGCAAGCATGCCCTGGCGATCGGTGACGAGCTCGCCGAGCGTGAGGTCAAGGCGATCGTCATCGCCTGCAACACCGCCTCGGCGGCCTGCCTGCGCGATGCGCGCGAACGGTATGCGCCGATCCCGGTGGTGGAGGTGGTGTTGCCCGCGGTGCGACGCGCGGTGGTCGCCACCAAGACCGGCCGGATCGGGGTGCTCGGCACCGAGGCCACCGTCTCCTCACGCGCCTACCAGGATTCGTTCGCCGCTGCGCGCGACGCCGAGATCACCGCGGTCGCCTGCCCCCGGTTCGTCGACTTCGTCGAGCGCGGCATCACCAGCGGCAGGCAGATCCTGGGCCTGGCCCAGGGGTACCTCGAACCGCTGCAGGAGGCCGACGTCGACACAGTGGTGCTCGGCTGCACGCACTATCCGTTGCTGTCGGGGGTGATCCAACTCGCGATGGGCGACCAGGTGACGTTGGTGTCGAGCGCGGAGGAGACCGCCAAGGATCTGTTCCGGGTGCTCACCGAGGCCGATCTGCTGCACCCGCACTCCAACCGCGACGCCCGCCGCGTCTTCCAGGCGACCGGTGACCCGGAGATGTTCGCCAGGCTCTCGCACCGGTTCCTGGGGCCGACGATCGGGACGGTCGGTCATCTGTGAGCGTCGACCTCACATCGCACCGATGACACAGTGAAGGACTTGTGACCCATACGTGGTCGACAGTGACCACGCGCATGGCAAGGTAGGGCTCATGCGTGTCACCGTCCTGGGTTGTTCGGGAAGTGTCGGCGGGCCGGGGGTCGCCTGCTCCGGCTACCTGTTCACCGTTCCCGGCGAGCAGCCGGTGCTGGTGGACTGCGGACCCGGTGTGTTCGGTGAACTCCAGCGGGTGGCCGACCCGGACTCGGTGGCGGTGGTGCTCAGCCACCTGCATGCCGATCATTGTCTCGACCTGCCGGCCATGCTGGTGTGGCGGCGCTATGCCCCGCCCGGACCGGCACCGGTGGCCGCGCCGCTCTACGGGCCGTCGGGGGTGGCCGCCCGGATCGGTGCCGCGTCGTCGGAGTTCCCCGGCGAGATCGACGACATCGGCGACACCTTCGATGTGCGCGAGTGGAGCGACGGCATGGAGGTGACACTCGGCGGGATGACCGTCCGGGCATTCCAGGTGGATCACCCGCCCGAGACCTACGGCCTGCGGATCACCTCGCCGGAGGGCAAGGTGGTGGCCTACTCCGGTGACACCGCGCTGTGCGACGAACTGATCGACCTCGCCGCCGACGCCGACGTCTTCTTGTGCGAGGCGTCGTGGTCACACGACCCGCCCGCCCGGCCCGAGCACCTGCACCTGTCCGGGATCGACGCGGGGGAGGCCGCCACCAAGGCCAACGTCAAGGCACTGGCGATCACCCATGTGGCGCCGTGGACCGACGCGGAGCTGATCCTGGCCGAGGCGCGCTCACGGTTCGGCGGGCCGGTGGAGCTGGTGCGACAGGGTCAGGTGTTCGATCTCTGAACCCGGCTGACTACAGTTGGCACGGTGACCACACGCGCTGACGGCAGGGCCGATGACGAACTGCGACCGATCTCCTTCACCCGCGGATTCACCTCACATCCCGCGGGCTCGGTGCTCGTGGAATTCGGTCAGACCAGGGTGATGTGCACCGCCAGCGTCACCGAGGGCGTGCCGCCGTGGCGGCGTGGTTCCGGTCTGGGCTGGCTGACCGCGGAGTACTCGATGCTCCCCGCCGCCACCCACGAACGGTCCCGGCGCGAATCGGTCAAGGGCAAGATCGGTGGCCGCACCCACGAGATCAGCCGCCTGATCGGCCGCTCGCTGCGGGCGTGTATCGATCTCGGTGCGCTCGGGGAGAACACCATCGCCCTCGACTGCGACGTGCTGCAGGCCGACGGCGGAACCCGCACCGCGGCCATCACCGGCGCCTATGTGGCCCTCGCCGACGCCGTCACGTGGCTGGGGGCGGCGGGCAAGCTCAACGATCCGCAGCCGCTGTCGTGCATGATCGCCGCGGTCAGCGTGGGCGTCGTCGACGGCCGGGTGCGGCTGGACCTGCCCTACGAGGAGGACTCGCGCGCCGAGGTCGACATGAACGTCGTCGCCACCGATGCCGGCACGCTGGTGGAGGTGCAGGGGACCGGCGAGGGCGCCACCTTCCCGCGCGCCACCCTCGACAAGCTCCTCGACATCGCCGAGGTGGGCACCGCCAAGCTGTTCGAGGCGCAGCGTGCGGTGCTCGCCGACCCGTACCCCGGCGTGCTGCCGACCGCGAACTGAGTCCGTCGCCGATGACGACACAACAGATCCTGGTCGCCAGCCGCAACGCCAAGAAACTCGCCGAGCTGCGGCGGGTGCTCGACGCCGCCGGGATCGTCGGACTCGACGTGGTGGGTCTCGACGCCGTGCCGGAGTATCCGGAGGAACCCGAGACCGGCGCGACCTTCGAGGAGAATGCGCTGATCAAGGCGCGCTCCGGTGCCGCCGCGACCGGACGGGTGTGCCTGGCCGACGATTCCGGGCTCGCCGTGGACGCGCTCAACGGCATGCCCGGCGTGCTGTCGGCGCGGTGGAGCGGTGGTCACGGTGACGATGCGGCCAACAACGAGCTGCTGCTCAACCAGCTCTCGGATGTGCCCGACGAGCGTCGCGGGGCGGCCTTCGTGTCGGCATGCGCATTGGTCGACCCGAGCGGCGACGAGACCGTGGTGCGCGGCGAGTGGCGCGGCGTGATGCTGCGGGCGCCCCGCGGCGACAACGGCTTCGGCTACGACCCGCTGTTCGCCCCGGACGACGCCGAGGCGGCCGGCCGGGCGTCGGCGGAGCTGTCGGCGTCGGAGAAGGATGCGCTGAGCCACCGCAGAAAGGCTCTGGCCCAGCTGGTTCCGGCGTTGCGGGTGCTCGCGGGACAGTGATGCCCGCCCGCTGATCCACCCGTTCGGGAACGGCCACGATACGAGAACACCGCCCTTCGGTCATCCCGGAGGGCGGTGTTCTCGGATTCGATCGGACGACCGGTGCGACTTGCTCAGAGGCTGCCGCCGGTCAGGCCGAACTGCTCCTTGACCTCCCTGGTCCGGATGTGTTCGACGTAGAACGACAGGAACGGAATGGTTCCGGCGATCGCGGTGAGGATGATCTTGCCGACCGGCCAGCGCACCTTGATCGCGAGGTCCACGGTCAGGATCAGGTAGATGAAGTACACCCAGCCGTGCGCGATCGGCACGAAGTCCAGCGAGTTGATGCCGAAGCCGTACTTCAGGATCAGCTCGACGACGAGCAGCAGCAGCCACAGACCGGTGATCCACGCGAGGACGCGGTAGCGCAGCAGAGCGCCCTTGACCTTCTCGATGGGCACGGCGGTGGTGGGCTGGGCGGTCTCGGTCACTGAGAATCCTCACTGGTCGGGGAGTCGGGGCGAGTCGATCCGACCCGGGCCCGGTGGTCGTGATCTGCCTCGGCGTGATCGGCTGCCTCGAGGTCGGCGAGGAAGCGGTTGTACTCACGCAGCGATGCGTCGTCGGGGGATGAGCCGTCGCTCGCCGACGAGGCACTCGGGGTGGACGGCCGGTCCGGGAGCAGGCCGGCGGGGATCTCGGTGATGCCGGTGTCGGCAGCCTTGGCGGCCTCGTCCGGGTTGCTCTCGAGAACCACGAAGCGCCGGTAGGCCCAGATCACGGCGAACGCGAATGCGGGCCACTGCAGTGCATAACCGAGGTTCTGGGCGGTGCCGGCCGAGGACTCGTAGGTGTCCCACTGCCACCATGCCAGGCCGAGGCAGGCGACGGCGGCGATCGCCACCAGCACCAGGAGCGCGGGCCGATGCCGGCGACGTACAGACTGCGGGGACATACCCTCGACGGTACCCAATCGGGGGGATCCGATCCCCGCCCGGGCCGGTGATCTGCGGTAACGGTCACATCGAGCGGGGGTCGGGGCGGTGGCGCGGGGATGGCCGACGGGCGGGATGGTGGTATAGGGCGGGTCGGTGGTGGCCGTCGGCGCGCGGTAGGGTTGTGCACGCACGCGCGAGTGGCGGAATTGGCAGACGCGCTGGATTTAGGTTCCAGTGTCTCAGGACGTGGGGGTTCAAGTCCCCCCTCGCGCACCACAGATGCCCTCCGGGAATCAGCACGTCCGTGGACGGATTCGAGAGGGTCATCGATCAGCGGTTCGGTACCGCCTGGCCTGGCGGAGTTGCGCCGCCGAGGTCGGCGGCACTGCGACAAAGTGCGTGCCGGACGCGTGCCTCGGTGTTCGACGCGTGCCTCGGTGTTCGATGCGTGCCTCAGTGTCCGGCGAACGCCTCCGCCAACCACCACGACCCGCCGTCGGCGGCGATCTTCGCGTCGATCAGCAGTGGGCCGACATCGCCACCGGTGGCGGCGGTGGCGACCCAGTCGGCGACCGCGGACAGGTCCGTCACCGACCGTACGGTGACGCCGGTGGCGCCATGACCCCGTGCGATGGAGGCGATGTCGACCTCGGGGAAGGTCACCGTCGTCATGTCGGCGTCGCCGAAGTGGTGCACCTCGGCGCCATAGGCGGAGTCGTTGTAGACCACGACCACCAGCGGAAGCCGCAGGCGCACCGCCGTTTCCAGCTCCGAGATGGCCATCAGGAATCCGCCGTCCCCGGTCCCGAGCACCGGCATCCGGTCGGGCCGTGCGGTGGCCGCGCCGATCGCGGTGCCCAGGCCCAGACCGATGGACTGGAAGGCCTGGGTGAAGCAGAAGCCGTTCTCGTCGGGAACGCTCAGATGCGTCGACGGATACCCCATGAAGTTGCCCGAGTCGATGGACACGATGCGCTCTGCGGGTAACAGATCGTCGAGCGCGATGGTGAGTGTGCGCGGGTCGATCCGGTCGGCGGTGGAGATGTCGTCGACAGGGACGTCCCGCCAGCGCGACGACGCCGCGATCCGTGCGGCGACATCGGGGGTGCGGTAGCCGGCGGTGCCCGGGTGCCGGTCGGCCTGGAGGGCGGCGACCGCGTCCGCCGCGGTCAGCGCACAGTCACCGATGACGCCGAGGTCGACGGTCCGATGCGCACCGATCGCATCGACATCCACATCCACCTGCGCGACAACGGTATCCGCACCGATCAGCTTGCCGTGACGTATCGTCCACATGTTCAGCGCGCAGCCCCAGCCGACGATCAGGTCGGCGCCGGCGACGAGTTCGGCGGTGGTCGCCGACGAGAATCCGCCCGAGATGCCCAGCGCGAACGGGTCGCCGGCGAACAGGCCGTTGGCCACCGCCGAGGTGGCCACCAACGCACCCGTCGCCTCGGCCAACGCTCCGATCTGCGGCCCGGCCTCACGAGCACCGCGACCGGCGATGAACACCGGGCGCTGCGCCGCCGCGAGCAGGCGCAGCAAGCGAGTCACCGAGTCCTGATCCGGGCGGACCCGTGGGCGCACGATGTCGGCGGTCACCGGGCCCGGGACCGACGCGGGGGATGCGGCCACGTCGATCGCGACGTTGATCACCACGGTCCTGCGCCGGGTGATCGCCGTCCGAACGGCACGGATCACGTCGGCCACGACGGTCGATGCACCGTAGACGCGCTCGCTGACCGCCCCGACGCCGGTGACCAGGGCGTCCTGGTCGATCCGGAAATTGGAACGCAGGTCGGCGGCCGGGGCGTCGGCGGTCAGGACCACCATCGGGGTGCGGCTCTTGGCGGCCTCGCCGATCCCGGTCATGGCGTTGGTCAGCCCGCATCCCTGATGCAGCGACACCACCCCGACCCTGCCCGACATCCGGGTGTAGGCGTCGGCCATGGTGGCCGCGCCACCCTCGTGCCGCGCGGCGGTATATCCCACGCCACCGGCGCGCAAGGCGTTGGTCATGGTGAAGTTGCCGCTGCCCACCACGCCGAACACATGGCCGACGCCGAGGTCGGCCAGCACCCGGCCGACGACATCGGCGACGGTGGGCCCGTAGGTGAGCGGGGCTGCGGCAGAACCGGATTCGGTTGTCGGAGTGGCTACTGCAGGAGTGGTCATGAGAAGAACCTCGTGGTCGGGTTACGGAAGGGCGGGCCCGCGGCGGGCTGGAGCGGCCCCACCGCACCGCATCCCGGCGAAAAACTCGGGCGCGAGCTCACCCGCCCGACTCGACCAGCGCGAGCACGCGGCACGGGCTGCCGGTACCGCCCACGATCGGCAGCGGCGCGACCACCAGCATGGCCCCGGTCGCCGGGAGCCGGCCGAGGTTGCGCAGCGAGGTGATGCCGTATTTGTCGTTGCCGAGGAAGTGATAGTGGACCGGGAAGGCGGGTTCGAAACCTCCGGCCATCCCCGCATCGACGCCCACGGTTTCCACACCCAGTCCGGCGATGGGGCGCCGGGTGGCGAGCCACTCGGCGCACTCGACCGCGACTCCCGGTGTGTGCGAACCGGTCTCGTCGGCGTTGAGGAACTCCTCCTGCGATCCGCCGCGCGCCTCCCAGCCGGTGCGCAGCAGTAGCCATGCCCCGTCGGGAAGGGCGCCGTGCTCGGCCTCCCACTCCTCGACGTCGGCCACCCCCAGCAGATGGTCGGGATCGGCGGCGACCTTGTCGGTGAGGTCGATCACCGCGGCGGGCCCGATCAGCCGGCGTGCGGGGATCTGTGACACATCGTGTCCGTCGCGTCCGCTGATCCAATGGATGGGTGCGTCGAGGTGGGTACCGATGTGCTCACCGGTGTGAATGTTGTTGTGCCGCCAGTAGGGTCCCGGCTCGTTGTAGGCACTGACCTCCTCGAGGCTGAAGTCGATCAGGTTGACGAACGGGTCGGGCAGGACGAGGGCGGGTGTCGCACTGCTCAGGGGAGTGGTCAGATCGATCACGGCCACCGAGCCGTCGATGAGTGCGCCGAGGAACGGTGCGACGGCGCCGGATGCGGGGGTGAGTGGCTCGGTCATGGAGAAGGCCTTTCGTCCGGTCGGGGAGTCGGATGCAGTGATGATCTGGATCGATTCCAGGTGCGTCCGGCGCGCCGACCTCGCGCTCGGGTTCTCTTCGCGTGGTCACGCGGATCATGGTCGGCGCGCGTACCCGCGAGGCCCACCTGGGCCTCCTCGATCACTCCGCGGCAGGTGCCCATACCGCGAGTTCGTTTCCGCCAGGCTCGCGGAACTGGAAGCGGCGACCGCCCGGGAAGTCGAACGGCTCGACGGTGATGACGGCCCCGGCAGCCGTGACGGCGTCGCGTGCCCGGTCGAGGTCGTCGACCTGGAAGATCGCCAGCGGTGGCGGCGGGACGTCGGCGGTGGTCGTCTCGAACGCGACGGTGAACCCGCCGCCCACATGGACGTCGACGTAGGAGTCGCCGTAGAAGGTGTGCTCGTGATGGAAGGCCTCGGCCATGAACCGGGCCGATGCTGCCGCGTCCGACGAATACAGCTCGACGGTGGTGAATGTCGCCATGACCACAACGGTAGCGGTGTGCTCGGATGATCGGCTGGTGTTCGGCGGGCCCACGACCGCGGCCCCGTGCGGTCGCCGCGCCGCCGGCCGGGTCGGTGTGCGGCCACGCCGTCGAAGAACGTGTGTCGGCCGACATCTCGGCTCGCGGACACCCACGGTTCGATCACGACCGCGAATTCGCTCCTCGGGTGACGTCGTGCACGGAAATCGGGAATGTCAACCAGAGACTGTTCACCGTCAATGAAATAGGGATAAACGCGGTATCGGCGTGGTTCGAAATGAACACAAATCTGGATGGTTTACCCCGCGAATACACGAACGCACCGCGGGCGAAATGCCGGCCCGCGGTGCGTTCGAATATCAGGTGATGCCGTCGAGAATCAGGCCTCGGCCTCGTAGGCCTCGATGATCTCCTTGGGTAGACGCCCACGTGGGGAGATCTCGTAACCCGCCTCGGTCGCCCACTGTCGGATCGCCGCGGTATCGCGACGTGCGCGATCACCGGAATCCTGCGGGGCGGTCGAACGAACCCGAGGTGCCGTCGACTGACGCCGACCGCCGATCCGGGTGGACACCTCGAGCAGCTTCGACACCGGAACCTTGCCGTTCTCGATCTTCTCGAGGTTGGCACTGGATACGTCGAGCTGGTAGTCGACGCCTACCCACGACCACGAAATGGTGTGCGCATCGTCCAGATCGAGCTCTTTGCCGTCGAGGTCGTCGACGAATGAGATCACTTCAACTTTGGCCACGTGTTTGACGATAGCTTATGCGCCGCGAAGTTTCGTGAAACGGGTCTCGTCACCGTTTCGTCAGGTGTGATTTTGCCCGAAATTCGCGGCCGCTGCCATATTCTCCGGAAGTTCTCAGGAATGGCCCGTCGACCTCGCTCAATTCACCCCCGGAATGCGGATCGGAAGACCGGGAACCAGTGGTGCCGGCGTCGAGGTGCTGGTCGACGGTGCGCCACTCGCCCTTGTGCGTCGGGTCGGCGTGGCCGGGCTGCCCGAACTCGGACGGGTCGAACCGGGGCGCGCCGCGGGCGGTGTGGTGGTGCTCGCCGACGGCAGGACCGCCCGGTCGCGGTTGTTCTGTGCGCCGCGTCCGGTGCCGGCGGTGTCGTCCTCGACGAAGCACATCGAGCGCACCACGTTGTGGAAATTGACGAGTCCGTACGTGAGCGGGATGTTCGCGAGGGTTCCGATGGCGCGGATGGGGGAGAGGTAGCCGACCTCCTGGCCGTTGGTGAGGATCTGTCCCTCGAGCAGCCCGCCGATGGTGGTGAACATGTGCAGCGACAGGTAGTACGTGAAGTATGCGGCGGTCAGCGACTTGGTGACGGTCAGATCCGCCAGCGGGACGGTCTCGAACATGTTGTCGCCCTGGCCGATGTTGTGGCTGAGACCCAGGACGATGTCGAGGGGTGCGCCGCCGATGTAGGGGATGAGGCCGCCGAAGGTGGACAGGAGTGACTCGGCCTGGGTGAAATCGGCCGGGTCGGCCGGGATCAGGTTGTGCGGCACCCGGGTGCCACGCAGGCCTGCCAGGATCTTCTTGGTCTCGGCGGCGATCGCCTTCTTCTCCTGCGGCGTCTGCACCAGGTTCTGGGCGTAGTCGCCGGTGCGGGTGACGATCCTGCTCAGCGGCACGTTACCGACGGCCGAGCAGTTGTCGTTGTCGGCGAGGGCGAGCTGGTTGGCCGTCTCTCGGACGATCGCCGGGATGTCCACGGGGTAGGTGACCGTGTCGCTGGGGCGGCCGGCCTGCGCGCGCTGTTCCTCGGTGACCCGCGCGATGCACTGGCCGACGATCGCATTCGAGATCGACTGGTACAGGTACTGCCCGCCCATGGTGGAGCCCTGCACCATCAACTGCAGGATGAGGTTGTAGGTCACCGAGTTCAGGGCGTCGGTACCCTCGAACGGGCGGCCGAGGAAGGGCGTCAGACCCACACCGATCTTGGCCGGGGTGAAGATCGTCGCGAAGAAGTAGAGCCAGACCGTCTCGACCGCCTGGGCCATGGTGATGTTGCCCAGCGGGATCGCCTCGGCCTCTTTGCCGTCACGGATCTTGAGCAGCTGGACGACCATCCACTGCGAGATGGCGCCGCGGTAGGTCAACGCGGGATCGTCACGATCGGCGCCGAGTGCCATCGGATGATCGGAGATGGCGAGGGTCGAGACGTTGAGCCGGTCCATGTCCCGGTGTGCGGCGGCTCGCGCGGCGTAGGCGTTCTGGTGCAGCTGCTCGGGCAGCGACGGCAGCACCGACTCGAACAGTGAGTCGTAGACGACGCGGAGGGTGGTGAACTCGCCACTGACGCAGACGGTCGGTTGGTCCCTGTTCTCCTCGAGGGTCGGCAGCATGGCCCGCGGGCTCTGCGCGATCCGGTCGATCCGCTCCTGGTAGGTCTCGGCCGGCTTCGGGGTCTGCGGCTTGGGTTTGGCCTTCTGTGCGATCGGCACCGGAGTAGGTGCCAGAGCCGGATTCAACACGGCCGCAGAGCCGTTCGTGCTCATCACGCTTGCCGAGAACGCGGTCAGCGTGGCTACGGCGGTGACCCGCACGAACCAGACCCGCCCCCTGTGCGACCCATGACCATCCGACGACCCGACCCTCATCGCACTGCTCCTTGACCCCGCTGTGTTGGACGTTGCGCCCGCCCTGAAACGAAGTGAGGTTAGCATACCCTTTGCATGCCCTCGTTGTGGGAACGGTCACTCGCGGAGATGGTAGCCGCTGGGCGGTCGGCACGTGCGTTTGACGCCCCCTTCCGAAATCGGGCACCATGAGCGGAAACCGGTGTCCTGCTGTGGATTCGATGCAGTACAGTGCACCGTCGACAACCGATGGGTGAGCTGATGGACGCGATGCCGCTGCGGAACGAGGCGGTCGTCACCGCGCTGGGGGTCGATCTCCGTGGTGCGGACTACACCTCCGACGGGGTGTCGGCGTTACTGGGTGACCAGGCGAACGAGGCTCTGGGACGCGGGACCTGGTGGCCCGCGCTGCGGGCCACGCAGGCGGCCGACCGGTCTGCGCTGGCCACCCTGGTCCGACTGTTCCTCCTCGGTTCGGACGAGACGGAGGCGGCGGTCGCCGCCGCGTTCCCGACCGTCGGGGTGCCCGCGCTCCTCGAGCAGGGAGTGCTGGCGCGGACCGCCGACGGCGTCCTGCGGGCGAACCTCGACATCCGGCCACATGCCGACGACGTGCGTGACCACCTCGTCGTCTCCGATCAGGACGCCGCGATGCGCAGCGGCGCCGTCGCCCATGATCACGTGCTGGGGATCGGTGGCGCATCGGTGTCCCTGGCCCGTCTGGTGATCCGCGACAAGGTCGGTGCCGCACTGGATCTCGGCACCGGGTGTGGGATTCAGGCGGTGCACATGAACTCGCACTGTGAGTCGATCGTCGCCACCGACACCAATCCCCGCGCCCTCGCGCTGGCCGCTGCCACCGCGCGGCTCAACGGGATGTCGTGGGATCTGCGCGAGGGCTCTCTGTTCGAGCCGGTGGCCGGTGAACGCTTCGACCTGATCGTGTCGAACCCGCCGTTCGTGGTGGGGTCGGGTGGGCAGGACTACATCTACCGGGACTCCGGGATGGCCGGGGACACGATCTGTGCCGACCTGATCCGGCACCTGCCCGAGCACCTCACCGACGGCGGTACCGCGCAACTGCTGGCCAACTGGATCGTCCGCGAGGGCGAGGACTGGCGCGACCGGGTGGGCGGCTGGCTGGCCGGTACCGACCTCGACGCCTGGGTCGTCCAGCGTGAACTCGCCGATCCGATCAGCTACATCTCGTTGTGGCTGTCGGACGCCGGTGAGGAGCCCGACGAGATCGCCGCACGTGGGACCGCCTGGCTGGACTGGTTCACGCAGGAGGGCATCGTCGGAATCGGGATGGGGTCTCTGACGCTGCGCCGCCGCCGCACCGGCACCCCCGATCGCGTCCTCGAGGAGATCACCGGGGCCGGCGAGGAGGTCACCGGCCACGAGGCGCGGGCCTTCCTGGACCGCCGGACCTACCTCCGCGACACCACCGACGAGCGCCTGCTCGGTGCACGGCTCGCGACCGCGCCGGTGTTCCTGGAATCGCAGTCGCTGCCCGGCGAGGACGGATGGCAGGAGGTCGGCGCCTCGGTGCGCCGGCCCGGCGGCCCCGGTGCCGTGCTCGGTGTCGACGAGGTGTCGCGCGCCCTGTTGGCCGGATGTCGTGGCACCGTGCCGCTCGGTGTCCTGATCGAACTGCTCGCCGGCTTCCACGGCGTCGACACCGAGGCCCTTGCACAGGCTGCGCTGCCGGTGGTGCGAGAGGCGATCGGTCGCGGAATCCTGTTCGAGGTCAGGTGAATTCGCGTTGCCGACGATGATCTGGCCGGGTCGCCCGGTGTCGGTCGGGGCCGGTCGGACCGGTCATGCGAACGTCGCGTCGAGTGCCTGACGCAGATCTGCGGCGAGGTCGTCGGCATCCTCCAGGCCCACCGAGAACCGTAGATGCCCGAAGGTGCGGAACGGGTCGGGGTAGGCCGCCACCCGCGGACCGTCGGTGCCGACGTGCACGATCAGCGTCTCGTCGTGGCCCAGCGACACCGCCGACGTGATCACCTTCAGATGCGACACGAAACGGTTCTGCGTCGCGGGATCCCCATCGACGGCGAACGCCATCATCCCGCCGAATCCGCGGCCACCGAACTGGCGGTGGGCGAGCTGATGCTGCGGGTGGTCGGGCAGGCCCGGATAGGTGACGTAGGCGATGCGTTCGTCGTCGGCGAGCATGCGTGCCAATGTCTCTGCGGTCGCCTGGTGCTGGGCCAACCGCAGCGGCAGGGTGATCGAACCGCGCGCGATCAGCCAGGCGTTGAACGGTGAGATCACCCCGCCGACGTCGACCATCGCCTGCCCTTTGATCTGCCCGATCAGCTCGGCGGCACCGATCACCGCGCCGCCCATCGCGTCGCCGTGTCCGTTGATGTACTTGGTCAGCGAGTGCACCACGAGGTCGGCACCGTCGGCCAGCGGCCGGTACAGCGGGGGCGGGGTGAACGTCGAATCCACCATCAGCAGCAGGCCGGCGCCGTGGGCGATCGCGGCCAGTTCGGCGATGTCGGCGACCTTCGTGGTGGGATTGGCGATTGCCTCGGTCACCATCATCTTCGTCGTCGGGCGGATCGCCGCACGCACCGCGTCGGGGTCGGTCACGTCGACGAAGGTGGCCTCGATCCCGTACTTCGCCGGCATCAGATCCGACCACAGCTTCCAGGTGGCCTCGTAGGTGACGTCGGAGACGACGACGTGGTCGCCGGTGGCCAGGAAGGTGAAGAACACCGCATGCAGGGCGGCCACCCCGGATGCCAGCACCACGGCGTCCTCGCCGCCCTCGAGTACCGCGAGCTTGTCCTGCAACGCAACCTGATTGGCGCCGGTGTTGCGTGTGTAGAACAGCTGCGCGGTACCCGACCAGTCGGCGGCCTCCGGCTCCGGCGGCAGATGATACGAGTTCGCCATGGTGATCGGCGTACGCACCGACGGACCGCTCGAGTCGTTGCCGGCGTGCACGCTGACGGTCATGTCCCCGGCCGAACGCAGGATCTCGGGCAGGTCGGCGTCGCTCATCGGGGCACTCCTACGGAAAGGTCCTCGGCGGACCGGGTGTCAGGGGGTGGTGGAACGGGATCCTCGACTCCGCGCGGCGGCGGGACCGGTGTCGCGGTCGCGATGTCGCCTGTGGTCCGGGAGTCGGCGGTGGTCCGGGAATCAGCGGTGGTCCGGGAATCAGCGGTGGTCCGGGAATCAGCGGTGGTCCGGGAATCGGCGGCGGGATACTGCCTTCCCGGGAGCGCGGCGTCGACGACGATCATCGGTAACCGGTGCAGCTTGTCGATCTCGCAGGCCCGTCGGAACTCCGCCCACACCCAGCAGCATCCGAACACCGTGACCGCGACCGCCGACATCGTCAGCGGGGTCCACGGCCGATGCGCCACGTGGATCGGGACGACGATCAACGCGATGGCCTGGATCACGTAGGAGTCGAGACTGCGGGTGCCGGTCATCACCAACGGTCGCAGCCAGTCGTGATGGCAGAACCTCAGCACCAGACGGAAGACGCCGTACACCGCCGGCACCAGCACCCACGCCCCGAGCGCACGCGCCGGACCGAACTCGAGTTTGTCGGCCAGCGTGACCAGATGCGGTGTCCACGGCCCGTCCTCGATCAGCAGGTGGAACGAGAGCGCCACTCCGAAGGCCGACGCCACCAGCAGTGGCAAGAGGCGGCCGATCCGCGCGGCGACATCCCAGCGTTGCCAATTCCAGCCGATCACCATGGCCGGGACGAACATGATCTGCCATCCGGCCCAGTTCTGAATGCGCGGCCCGGCCATGTCGGCAGTGAGGTAGAACCAGTCCGGCGCGGCGGCCTGGGACGTGACGTAGAGGGTGAGGGAGGCCGCCAGGACGAGCCACCACCCGCCCCGCATCAGCACCGGGAACAGCACGAATGCCGACGCCATGAACACCATGTACATCAGCAGGATGTTCCCGCCGCTGGGCAGGTAGGTCAGGCTCAGTGATCGCAGCAACCCGTCACCCCATCCGTCGACGGGCAGCAGCAGGGTCAGCCACCGGTGCCCGGCGAGCGCGGCGGCCACGGCGACCGCCGCGAGCAACACCTGGCACAGGTAGAGCACGACGAGCCGTCGGGTCAGGCGGCGGTACGCGAAGCGGAGGCCGTGACGGTCGATCCAGCGGTGGTACACCAGGCCGAGGACGAATCCGGACAGCAGGACGAACGCGCTCATCCCGTCCACGTACGGGAAGGCGTGTGTCGGTGAGGCGATGGCCGCGCCGGTGGCGAAGTGGGCGGTGATCATGCTCCAGATCGCCAGGCCGCGTGTGGCGTCGATCGCGAGATCCCGGTTCATCGAGAGAGAGCCTAGGGTGTCACCCACGGGTCAGGCACACCGACGCGCAGCCGAGTCCCAATTGTCACATAAGAAACACCCGTCACATGCCGGTGCATGCGACGGGTGCTCTCGACGTGGTCGTGTGGTGCCGGTCGGGTACCGGCCCGATCAGATGTACAGGTCTGCGATCGCCTGCTTGTAGGCATCGCCGACGACGTTGCGCTTGAGCTTCAGTGTCGGCGTCAGCTCACCGGATTCGATGGTGAAGTCGGTGGCCAGGACGGTGAACTTCTTGATCGCCTCGGCCTTGGAGACCTTGCCGTTGGCCTCGTCGACCGCGTCGCCGATCTCGCTCCGCAGGGCGGCGTTGTCCACGAGGTCCGCGATCGGGGTGTCCGCGGGCAGGTCATGACGCTCGAGCCAGCCGGGGACGGCCTCCGGATCGATCGTGATCAGGGCGCCGATGAACGGCTTGTTGTCGCCGACCACCATGCACTGGCTGATCATCGGATGGGCGCGGATCGCATCCTCGAGCGGCGCCGGCGACACGTTCTTGCCGCCGGCGGTGACGATGATCTCCTTCTTGCGGCCGGTGATGAACAGGAAGCCGTCGTCGAGGCGACCGATGTCACCGGTGTGGAACCAGCCGTCGCGGATCGCCTCGGCGGAGGCCTCCGGGTTGTGCCAGTATCCGGTGAAGACCACCGGCCCCTTGAGCAGCACCTCGCCGTCCTCGGCGATCGCGGCCGACACCCCGGGCACCGGGCGACCCACCGAGCCGACCTTCTGGCAGCCCTCGTAGTTCGCGGTCACCGCGGCGGTGGTCTCCGACAGCCCGTACCCCTCGTACACCGGGATGCCCACACCCCGGAAGAAATGTCCCAGACGGGCGCCGAGCGGGGCGCCGCCGGAGATCGCGCCTTCGCAGTTGCCGCCGAGCGCCGCACGCAGCTTCTTGTAGACCAGCGCGTCGAACAGGGTGTGCTTGAGCTTGAGTCCCAGTCCCGGGCCACCGTTCTCCAGGGCGGTACTGTAGGCGATCGCGGTCTCGGTGGCCTTGTCGAAGATCGAACCCTTGCCGCCGTCGTAGGCCTTCTGCTTGGCCGAGTTGAACACCTTCTCGAAGACGCGTGGCACCGACAGCACGTAGTTCGGCTGGAACACGGCGAGATCGTTGATCAGGTTCGGGATGTCGTTGGTGTGTCCGAAGATGACGCCGTTCTCGACGCAGCCGACCGCCACCACGCGTGCGAAGACATGCGCCAGGGGCAGGAACAGCAGTGTCGACTTGCCCTCCTCCAGGCCGGCGCCCACCGCGTCGCGGGTGGCGGCGCACTCGGCGAGGAAGTTCGCGTGCGTGAGGACCACGCCCTTCGGGCGTCCGGTGGTGCCCGAGGTGTAGATCAGGGTGGCGGCGTCGGTGGACAGCTGGTTGGCGTGGCGGTCGTCGAGCCGGTCGTCGCCGACGTCGGCACCACGCTTGGTCAGGTCGTTGATCGCGCCGTCGCCGGGGCCGCCCTCGATCACGAGGGTCTCGCGCAGCGCCGGTGCGGCGTCGAGTACCTCGCGATGCCGGGCGTGGTGGGTGTCGTTCTCCACGAACAGCAGCGTGGTTCCGGAGTTCTCGACGATGTAGCCGACCTGATCGGGGGCGGAGGTCTCGTAGATCGCGACGGTGACCGCGCCGGCGCGCCAGATCGCGTAGTCCAGCACGGTCCACTCGTAGCGGGTGGAGGAGAGCAGGCCGACCCGGTCACCGGCCTGGACGCCGGCGGCGATCAGGCCCTTGGCCACGGCGTCGACCTCATCGGCGAAATGCTTGGCGGTGACGGTGATCCACACGCCGTTGGAGCGTTTCTTGAACAGCGGCATCGTCGGTCGCTCGGCCCGGTACCGCAGGATCGCGTCGACCGTCGTGGCCTTGTCGTCGATGTTCAGGTCGGACGGGGTGGTGTAGTGCTGCAATGTCGCTCCTGATCCGAAAAGCGGGCAAATCGGGCGGACGTCGCCGTGCTGCGACGTCCCGGGTTTTTGCTGCGACCGAGAGTAGCAGTAATCGAGTGGTTTTGATCACACCATGGAGGCAGGGTGATGCCAGGAGCGGCGAACGGGGGTGCGCGTTGTGTCACATCGCGGTGCTCGCGTGACCGGTCGGGGCTCGGATGCGGCTTTCACGCGGTCCGCGCATTACAGTTGTCCTCGATGAATGGGAGACACAACGCATGACCGGACCCACAGACGCGGGTGATCCGTCGGCGATCACCTTCGACGATCTCGACATCGCACCCAAGGTGCGCAGCGCGATCGCCGAGGTCGGATACGAGAAGCCGTCACCGATCCAGGCGGCCACGATCCCGCCCCTGATGGCCGGCCGTGACGTCGTCGGTCTCGCCCAGACCGGCACCGGCAAGACCGCTGCCTTCGCGATCCCGATCCTGTCCCGGATCGATCCCTCGGTGCGGCGTCCGCAGGCGCTGGTGCTCGCGCCGACCCGTGAGCTCGCCCTGCAGGTGTCGGAGGCCTTCGAGAAGTACTCCGCACACATGCCCGATGTGCGGATCCTGCCGATCTACGGTGGGCAGAGCTACGGTGTCCAGCTCGCCGGGTTGCGACGCGGCGCCCAGGTCATCGTCGGGACCCCCGGTCGCGTGATCGACCACCTCGACAAGGGCACCCTCGACATCTCCCAGCTCGAGTACCTCGTCCTCGACGAGGCCGACGAGATGCTCACCATGGGTTTCGCCGAGGACGTCGAGCGCATCCTCTCCGACACCCCTGAGAGCAAGCAGGTCGCACTGTTCTCGGCCACCATGCCGTCGGCGATTCGCCGGCTCGCGCAGCGCTATCTGCACGACGCCGAGGAGATCACGGTCAAGGCCAAGACCGCGACCGCGCAGAACATCTCCCAGCGCTACCTGCAGGTGTCCCACCAGCGTAAACTCGACGCGCTGACCCGGTTCCTCGAGGTCGAGACGTTCGACGCGATGATCGTGTTCGTGCGCACCAAGCAGGCCACCGAGGAACTCGCCGAGCGGTTGCGTGCCCGAGGATTCTCCGCGGTCGCGATCAACGGTGACATGGCCCAGGCCCAGCGTGAGCGGACGATCAACCAGCTCAAGGACGGCACCATCGACATCCTGGTCGCCACCGACGTCGCCGCCCGCGGCCTCGACGTCGACCGGATCTCGCACGTCGTCAACTACGACATCCCGCACGACACCGAGTCCTATGTCCACCGGATCGGCCGCACCGGCCGTGCCGGACGGTCGGGCAACGCGCTGCTGTTCGTGTCCCCGCGCGAGCGTCACCTGCTGCGCGCGATCGAGCGGGCCACCCGTCAGCCGCTGGCCGAGATCGGTCTGCCCTCGGCCGAGGACGTCAACGCCCAGCGTGTCGCGCGCTTCGCCGACTCGATCACCGAGAACCTCGCCTCGGAGTACCTCGACACCTTCCGGAAGCTGGTCGAGGACTACGCCCAGGACAAGGACGTGGCGATGGCCGACATCGCCGCGGCCCTGGCCCTCGAGACCCGTGACGGCGGCTTCCTGATGGCCCCGGACCCGCCCGAGGGGCAGCGTCCCGAACGCCGCGACCGCGACCGTGATCGCGCCCCGCGCAAGTCCGGCGGCAACTTCGCCACCTACCGGATCGCGGTCGGCCGCAAGCACAAGGTGTCACCGGGTGCCATCGTCGGCGCGATCGCCAATGAGGGCGGCCTGACCCGCGGTGATTTCGGCAACATCAGCATCCGCGACGACTTCTCGCTCGTGGAACTGCCGGAGAACCTCGACCGCGACACCCTCGACCTGCTGCGCAACACCAAGATCGGCAAGACCCCGATCGACCTCCGTCGCGACATGGGACCGCCTCGTGCACGCGGTGGTGCAAAGCGCGCCGGTGGTCGCGAGGGTGGCCATCAGCGCAGTGGCGGCGACTGGGGCAAGCGGGGGACCCGCAGGGTCGCCGGGCGCGGACGCGGCTGACACCCGTACCCGCGGACCGACCTGCTCGAGGGTCGGCCTACGCTCTCCTCTGTCGGCCGACGTGCCCCGTGCACGTCGGCCGGCGGCGTTTCTCGCTGCGGGGCATGTCGGCCGATACCGGGTGTTGTCCCAGGTGGCAGCGGTTTGTCTCACTCTGAGAATCACTGTTGGGCGTTTCGACATTTTTCCGTAACCTCTGCGGTGGGTGTGAACGACATACCCATCGGGACCCGCCGACAGTCGGTCCCACCTGCGAACGATCGACCAGCAACTTCAGGAGCGTCACCAGTGTCAGTGGTGGATCCCATCTCGGCAACCGAAGCCCTCGCCCACACCAGTGCCGTCGTCGTCGACGCCCGACCGCAGGTGGTCCGCCACCAGGGCAGCCTGCCCGGAGCGGTCGTCGTCGACCCCGCCGACATCTCCGCACGATTCACGCCGACCCCATCGGGTACGTTCCCGGTGATCGACGACCCCGACACCGAGATCAACGTGGTGTCCGTGTCGTCGGAGGCGCCGCGGATCGCGGAACAGATCGCCGATCTGGGTTACACCAACGTGCATTACGTGGACGGCGGTTTCCGCGCCCTCCGCAGCGGTACCCGCTGACCTGCTGACCGGCAGCATTCGGCCCTCGACATGGCGTCTTGGTAGCGTGATACATCGAGCTCGACCGTAGGTCGAGCCGATCACCGCTGGTCGGACACAGGAGGGCGGCCCCATGGACGAGGGGGAGAGTCGCGACGTTCGTCGCGATCAGGTCTTCCGTCTGCTCGGGTACCTCCGCGATCTCGTCCGATTACGGTCGGTCACGGTCCGCGATCTCGACCGGCATCCCGCGCACGTCCCGGTGGGTTCGGGTACCCAGATCCCCATCCGAACCGGGGCGGTCGGCGGGCAGCTGCTTCTCACGGTGGACGCCGATGCAGACGGGCACGCGCAGTTGTCGACGCTGATCGACGAACTGCACGCTCGTCCCGAATCCCGGCAACTCGTCCTCGCCGCCGGGCTGGTCACGGTGGCCGCGCCCGGTTCCGATTCCGGCCCCGTGGTCCGCGATCATCTGCTCACCCAGGAGGTCGTCGCCGACCGCGACGACGAGACCGGCACCATCCGGATCACGCTGGGCACCGGGTCGGTCCCGGTGCTGCAGGATTCCCATCTCCTTGCCTCGACAGCCGGCATCGACCTCGAACCGGTGGTCCGGCTGCGCGCCAAGGTCGACGCACTGCCCAACGCGGCGCACGCCAAGGCGGCCGAACTCGTCGACGAGTGGACCAGGCGCGTCAAGGTCGACACCGGCCTGGTGCACCTGACCACCACCACATCGACCGCGCTCGTCGTCCGTGAACGCGGTGCCTCGGCCGTGCTCGACTTCTACGACGGCATGCTGGCGGCGCTCCGCGACTCCGACGACGTGCCGATCGGACTCGCCCAGCTGATCGCCCCGGTCGAATCAGACGAACGCATCGCCGCACTGGCCGACGCGGGCGCGATGCCCGCCGACGAACTCGTCGCCGACGCCCTGTATCCGCTGCCCGCCAACGTCGAACAGCGCGACGTCTTCGCACGCCTCGGCGTCGACAGCGGTGTGGTGGTGGAGGGGCCGCCGGGAACCGGTAAGACCCAGACCATCGCCAATATCGTCGCCGCGCTACTCGCGAAGGGTCAGCGTGTCCTGGTCACCAGCGAGAAGGCGCACGCCCTCGACGTCGTGCGTGACATGCTCCCGCCCGAGCTCCAGGAGCTGACCGTCTCCACCGCCGACGTGTCCCGCGACCGGTTCTCCGCGCTGGTCTCCGGCGTGGAGGCGATCGCCGAGCGCAAGGCGACCTACACCGAGAGCGTGGCCACCGCCGAGATCGCCGACCTCGCCGACCGTCGGGAACAGGCGATCGAGCGGCGCGAGCGCGCCCTCCGTGGCCTGTGGGATCTGCGTCGCGCCGAGACCGAGGTCCACGACTGGGTGGCCGGTGACTACCGGGGCACCGCCGCCGAGATCGTCCGCCAGACCACCGCCGACGCCGACGAGTACGACTGGCTACCCGGACCGATCGACGGCGCCGTGCCACCGCTGGACACCGCGGAGTTCGTCCGGCTACTGGATCTGTTGCGCCGCACCGAGGGACAGCCCGATCGGCTGGCGCAGCGATTCGTCGACCTCGAGGCGCTGCTACCGGACGCGGCCACCACCGATCGGATCTGTGCGCGCATCGCGCGCCGCCCGGCCGGGCCGGTGCGTCCGGGGGGATCGCTGCTGTCGATCCTCGCCGGTGTCGACAGCGATCGGTTGGTGCGGCTGAAGGAGATCTGTGATCATCTCGCGATCGCCGCCGGGGAGGTCCGGATGTACCCGCCGACCATGGTGGACATGGCCGATCGGTTGCTCGCCGGGCAGGCGGCACACCTGTGGTCGCGGGTGGCCACGCTCTCGCCGGTGATCGCCGACGCGGCCGGCCGGGATCGGGAGCTCGGCGCCCACGCGGTCGGCGTCGACGGTGCCGGACCGGGTGACGGCGCGATCTTTGCGGCAGCGGCCCACTACCTTCGATCCGGCGGCAAGTGGCGGGGACGGCTGCGCCGTTCCGAAGAGCAACGCGCGGTGGAGGATTCCGCAGTCACCGCCACCGTGGACGGGCGGACGCCCACGGATGCCGCGGGCCTGCAACTGGTGGCCGATCACCTCGCGGTGGTCGACGCGATCCATCAGGTTCACCGCGTTCTCGCCGACCTGCACGTGCCGATCGACACCTCGGGTTCCCGCTCCTCGCAGCTGAACCGGCTGGTGCAGCTCGACGGCCAACTCGGCTGGATCTCCACCCTCCTCACCGAACGCGACGCGCTGGTCCGTGAACTGGAGGCGATCAGCCCGGCCGGACCACGGCCCCGCAGCGTCGACGAGGTGGCCGCCGTCGCCCACGAGGCCGGTGCCGTCGCAGCGGCCAACGACGGGCTGCTCGCCGAGGCCGAGCTCGCCGACCACACCCACGCCCTGGCCGTCGAGTTCGAGAAGGGTCCCTCACCCGAGGGCGACGCCCTGCTCACCGCGCTGTCGGCGGGCGACGCCGTCGCGATCCGCGCCGCGCGTCGGGCGGCGGTCACCGCACATGCCCAATGGCAGGATCAGACCGCACTCGATCTGCTGCGACTTCGGTTGCACGCCAAGGCCCCCGCACTCATGATCCTGCTCGCCGACACCGCCGACGACCCCGCATGGGACACCCGACTGCGATCGGTGAGTGGTGCGTGGGCGTGGCGCCGCGCACGGGTCTGGGCGGCCGAACGCAGCGATCCGCGTGGCGAGGTGGTGCTTCAGGCGGCACTCGACGAAGCCGAGGCCGACATCGCGCAGCTCACCACCCAGCTCGCTGCGGCGCGGGCCTGGCGGGCCTGCCTGTCGCGCGTGACCGTCGGCCAGGTGCAGGCGCTGCAGGCCTACCGCGACCACATGATCAGCCTCGGTAAGGGCTCGGGTAAGCATGCGCCACGATTCCGGGCTGCGGCCCGTGAGGCGATGGCCGAGGCCCAGGATGCCGTCGCGGCGTGGGTGATGCCGTTGTCGCAGGTCGTGGACACCGTTCCGGCCCATCAGAACAGCTTCGACGTGGTGATCGTCGACGAGGCGAGCCAGGCCGATGTCACCGGTGTCCTCCTGCTGTGGCTCGCGCCACGGGTGATCGTCGTCGGCGACGACAAGCAGTGCGCGCCCAACGGATTGACCGCCACCACGCTCGACGAGGCATTCGCCACCCTCGACTCGCATCTTCCGGATCTCCCGCACTACCTGCGTGATGGTCTGACACCGCGGTCGAGCCTGTTCTCTCTGTTGCGCAGCCGATTCGGGCATCTCATCCGCCTCCGAGAGCATTTCCGATCGATGCCCGAGATCATCGGCTTCTCCTCCGCCCAGTTCTACGGCGACGCCCCGCTGATCCCGGTGCGTCAGTACGGTGCCGATCGGCTCGACCCGCTCCGGACGGTGTCGGTGGACGGTACCGCGACCGGGTCGGGTGCATCGATCGCCAACGAGGTCGAAGCCGAGGCCATCGTGAGCGCGTTGTGTGATTGTCTTACCGACCCCGCTTACGACGGAAGGGATTTCGGCATCGTCGTGCTGCAGGGAAACAAGCAGGTCGATGTGATCGAGCGGATCGTGGCCGACCGGATCGACGAGGCCACACGCCGTGCACGGCGGATCCGGGTGGGCAGCCCGCCGGACTTCCAGGGCGACGAACGTCGCGTGATGTTCCTGTCGATGGTCGTTTCCGATCCCGGAGCCATCGCTGCGCTGACGCGAGCCGAATCCCAGCGCCGGTTCAACGTCGCCGCCTCGCGGGCGATGGACCAGATGTGGCTGTTCCACTCGATCGCCCTCGACGACCTCGGTTCCGGTGACCTGCGTCGGTCGCTGCTGGGCTACATGGTGGCCAACGCCGGTCCGGCTCTGCCGCCGATTCCGGTCGACGTGCCGACCGACGTTCGCGTGGAACCGTTCTCGAGCCTGTTCGAGCAGCAGGTGTTCGACTGTCTGGCCGCGCGCGGCTATCACGTCACCCCCAAGGTGGTGGTCAACAATCGGACCATCGACCTCGTGGTGACCGGCGCCGACGGCCGCATGGCGGTCGAATGCGACGGCGACGAGTTCACCTCGACCGGAGCACAGGCACGTTCGGACATGGAACGCGAACGCGAACTGCGCCGCTGCGGTTGGGAATTCTGGCGGATCCGGGAGTCGGAGTTCGAGCTCGACCCGGAGTCGGCGCTCGCCGGTCTGTGGATCGCCCTGCAGGCTCGCGGTGTCGAGCCGGGATCGGTGGTCGTGTCCGAAGCCGCCGAGCAGATCGCCTGGGCGCCTGTCGATCTGGGTCCGGGGGAGTAGGGGTTTCGACTTGGGTCCTCGCCCTTCGGGCTCGGTCCCGGCTCAACCATCGAGAGTGGTTGTGGTAGTGGGTGGTTGAGCCGACGAGGAGCGTAGCGAGGAGGCGTGTCGAAACCTCTGTCGGCCGGGTGCTGGTGGTGGCCACTTCGAGGGGTGGGTGGGGGCGTTGGTGTGTTGCGGGGTTTCGACTCGGGTCCTCGCCCTTCGGGCTCGGTCTCGGCTCAACCATCGAGAGTGATTGCGCGCGTTGTGTGGCGGTTGATCGGTTCGGGATCAACCATCGGAAGTGGTTGTGCGCGTTGTGTGGCGGTTGATCGGTTCGGGTTTAACCATCGGAAGTGGTTGTGGTAGTGGGTGGTTGAGCCGACGAGGAGCGGAGCGAGGAGTCGTGTCGAAACCTCTGTCGGCCGGGTGCTGGTGGTGGCCACCTCGAGGGGTGAGTGGGGACGTTGGTGTGTTGCGGGGTTTCGACTCGGGTCCTCGCCCTTCGGGCTCGGTCCCGGCTCAACCATCGGAAGTGGTTGTGCGCGTTGTGTGGCGGTTGATCGGTCCCGGCTCAACGATCGGAAGTGGTTGCGCGCGTTGTGTGGCGGTTGATCGGTTCGGGTTCAACCATCGGAAGTGGTTGTGCGCGTTGTGTGGCGGTTGATCGGTTCGGGTTCAATCATCGGAAGTGGTTGCGCGCGTTGTGTGGCGGTTGATCGGTCCCGGCTCAACGATCGGAAGTGGTTGTGGTAGTGGGTGGTTGAGCCGACGAGGAGCGGAGCGAGGAGTCGTGTCGAAACCTCTGTCGGCCGGGTGCTGGTGGTGACCACAAGGCAGACTGACGGTGGAACTGGCTGCTCATCCCCGACGACGGATCGCGTCCACGAGCGCCGGTAGGGCGGTGGCTGCGCCGGCTCGGATGCTGTGGGTTGCCACCTCGGTCAGGGCCGACGGCTCGGGATTGATCTCGATCACCGGCACACCGGATGCCGCGGCACGTTCGGGCAGCGACGCGGCCGGGTAGACCACGCCGCTGGTGCCGACCACGAGGACGACGTCGGCTCCGCGAAAGGCGTTCTCGGCCCGCTCCCACGCGTCGGCGGGTAGGTGCTCGCCGAACCAGACGATCCCGGGCCGGACGGTGCCACCGCAGACCGCACACGTGGGCGGGGTGAGGCGCGGATTCTGCTTCGAACCCTCGGGTTCGACGGCCGAATCGGCGTCGGGCCCGTCGTAGGGTGCATCGCACACCGAGCAGCGGGGCGCGAACAGGCTGCCGTGGAGATGGCTGAGCACCGGCGTTCCGGCACGCTCGTGCAGGTCGTCGACGTTCTGCGTCACCACCATCAGCGCGCGCTCGTCGTCGCCGGCGCCCACTGTGGACAGGTCGGCCAGCGCGAGGTGCCCGGCGTTGGGTTGGGCGGCCCGGACCAGGTGTGCACGCCAGTGATACCAGCCCCACACCAGCGCCGGGTCGGCGTCCCAGGCCTCGGGGGAGGCGATCGTCGACGGATCGAAGTTCTCCCACAGCCCGGTCTGGGCGTCGCGGAAGGTGGGCACCCCGCTCTCGGCGGACATCCCTGCGCCGCTGAAGACCGTGATCCAGTCGGCGTCGGCGACGGTGGCCACCACCTCGTCGGGGATGGTCGGCACGCCCGCGGTCATGAATGGTCCTCTGCGGTCAGGGCATCGCGCAGGATGCGTGCGGTGGTGTCCGGGTCGGGATCACGGCGAACCACCAGGCCGCGGACGAATCGTGCCCGGTCGCCGTCGGTGCGGGGCACGACGTGCAGATGTGTGTGGAACACGGTCTGGAATGCGGCACGACCGTCGTTGATGGCCAGGTTGATCCCGTCGGCGGACAATTCCGACGATCGCATCGCTGCGGCCACTCGCTGGCCGGCCCAGAGTATGCGGGCGCCGTTGTCGGGATCGAGATCGGCGAGTCCGGAGGAATGGGTCCGGGGCACGATCAGGGTGTGTCCCCGCACGATGGGCCGAATGTCGAGGAAGCCGACGACGTGATCGTCGGAGTAGACGATCCGGGCCGGCGATGCCCCCGACACGATGTCGCAGAAGACACAGTCGGTCATGTCCGATGACCTTACGTGGGAGTAGGCCACGGTGTGTGCGGCGGCTCGCCAGGAACGCGACTGTTAAGTGCTGTACGTCACATAACGATTGGATAACGAACCATCTCTGACCTGCGGAGCGATCGCTCGGTGGCGGAAAATGCGCCGTGAACTGCCGTGATTCTCGACAGGTGGAAAACGGCTTCGGAAAAGGCATTTGTTACCCGCGGGGATACTCACGGGTATACCGCGCGGTCAGGTCTGAACATGAGGAATCCCTCACTTTTATGTGCCATGATGGTCCTCACGAACACGTCGATGGTGCCTCGAAGTCGAGGTGCGATCCCTGAAGTGCTTGTCCGACAGGCGTGTTCGCAAACAGTGCAACCAGAGGGCCAGGCCGGCGATCACCCGGATGAGGTCGCGATGCCACGCGTCCGGGGTCGGCTCGGGTTGCCACACATCACGAAGCCATCAGGAGGCCATGTGACCGTCGATCACCACCGCACCGGAGCCGGCGCAGCCCACAGTGGGCGCGCCACGCAGACACTGATCGACCGCCTCACCGGCGGCGAACCGTACGCCATCAGCTTCGGCGGTCAGGGTGCGGCATGGCTGCCGACCCTCGCGGAACTGGTGATCGACGCCGACCTCGAACATCGCATCAGTGCGATCGTCGATGCTGCCGAGCGTCTCGTGGAGCCGGTCGCCGAACAGGTCACCATGGCCCGCCCCGACGGCTTCCACCCGCTGAGCTGGGTTCACGCGCTCGATGCCGAAGAGGCCGTTCCGGCCGACGCCGAGCTCGCCGACTTCACCCTGTCCGGCCCCGGCGTCCTGCTGACCCAGCTCGCTGCGATCGAGTCCCTCAAGAAGCAGGGTCTCGACACCGCGCAGATCACCCCGGCCGCCGTGATCGGCCATTCCCAGGGCACCCTCGCGACCGGTGCCGTCGGCGCCAACGGCGAGATCGCCGAATCGGGCCAGGGCGGTCTCCTGGCGATCGCGCACCTGATCGGCGCCGCCGGAACCATCGTCGCCCGTCGGCGCGGTCTGGCCACCGCGGGCGACGGCACCCCGATGCTGGCGGTCACCGGCATCCGCCCAGAGCGTATCGATGCCCTCCTCGCGGACTACCGCGCCGGCCTCACCGGCGCCGAGCTCGAGACCGCCCCGGTGGCGGCGATCCGCAACAGCCGCACCTCGGTGGTGCTCTCCGGCGCGCCACGCCACCTCAAGGGCTTCGCCGCCCACTGCGAGAAGGTCGCCGCAGACGAGGCCGACGAGCGTAAGCGCAAGGTGACCGGCGGTGCGCCGTTCGCCCCGACCTTCGACCACCTGACCGTCAGCGTCGCCTTCCACCACCCGGCGATGGCTCCCGCGGTGGACCTGGTCTCCGAGTGGGCCCGGATCTGCGGCATCGACGTCGAGCTCGCCGCCCGCTTCGCCCGCGAGATCCTGGTGGAGACCGTCGACTGGGTCGGTACCGTCGATTCGGCCGTCGCCGCCGGCGCCACCTGGATCCTCGACCTCGGCCCCGGTGACCTCGCCACCCGTCTGGCCTCGCCGCTGGTGCGCGGTCAGGGCGTCGGCCTGGTCGCCGCCGCGACGCGTGGCGGACAGCGAAACCTGTTCAGCCCCGGCGGGATCCCGGAGGTGGCCCGCCGCTGGAGCGAGTTCGCCCCCAGCCTCGTCGAGCTGCCCGACGGCCGCCAGGTGGTCGAGACCGCCTTCACCCGACTGACCGGGCGCTCACCGATGCTCCTGGCCGGCATGACCCCGACCACCGTCGATCCGGCGATCGTCGCCGCCGCGGCCAACGCCGGTCACTGGGCCGAGCTCGCCGGCGGTGGCCAGGTCACCGAGGCGATCCTCGCCGACAACGTCGCCAAGCTCACCGACCTGCTCGAGCCCGGCCGGCAGGCCCAGTTCAACTCGCTGTTCCTCGACCCCTACCTGTGGAAGCTGCAGCTCGGCGGTAAGCGCCTCGTGCAGAAGCACCGTGCCCAGGGCGCGCCGCTGGACGGCGTGATCGTCACCGCCGGAATCCCCGAACTCGACGAGGCCGTCGCGCTGGTCGATGAGCTCGTCGAGGCCGGCCTGCGCTACGTCGCCTTCAAGCCCGGCACCGTCGAGCAGATCCGCTCGGTCATCCGGATCGCCGCGGAGGTCCCGCACCACCCGGTGATCGTGCAGATCGAGGGCGGTCGCGCCGGTGGTCACCACTCCTGGGAAGACCTCGACGACCTGCTGTTGTCGACCTACGGTGAGCTGCGCGCCCGCCCGAACGTCGTCCTCTGCGTCGGCGGCGGCATCGGCACCCCCGAGCGTGCCGGCAGCTACCTCACCGGCGCCTGGGCCACCGCGCACGGATTCCCGGCCATGCCGCTCGACGGCATCCTGGTCGGCACCGCCGCGATGGCCACCAAGGAGGCCACCACCGCCCCCGAGGTCAAGCAGCTGCTTGTCGACACCGCCGGTTGTGACGAGTGGATCGGTGCCGGTCGCGCCACCGCCGGAATGGCCTCGGGCCGCAGCCAGCTCGGCGCCGACATCCACGAGGTCGACAACGCCGCCTCGCGGTGCGGACGCCTGCTCGACGACGTCGCCGGTGATGCCGACGCCGTCGCCGAACGCCGGGACGAGATCATCGCCGCGATGGCACCGACCGCCAAGCCCTACTTCGGCGACATCGCCGACATGACCTACCGCGCGTGGCTCGACCGCTACGCCACCCTCGCCGTGGGCGACGCCAACGACGACCAGCTGCCATGGGCCGACATCACCTGGCAGCAGCGTTTCGTCGACATGCTGCGCCGCACCGAGGCCCGGATGAACCCGCAGGACTCGGGTGAGATCCCCACCATGTTCGCCGACGCCACCGCCGTCGCCGATCCGCACGCCGCGATCGATGCCCTCGTCGGTGTCTACCCGGCGGTGGAGGCGGACCTGCTGCACCCGGCCGACGTCGCGTTCTTCCTCGACCTGTGCCGCACCCCGGGCAAGCCGGTCAACTTCGTCCCGGTGATCGACAAGGACGTCCGCCGCTGGTGGCGCAGCGACTCGCTGTGGCAGGCGCACGACCCGCGCTACTCGGCGGACGCCGTGTGCATCATCCCCGGCCCGGTGGCCGTCGCCGGCATCACCCGGGTCGACGAGCCCGTCGGCGACCTGCTCGACCGCTTCGAGGCCCGCGTGGTGGCCGACCTGTCGGCCGCGGGGGAGACCCCGGTGCCGGTGGAGTCCCGCAAACAGGCCGGACTGGTCGAGGCCGACGGCGCCCTGACCACCGTCCTCGAGGCCGACGACGTCAACTGGGCCGGCCGCATGGTGCCGAGCCCGATCGCCCGACTCGGCGACCGCGATCGCTGGACCGTGATCTCCGGCGAGCGTGCCGAGCACGAGCCGTCCGGTGCGGTACTCGAGCACGTCACCGAGGATCGCTTCGACCTGGTCGTGCCGATCTCCGGTGCGTCCGTGCGTATCCCGCTGCTGGTCGACACCTCCTTGCGGGACGGCGGTGCCCCACGGGTGCTCGCCGACGATGCCTCGACCGCGATGCGCGAGATCCTCACCGTGGCCGCCGGTGGTTCGCTCGCCCCGGTCACCGGGGGAGTGTCCACCACCACCGTCGCCTGGCAGCCCGACTCGGTCGCCGACCACGCCGCGGTGACCGGCTACACCCTGCCGGCGCACCTGCACCCGACCACCCCGGCGCAGCCCTACGGCTTCGCCGTCCCCGACACCCTGGTCCGCTCCTGCTGGCCGAGTGTCTTCAGCGTCATCGGTGCCGCCACCACCGACGCCGGACTGTCGGTCGTCGAGGGGCTGCTCGACCTCGTCCACCTCGACCATGCCGTCGAGGTGACCGGCCAGATCCCTTCCACCGCAACCGAACTCGTCGTCACCGCCACCCTCGGTGCGGTCGCCGACACCGAGGTCGGTCGAGTCGTGGAGGTGTCGGTCGACATCCGCGACGGCGACACCCCGGTGGCGGTGATGGCCGAGCGGTTCGCCATCCGCGGACGCCTGGGCGAGGCCGAACTCCTCGATCCGGCGCGTGCCGGTGGCGCCCTCGGCGACGAGCGGTCGGCCACCCGCAAGCCGCTGCGCATCGCCACCATCACCGCCCCCGCGCGGATGCACGGTTTCGCCGCGGTCTCCGGTGACCGCAACCCGATCCACACCGACGCCTCGGCCGCCAAGCTGGCCGGTCTCGGTGACCCGATCGTCCACGGGATGTGGCTGTCGGCGGCGGCGCAGCAGGTGCTGACCGCCACCGATGCCAAGAACGCGCTGCCGTCGCCGCGTCCGCTGCTCGGCTGGACCGCCCGCTACCTGGGTATGGTCCGCACCGGTGATCAGATCACCATCCGTGCCGACCGCGTCGGTCTCGACGCCGGCCGCGAGGTGGTCGAGGTCACCTGCAAGGTGGGCGACGACCTGGTGATGAGCGCGACCGGTCTGCTCGCCGCCCCGCGGACCGTCTATGCCTTCCCCGGACAGGGCATCCAGCACAAGGGCATGGGCCTCGACGCCCGGTCGCGGTCCAAGGCCGCCCGCGAGATCTGGGATCGTGCCGACAAGCACACCCGCGCCGCGCTCGGCTTCTCGATCCTGGCCGTCGTCCGCGACAACCCGACCACCCTGGTCGCCGGTGGCACCACCTACCACCATCCCGACGGCGTGCTGTTCCTGACGCAGTTCACCCAGGTCGCCATGGCCACCCTGGGTGTCGCGCAGATCGCCGAGCTCAAGGAGGCCGGCGGCTTCGTGGAGGGTGCCATCACCTGTGGCCACTCGGTCGGTGAGTACAACGCGCTGGCCGCCTGTGCCGGTGTGCTGCCGCTCGAGGCCGTCCTCGAGGTGGTCTTCCAGCGTGGCGAGGCGATGCACCACCTCGTCCCGCGAGATGCCAAGGGGCGCAGCGACTACCGTATGGCCGCCATCCGTCCGAGCCAGTTCGGCCTGGATGACGCGCAGGTCACCGACTTCGTCGCCGAGGTCGGCGCCGAGGTGGGCGAGTTCCTCGAGGTGGTCAACCTCAACCTGCTCGGTTCGCAGTACGCGATCGCCGGCACGGTCAAGGGCCTGGAGGCCCTCGAGGCCGAGATCGAGCGTCGCCGTCTGGAATTCGGTGGCCGCCGTTCGTTCATCGTGGTGCCCGGTATCGACGTGCCGTTCCACTCCACCGTGCTGCGCGCCGGTGTGCCGGAGTTCCGCGGCAAGCTCGACGCCCTGCTGCCCGAGCACATCGACCCGGAGATCCTGGTCGGCCGCTACATCCCGAACCTGGTGCCGCGCCTGTTCAACCTGGAACGCGCCTTCGTCGCCGAGATCGCCGCGCTGGTCCCGTCCGACCCGCTGGATGCCGTTCTCGCCGAGTGGGATTCGTGGGAAGCACGGCCGAGTGATCTGCTGCGCGTGGTGCTGATCGAGTTGCTGGCCTGGCAGTTCGCCAGCCCGGTCCGCTGGATCGAGACCCAGGAACTGCTGTTCGCCGGCCCCGAGCGCGACGGGCTGGGCGTGCAGCGCTTCGTCGAGATCGGGGTGAAGGGCGCCCCGACCCTGGCGGGTCTGGCCACCAACACCCTCAAGCTCGACCAGTACGGATCGGCGACCACCGAGGTGGTCAACGTCGAACGCGACAGCGACGTCATCCTGGCCCAGGACTCCGCGCCCGAGCCGGAGGCCGACGAGTCCGCCGCCGACGACGCTCCCGCTGCCGAGACCGCCACCGCCGCACCGACTCCGGCCGCCGCACCGGCTCCCGTTGCCGCGGCGGCCGCGGGTCCGCGCCCCGACGACATCGCCTTCGGACCGGCCGATGCGGTCAAGTCCGTGATCGCCTTGTGGACCAAGATGCGGACCGACCAGATCGGTGCCGCCGACACGATCGAGGCGCTGTGTGACGGTGTCTCCTCGCGACGTAACCAGCTGCTGCTCGACATCGGCGGCGAGCTCGGCCTCGGCGCCATCGACGGTGCCGCCGAGGCCGACATGGCCGCACTGGCCTCCACCGTCAGCAGCCTCGCCCGCGGGTACCGCCCGCTCGGTTCGGTGCTGACCGACGCCGTCGGCGACCAGATCCGCAAGGTGATCGGCCCGACCGGCAAGCGTCAGGGGTACATCGCCGACCGCGTCACCGGCGTGTGGCAGCTCGGCCCCGGCTGGGGTCTGCACACCACCGTCGCCCTGGCCCTGGGAACCCGCGAGGGTGCCAGTGTCCGCGGCGGCGACCTCGGTGACCTGCTCGACGGAGCGGTCGCCAACACCGAGGCCCTCGACGCCCTGATCGACCGTGCGGTCGCCGCAGCCGGTGCCGCCCGCGGGATCGCGGTGGCCAAGCCGGCCGCCGAATCCGGTGGCGGGGCCACCGTCGACGCGGCCGCGCTGGGTGAGTTCACCGAGCAGATCACCGGTCGCGACGGTGCCCTGGCCTCGGCCGCCTACACCGTGCTGTCCAAGCTCGGCCTGGCGGAGGAGCTCTCCACCCCGGAGAACGTCGAGGACCCGAACGCGGTGGTCGCCGCACTGGTGAGCGACGAGCTCGGCTCCGACTGGGCCCGTACCGTCGCCCCGGTGTTCGACGAGGCCACGGTGGTGCTGGTGGACGACCGCTGGGCCACCGCCCGTGAGGATCTCGCCCGTATCTGGCTGGCCGACGCCACCGAACTCGAGGCCGACGGCGATGCCCGCGTCACCGGCTTCACCGGCACCGGAGCCACCGTCGCCGAGCACGCCGGATGGTGGCAGGCCAAGGCAGCGGCTGCCGGGAACCCGGTGCACGAGCGCATCTTCGGTGCCATCGTGACCGCCGCGCAGGAACCCGGTACGGGTCGCTGGAGCGACGAGGTGGCCGTGGTGACCGGCGCCAGCAAGGGCTCGATCGCCGCATCGGTGGTCGGCGGCCTGCTGGCCGGTGGCGCGACCGTCGTCGCCACCACCTCGCGTCTGGACTCCGGTCGCCTGGCGTTCTACAAGGAGCTCTACCGCACCCATGCCCGTCACGACGCCGCCCTGTGGGTGGCCCCGACGAACATGGCCTCCTACACAGACATCGACGACCTCGTCGCCTGGCTGGGCGGCGAGCAGACCGAGAACCTCGGCGGCACCACCGCGGTGGTGAAGCCCGCGCTGAAGCCCACCCTGCTGTTCCCGTTCGCCGCCCCGCGCGTCGCCGGTGACCTCACCGACGCCGGCGGTCGCGCCGAGCTGGAGATGAAGGTGCTGCTGTGGTCGGTCGAGCGGCTGATCGCCGGCCTGTCCGACATCGGCGCCGACCACGATCTCGCGGCCCGGCTGCACGTCGTGCTCCCCGGATCGCCCAACCGCGGTCTGTTCGGTGGTGACGGCGCCTACGGCGAGTCCAAGGCCGCCCTCGACGCGCTGACCAACCGGTGGGCCGCCGAGGACTGGGGTTCACGGACCACGCTGGCCCATGCCCTGATCGGCTGGGTCAAGGGCACCGGCCTGATGGGTCACAACGACGGACTCGTCGACGCCGTCGAGGCGGCCGGGGTCCGCACCTGGACCACCGAGGAGATGGCCACGAACCTGCTGGGTCTGTGCGAGGCCAACACCCGCGCCACCGCCCGGGAGACCGCGGTCACCGCCGACTTCACCGGTGGGCTCGACCCGTCGATCGACCTGAAGGCCCTGGCCTCGCAGGCCGCCGACGCCGCCGGCCCCGACACCGACGAGGCCGTCGACGCCGACGAGCAGATCACCGTCGCGGCGTTGCCGGCACCGGCCCGCGCCAAGCGGGGACTGCGTCCGGAGTGGGCGCCGATCGACGCCCGCCCCGAGGACCTCGTGGTGATCGTCGGCGCCGGTGAGCTCGGGCCGTACGGCTCGGCGCGTACCCGCTTCGAGATGGAGGTCGACGAGAAGCTCAGCGCCGCAGGTGTTCTGGAACTCGCGTGGAACACCGGCATGATCCACTGGGACACCGCGCCCAAGCCGGGCTGGTACGACACCGAGTCCGGTGATCCGGTCGCGGAGTCGGAGATCGCCGAGCGGTACCACGATGCGGTGGTCGAGCGCTGCGGTATCCGCCGCTACGCCGACGACGGCGCGATGATCGACAACACCTCGCCGCTGATGACCTCGGTCTTCCTCGACGAGGACCTCACCTTCACCGTCGCCTCGGAGGCAGAGGCCCGGGCCTTCGCCTCGGCCGAGCCGGGCAAGACCCGCGTCGTCGCCGACGAGGAGACCGGTGAGTGGAAGGTGACCCGCCTGGCCGGCACCGAGATCCGCGTGCCGCGCAAATTCGAGCTCACCCGCACCGTCGGCGGTCAGATCCCCACCGGCTTCGACCCCACCCGCTGGGGCGTGTCGGCCGACATGGTCGAGTCCATCGACCGGGTCGCGCTGTGGAACCTGGTCGCGACCGTCGATGCCTTCCTCTCCTCGGGCTTCACCCCGAACGAGCTGATGCGGTGGGTGCACCCGGGCCTGGTCGCCAACACCCAGGGCACCGGCATGGGCGGCATGACCTCGATGCGCGAGCTGTACATCAACACGCTGCTCGGCGAGGCCAAGGCCAACGACATCCTGCAGGAGGCGCTGCCGAACATCGTGGCCGCACACGTCGTGCAGTCCTACATCGGCAGCTACGGCGCGATGATCCACCCGGTCGCCGCATGCGCCACGGCCGCGGTGTCGGTCGAGGAGGGTGTCGACAAGATCCGCCTCGGCAAGGCACTGTTCGCGGTGGCCGGTGGGTTCGACGACCTCGGCATCGAGGGCATCGTCGGATTCGGTGACATGTCCGCCACCGCCGAGTCGGCCAAGATGGCCGCCCGCGGGATCGACGAGCGACGCTACTCGCGGGCCAACGACCGTCGCCGCGGGGGCTTCGTGGAATCGCAGGGCGGTGGCACGATCCTGCTGGCCCGCGGTGACGTGGCCGCCCAGATGGGTCTGCCGGTCCTCGGTGTGGTCGCCTGGGCGCAGAGTTTCGGTGACGGTGTGCACACCTCGATCCCGGCCCCGGGTCTCGGTGCCCTGGGTGCGGCCCGCGGTGCCGCCGACTCGCCGCTGGCCTGCGCGCTGAGCGCGCTCGGTGTGGGGGCCGACGACGTGGCGGTGGTGTCCAAGCACGACACCTCCACCCGCGCCAACGATCCCAACGAGTCCGAGCTGCACGAACGGCTGGCCGGTGCGATCGGACGTGGTGACGGTGCGCCGCTGTTCGTGGTCTCGCAGAAGTCGCTGACCGGCCACGCCAAGGGTGGCGCCGCGGCCTTCCAGCTGATCGGGCTGTGCCAGGTGCTGCGCGACGGCGTCATCCCGCCGAACCGCAGCCTGGATTGCGTCGACGAGAAGATGCGCGAGTACCCGCACCTGGTGTGGCCGCGTGAGACCCTGCGGATGGGGGAGCGGTTCCCGCTCAAGGCCGGTCTGCTCACCAGCCTCGGCTTCGGGCACGTGTCCGGGCTGATCGCGGTGGTCCATCCGGAGGCGTTCATCGCCAGCCTGCCCGAGGCCCAGCGCGGGACCTACCGTGCTGCGGCCGCCGAGCGTGAGCGCAACGGCAACCAGCGACTGCTGGAGGCCATGTGCGGTGGCGAGGCCGCCTACCGTCGCCCGGCGAACCGCCGGTTCGACGAGGCGCTCGACGAGCACGACGCCGAGGCCGGGCTGCTGCTCGACCCGTCGGCACGCCTGTCGGCCGCCGACGCCTACGCCACCCCGGGATACGCGGGCTGACCATGGCAGTGCTGGGAATCGGGATCGACATCGTGTCCGTCCCCGAGTTCGCCGAGCAGCTCACCCAGCCGGGTACGACGTTCGCCGACCGTTTCACGGTCGGCGAGCGTCGGGACTCGGCGGCGGGCACCGGCGAGGACGCGCGGCATCTCGCCGCGCGGTGGGCGGCCAAGGAGGCCGTGATCAAGGCGTGGTCGGTGAGCCGGTTCGCGCGGACCCCACTGCTGCCGTTGATCCGGCACAGCGACATCGAGGTGGTCACCGACAACTGGGGCCGCCCGGCCGTCCGGTTGGCCGGCGAGATCGCCGAGCACCTCCGGGACACCCGTGTGCACGTCTCGCTGACGCATGACGGCCCCAGCGCCGCGGCCGTGGCGATCCTCGAGGAGTGATGCGGGCCTGTGGGAGGCCTCGGCCGAGTCAGGCGGAGGCCTCCTCCAGGAGGAGGTAGCCGGCGAGCATCCGTTTGAGTTCGGCGACGGTCTCGTCGTGGTCGTGCCCGTCCTGCACCGAGAAGCTCAGCAACGAGTAGGCGGTGTGCACCAGGACCTGCGACATCATGTCGCGCCGGTCGCGCTGGGACGGGGTCAGCGGCGCGATCAGACGTGAGACCTGTTGCGCCAGGACGAGTTCGTTCTCCGAGGCGGTGGCCCGGGTGGCCGGGGTGGACTGTACTGCCAGCCACACCGCGCGTCGCGACGGGTCGTCGCGCCAGAGGGCGGCGAGGTGGTCGAGGAACTTCTCCAGCAGCGCCGGCCACTCCAGTGACGGCACCTCGGTGGCGAATGCGGTGAGTTCCTCGCGCACGGCCACGGTGTCCTGCCGGTCGAGCTCACACACGATCACGTACTTGTTCGCGAAGTATTGATAGAGCGTGCCGATCGGCACCTCGGCGCGGGCGGCGATCTCCTCGCACGTGAGGGACTCGAATCCGACGTCGATCAGCAGTTCCCGCGCCGACGACAACATCGCCGAGAACTTGCGTTTGCTGCGTTCCTGCGTCGGTCGTTTACGGGGGACCAGGGGTTGGGGGGTCATGTGACTGGCGGGCTCATCCGATGGGAAGGGTGCGCGGTCGGGGGGTCAAACCGACAGGTCGCGGCGCAGTTTGGCGACGTGGCCGGTGGCGCGGACGTTGTACTGGGCCTCGGCGATGGTGCCGTCCTCGGCCACCAGGAACGTCGAGCGGATCACGCCGGTGACGACCTTGCCGTACAGCTTCTTCTCGCCGAACGCACCCCACTCGGTGAGCACGGTCTTCTCCGGGTCGCTCAGCAGCGGGAAGGTGAGGCCCTCTTTCTCGATGAACTTCTCGAGCTTGGCCGGCTTGTCCGGCGAGATACCGACAACCGCGATCCCGGCGTCGTTCAGGTCGGCCAGATTGTCGCGGAAGTCGCAGGCCTGCTTGGTGCATCCGGGGGTCGATGCGGCGGGATAGAAGTAGACGATCACCCTCTGTCCGGCGTAGTCGGACAAGGAGACCGGGTTGCCGTGGGCGTCCGGCAGGGTGAACGCCGGGGCGTGATCACCCGCCTCGAGACGCTGAGTACCTGACATGACGCTCAGGCTAGCCCATCGGAGACCGGCCACGGTTGCGGTCATGGCGTAGCCTTGTGATGCATTTCGCTGTGCCGTACCTCGAGCCGGGTATCTTCGCCCGGCCCTTGGTGTGTCGGGCGGATGTGACAGGGCGTCTCGCCAACCTTTTCATCTCTCTGGGAGGACCACGTGGCCGGGGATACCGACCGTATCGAGCAGGACATCGCGAAGGCCCGCGAAGACCTGGCCAACACACTCGACGAGCTGGCCGCACGCGCCAACCCGCAGCGACTGGCCGACGACGCCAAGGCCACCGTGCTCGCGACCCTCAACAAGCCGCCGGTGAAGTACGCCCTGGTCGGGGTGGGAGCCGTCGTCGCGCTCCTCGTCCTCCGCAGGATCATGGCGTGATCCCCGCGCGGGGCCATCGTGCCCGAAACGCGCTCCTCCTACTCACCGTCGGCGCCGCTGTGACCGTTATGCCAGGTTGCACGGCGTCGTCGTCGTATCCGGATACGGTCGGTGACGTGCCGGCGTTGAGTTCGCTGGGGCAGCCGACGATCGATGTGACCGGGTGGGGCAACCGTCCGGTGCGGGACGACGCAGTGGGAGTGATGCCCGGTGCACCGCTGACGGTGACCGCGCATGAGGGAGGTCTGTCGTCGGTGACCGTCACCGGGCCCGACGGTCCGGTCGCCGGAACGATGTCGGCCGACGGTGCCACGTGGACCGCCACCGACGTGCTCGACTTCGGCACGCACTACACGCTGACCGCCGCGGCCGACGGCGTGCAGGGCGCCGGGGCACGCAAGCTCGGATTCTCGACCGCCTCTGCGGATTCGACGGCGAGCGCGACCAGCGTGACCGACGATGGGGAGACCGTCGGCATCGGTCAGCCGGTGATGATCAACTTCGATCAGCCGATCACCGACAAGAAGAACGCGCAGCAGGCGATCACCGTCACCACCGATCCGCCGGTGCAGGGGGCGTTCTACTGGGTCAACGACTCGATGGTGCGGTGGCGACCGGAGCACTTCTGGAAGCCCGGCACCAAGGTGAGTGTGAAGGTGAACACAAAGGGCATCGACCTCGGTGACGGTGTGTACGGCGACAACACGCTGAACACGCACTTCACGGTCGGTCGCAGCTTCGTGGCGGCCGGTGACGACAAGACCCACATGATCACCATCACAGTCAACGGCAAGGTGGTGAAGACCATGCCGACCTCGATGGGCAAGGACTCCACCCCCACCAACAACGGCACCTACATCGTGGCCGAGCGGGAGCCGAGTGTGATCATGGACTCATCCACCTACGGTGTCCCGGTGAACTCGGCCGGCGGCTACCGCGAAGTGGTCTACGACGCCACCCGGATCTCCTACAGCGGTATCTATGTGCACTCCGCGCCGTGGTCACTGGGTGATCAGGGGGTCGACGACGTGAGCAACGGGTGTCTCAACGTGAGCCCGGACAATGCCGCATGGTTCCTCTCCCACGCCCTGCGCGGCGACGTCGTGACCGTCAAGAACGCCGTCGGACCCACCTTGCCGGGCGACGACGGGCTCGGTGACTGGAACGTCCCGTGGTCGGTCTGGTCGAAGGGCAATGCCTGAGCCGATACCACGGATTGTGCCCAAAACCCGTCCTGACCAGGCGATTTCATATCTCGGCAAACTGTCATGTAATGTTCTTCTCGGCTCGAGGAGCGGAACACAGAGCCAAGGCCGAGCGCCATTAGCTCAATTGGCAGAGCAGCTGACTCTTAATCAGCGGGTTCGGGGTTCGAGTCCCTGATGGCGCACCGACGGGTAACCCCCGCCACCGGAGATCACCGGCGGCGGGGGTTTTCTCGTCTTCCGATCCGCTGGACCGGTGTCGACACCGGGTGGGCTCCGATCCCCGTCTCGGCCTTGCGAACTCGCTGAAGTCGCCGACCGTCCACGCGGCACCGGCCGCACCCTCCAGACCCCGGGGCCCACGTGCCCGGCCCGCCGCCGACGGGCCGACGGGTATCGGAGATCCGGGCACCGGACCGAGGCCGCACAGGAACCACAACGGTCATCACCGGCGCGCGCAGTGGCGCAAACCGTCGCGGCTGACAAGGATGAGGGGTCATGGGAGCTCTCGACAAGGCAGGGTCAACACCGCCACCACCACCACCACCACCGGCGAAGGTTCAGACCGGCTGGCCGTCGTGGGCCAAGAAGACGGTCTGGACGATCATCCTCATCGCGGTGGTCGTCGCGGCCTACTTCATCCTGGCCGCGTTCCTGCCGAGATGGTGGGCGCAGCGAGTGGGGAACATGGCCTCGGAGAGCATGGGACAGGGGATTCTCACCGGACTCGGGTTCGGTCTGGTGTGCACACTGCTGACGCTGCTGTTCCTGTTCCTGGCGTTCGGTGCCAGACGCTGGTCGCGGCGCTCGTTCTTCGTCCCGGTGTTCCTGATCCTGGCCATCGTGGCGTCGATCCCCAATCTGCTGACCCTGGGCATCGTGCTCGGTGCCGGCAACGGGGCGCATGCCGGCGAACGGATTCTCGACGTCCAGGCTCCCGGCTTCCGGGGTGCGACGTTGATCGGCGTGATCATCGGCGTGGTGATCTTCGTGGCGATCGCGTTAGTCGGATTCCAGATGCGTCGCCGACCCGCCAAGGGTGCCGCCGCACCGGCGCCGACCCCCGGGGCCGACGGGCCCGCCGACACTCCGACGGCACCCTAGGGCCCGCCCGGTATGTCGGACTGGTTCTGCGAAATCTCCTGGTAGCATCATCGTCAGGCATGGACGCCCCGCGAGTTCGGGGCGTCCATTCATGTCGGCATCACGTCATCTGATCCGCGCCGGGAACACGGTGCGGGCGTCAGATGTCATGCGGTCGACCGACTCGGGCATTTCCGAGTTCTCGTACACTCTGGGTGCGAGGCAGCGCGTCAATGGTGGGCCAGGCAGTGGTGGCTCTGTGAGGGAGTGACATGGGGAGCAATCGGACTCGGCATCGGTCGCGGTCGGTGGTGGTGGTCGGCGGGGTGCTGATGGCGATCGTCGCCCTGGTCACCGGCTGCTCGCAGGAAGCCTCCTATTCCAACGACGTCTCGAGCTCAGTGCTCTTCGACGACCTGCTCAAGCCCGGTCTGGCCATCACTGAATGGGGTGAGAAGCCACTCGTCGACGACGCCGTCGGTGTGCAGCCGGGCGCCCCCATCACGGTGAACGCCAGCGAGGGTGCGCTGACCAACGTGCGCATCAACAAGGCCGACGGATCGCAGCTGACCGGCACCATGTCCGACGACGGCGCCAGCTGGACCAGCGCCGAGGCACTGGGCTACAACCGCACCTACACCCTGACCGCCGACGCGGTCGGTGTCGGCGGTGCCAGCACCAAGAAGGTCAGCTTCACCACCCGTGCCCCCAACAGCCTCACCCAGGCGTACCTGACGCCCAGCAACGGTGAGACCGTCGGTATCGGCCAGCCGGTGGCGGTGAAGTTCGACGAGTCGATCCCGGATCGCAAGGCGGCCCAGCAGGCCATCCGGATCACCACCAATCCACCCACCGAGGGAGCCTTCTACTGGATCAGCGACTCCGAGGTGCGCTGGCGTCCCCAGGAGTACTGGAAGCCGGGTACCACCGTCAGCGTCGCGGTGAACACCTACGGCATCGACCTCGGTGACGGTCTGTTCGGGCAGGAAAACGTCAAGTCGACGTTCAAGGTGGGGCGCTCGATGATCATCACCGCCGACGACAAGACCAAAGAGGTCGTGTTCGTTCAGAACGGCAAGACCATCCGCACCATGCCGACCTCGATGGGCAAGGACTCGACGCCCACCGACAACGGCGTGTACCTGGTGTCGGACAAGCACGACAACATCATCATGGACTCGTCCACGTACGGCGTGCCGGTCGGTTCGGCCGACGGCTACCGCACTCCGGTCGACTATGCGACCCGAATGTCCTACAGCGGCATCTTCTTCCACTCGGCCCCGTGGTCGGTGTGGGCGCAGGGCAACACCAACACCAGCCACGGATGTCTGAACCTGAGCCCGGAGAACGCGCTCTGGGTCATGAACAACACGCTGCGCGGTGACCCGGTGGTCGTGAAGAACACCGTGGGCGGGGATCTGCCGGGAACCGATGGCCTCGGCGACTGGAACATCCCGTGGGAGAAGTGGTCCAAGGGCAACGCCTGATCGCCGGGGGCGACATACTCGGCCGCGATCGACGCGGCGACGATTCGCACAGACGACAGGGGCGCGACCGGAAAATCCCGGACGCGCCCCTGTCGTCTTGGTCGGTGGGGGAACGACTACTACTTTTTCTTCTTGGCGTCCTTGATGATCGCCGCGACCTCGTCGGCATCGATCTTCTTCGCGACCAACTTGCCGCTCTTGGCCTTTCGGACCGAGTAGGTGTCCTTCTTCTTTCCGGGGGCGACGTGAAGACCGACCTTCTCGGCGGCCTTGTTCAGTTCCTCGAGCATGGATCGAGAGAGTAGGTGACGAAGGTGAACACCGACGAATCGTCTGCGTGTCGCAGTGGCCGGTTTCGCAGGATCCCGCTCGGGTGACGTGGATCCGACCTACCCGACCGGTCAGGACGCGGGGCCGGCGACCCGCGGAATGGCCCCGCGGGTACAGCCGGTGGGTCGGTCTGATCTACCGGCGGGTAGCAAATCTGGTGGCGCGGTGCTGTGCCGAGGTGATGCCCAGGATCGCGGTGCCGGTGAGTTCGCCGCGACCATACATCGGGAGCGGCGTATCGGCACCGGACATGGTGTCTTGGCTGCCGGACACCTGTTCGGTTGGGCGCTCGACGATCTCGAGCGTGTTGTCGACATGGTGTGAACGCTGAATGCCCCGGAGGTTTCGATCCTGGTCCGGCAGTCGTGGTGGACGGCCGAGCGTACGAGCAGTGGCCGGCGGGTCGGCCGGCCGCGTGCCTTGCGCGGGCGCATACGGCAGGTCGGCGGGGTCAGGCCTCGGGTCGGGCCGACAACTCCCGGTAGGTCACGACGAGAGGTGCGTGGTCGGAGAGTCGGTCGTCCGGTGCGGCCTCCTTGTCGACGGTGACGTCGGTCGCCAGGCGTGCGAGACCGGGGGTGGCGAGCTGATGGTCGACCCGCCAGCCCACGTCCTTGGTGAACGACTGGCCGGCCCAGCTCCACCACGTCAGGGGGCCGGGGCGATCGCCGTGGGTCTGCCGGACCACGTCGACGAGCCTGCGGTTGCCCAGCACGGTGTCGAACCACTCGCGGTCCTCGGGGAGGAAGCCGTCCATCTTCTGAGCCGGCCGCCAGTTGGTGACGTCGTGCCGGGTGTGTGCGATGTTGAGGTCACCGACAAGGAGGAACTCGCGGCCCGCTCGGATCGCGGCGAGGCGACTGCGATTCACCTCCCGGGTGAAGGCGGCCAGGAAGCGTTGTTTGCGTTCGTATCTGGCGCCCCCGTCGGGCGCCTCCCGCATCGATCCGGGCCGTTGCAGGTGCGCGGGAAGGCCGCCCTTCGGCAGATAGAGGGAGGCCACCGTGAGCGGCCGGTCGGCCAGATCGACCTCGACGTAGCGCCCGTGCCGGGCGAACTCGCCGAGCCCGCGGGATCGGGGCGGATGACTCACCCAGGTGCGTACGGCGACCGGTGGCCGCCGCGTGAGCAGCGCCACGCCGTTGCGGCCGGGCACCGAGCCGACGTCCACCGCCGCCGAGTATCCGACGAAGTCGCCGACCTCGGCAGCCGGGCACCGCAGTTCCTGGAGTGCCACCACGTCGGGGCCCCGGGTGGCCAGCCATTCGTCGAAGCCACGGCGACGTGCCGCCCGGATGCCGTTGACGTTGAACGACGCGACCGTGAACGAGCCGATGTCGGTCGGGCCTGTGGCAGTCATGTCCGATACTGTGCCGCATCGCCGCGGCATCGACGCTGGGGGATCGGGTGCGGGACGCGGGCAGGGGATCGTCTCGGCAGCGAACAGGTGCCGAAACCCGAAGTGGGAGGCCCCGTTCGGGACCTCCCACTTGTTCGGGGTGAGTGACGGGACTCGAACCCGCGACAGCCAGGATCACAACCTGGTGCTCTACCAACTGAACTACACTCACCATCGGCATCTGGGGCCCGGGGTTTTCACCGGGTTCCAGAGCCAGGAACATACTCTAGCGAATGGATGACATAAAACGCCAATCGCCTGCCTACCAGCGGGTTCAGGCCGGTCCGAGGTCGTCGACGATCTGGATCAGCGCATCGGCGTCGGGACCGGGGACGGGGACGAACGCCGCGGCCCGGTAGTACTTGAGCTCGCGGATGGACTCGCGGATGTCGGCGAGGGCCCGGTGGGCGAGTCCCTTCTCCGGCTGGCCGAAGTAGATCTTGGGATACCAGCGCCGACACAGTTCCTTGATCGAGCTGACATCGACCATGCGGTAGTGCAGGAAGGCGTCGAGCTCGGGCATGTCCCGGCTGATGAACCCGCGGTCGGTGGCGATGGAGTTGCCCGCCAACGGCACCGTCCCGGCACTCGGGATGTGCCTGCGCAGATACTCCAGCACGAGCTCCTGCGCCTCGTCGAGGGTCACGGTGGAGCGTCGGACCTCGTCGGTGAGCCCGGAATTCGCATGCATCTTCTGCACCACGTCGGGCATCCCGGCCAGCGCATCGTCGTCGGCATGGATCACGACGTCCACACCCTCGCCGAGGATGTTGAGTTCACCGTCGGTCACCAACGCCGCGATCTCGATCAGTTTGTCCGACTCCAGACGGAGTCCGGTCATCTCACAGTCGATCCACACCAGTTTGTCCTGCACCCGTCAACTCTAGCCAACCGCAGGTCCCACGCCCGGCGAAGTCGGGCGGCTATCGTGATCGAGTGCATTCGTGACGCGGCATCGTTCGCCGGTCGCGCCGGCGCCACCCACCCGACGGAAGGAACCGTTGCAGTGACCGATCCCGCTCAGGCGGCCGCGACGATCGCGGCCGGTTACGCGTTCTCCTCGACCGCGCTCGAACTCGGCTCGGTGTCGGTGGACGGCCAGGTCAGTGCAGATGCGCGGGTGCGGATCCCGCTGTCGATGATGAACCGGCACGGACTGGTCGCCGGGGCCACCGGCACCGGCAAGACCAAGACCCTGCAGCTGATCGCCGAACAGCTCTCGGCCAACGGTGTGCCGGTGATCATGGCCGACATCAAGGGCGACCTGTCCGGGCTGAGCAACCCCGGCGAGTCCAACGACAAGATCACCGAACGCGCGGGGCAGACCGGCGACGACTGGCAGCCCACAGCGCACCCGGTGGAGTTCGTCTCCCTCGGCGATTCAGGGATCGGTGTGCCGATCCGGGCCACGATCACCTCCTTCGGGCCGATCCTGCTCGCAAAGGTGCTCGGACTCAACGAGACCCAGGAGTCGGTGCTCGGCCTGATCTTCCACTGGGCCGACCAGCGCGGCCTGCCGCTGCTCGACCTCAAGGACCTGCGGGCGGTGATCGGCTACCTGACCAGCGACGAGGGCAAACCCGAACTCAAGGCGATCGGCGGGGTCTCCACCCAGACCGCCGGAGTGATCCTGCGGGCGTTGACCAATCTGGCCGCCGACGGTGGGGACACCTTCTTCGGTGAGCCGGAGATCGAACCGACCGATCTGCTGCGCCTGGCCGCCGACGGACGCGGCGTCATCACCCTGTTCGAGCTCGGCGCGCAGGCCGCCCGCCCGGCCCTGTTCTCGACCTTCCTGATGTGGATCCTGGCCGATCTGTTCGAGTTCCTGCCCGAGGTCGGCGACCTCGACAAGCCCAAGCTGGTGTTCATCTTCGACGAGTCGCATCTGCTATTCGCCGACGCATCGAAGGCGTTCAAAGAGCAGGTCGTGCAAACCGTCAAGCTCATCCGGTCCAAGGGCGTCGGCGTGTTCTTCTGTTCGCAGCTGCCCACCGACATCCCCAACGACGTGCTCTCGCAGCTGGGTTCACGGATTCAGCACGCGTTGCGCGCCTTCACCCCCGACGACCAGAAGGCCCTGGCCAAGACGGTCAAGACCTACCCGGTCTCCGACGTGTACAAGCTCGACCAGGCACTCACCGCGCTCGGCACCGGTGAGGCGGTGGTGACGGTGCTCTCCGAGAAGGGAGCTCCCACACCGGTCGCGTGGACGGTGATCCGCCCGCCGCGGTCGTCGATGCAGGCGGTCGGGGCCGAGGGCATCACCGCCGCCGCGACGGCGAGCCCGCTCTATGCCAAGTACGGCCAGTCGATCGACCGGGAATCGGCCTACGAGAAGCTCGCCGCCAAGACCCTTGCGCCGGGGGAGTCGCCCGACGCGCCGGCCCCCGTTCCGGTCCCGGCTCCCGCCCCGGCCCCGAAGCCCGCGCCGGCCCCGAAGCCCACGCCGGAGGAGCCCGGCATCCTCACCGAGGTGCTCACCAGCAAGCCGATGCAGAACTTCCTGAAGTCGGCGGCGACCGCCGCGGGCCGCGAGTTCAGTCGCGCGATCTTCGGTACCGGCCGACGCCGACGCTGAGGCGTCGGCGGTGCCCGCCGGGGCGGGCTGGACCGGGTGGGCAGGCGCGGGGGCTACTGCTCTCCGTCGCCGAGCCTGCGGTAGAAGGTGCCGACGATGGGGGCGACCACCGCGCGTGGACTGTAGCCGCCGGCCACCGACATCGCCTTCGACAAGGTGCCGGGCACCACGCGCATCTTGTTGTGCTCCAACGCCTCCAGGCTCATCTCGGCGACCTTGTCGCTGGAGTGCCAGAGGAAGTCGGGGACCAGCCTGTCGACGATCGACGCCTCGTCGGCCGCCGGAGTGTGCGTGCGCACCGGCCCCGGCGCGAGCAGGGTGACGTGCACGCCCTGCCCCGACACCTCGCCACGCAGTGACTCGCTGAAGGTGTTCACGAACGCCTTGCTCGCCGCGTAGGTGGCGTTGTTGGGGATCGGCATGTTGCCCGCCGCCGACCCCACCATCAGGATGCCGCCGGAGCGTCGGGCCACCATCTGCGGCAGCACGGCCAGGGTGAGGTCGTGAACCGCGTTGACGTTCAACAGGACCTGGGCGCGCTCGTAGTCGGCGTCGAGCTCGGCGACCGGGCCGAAGGTGGCGATCCCGGCGTTGTTGGCCAGGATCGAGATCTCGCGTCCGGCGAGTTCGGCGGCGAGGACCGCCACCGCCGTCGGATCCGACAGGTCGGTGGGCCGCACCTCGACGGCCACACGCTGCGCGGTGCGCAGGTCCTCGGCGAGTTCCTCGAGGATCTCGCCACGGCGGGCGACCAGGATGAGGGAATGGCCGCGGTGGGCGAGGTTCCGGGCGAGGGCCATACCGATGCCGGACGAGGCTCCGGTGACGACGGCACGGGCGGAGGCGGACGGTGCGGGGACTGCCATGCCGCTCATCGTAATCAGCGGTCCACACCGGTGATCGATCCGCGTCCCGGTGTCACCTCTTCCGGCGACACCGGGACCCGGTGGGATCAGACGCGGTGGGATCAGACGCGGTGGGATCAGATGCGGTGGGATCAGATCCCCGCGGCCACCTCGGTGCCCTGCCGGATGGCGCGCTTGGCGTCGAGTTCGGCCGCGAGGTCGGCGCCACCGATCACGTGGGTGGTGACCCCGGCCAGGGTGAGCGGATCGACGAGCTCCCGCACCGACTCCTGCCCGGCGCACAGCACCACGTTGTCGACCTCGAGGATGCGGGTCTCGGTGACGGTACCGTCGGCGTCGTGGAAGCTCAGGTGCAGCCCCCGATCGTCGATCCTGTCGTAGGTTGCGCCCGAGATCTGTTCCACGCCTTTCATCTTCATCTGTGCGCGGTGGACCCAGCCGGTGGTCTTACCGAGTGTCTTGCCCTGCCTGCCGGGCTTGCGCTGCACCAGGTACACCTGCCGGATCGCCGGCAGCGGTCGCGGCTTGGTGACGAAGCCGGGTGTCTCCGGGTCCTCGGTGACACCCCATTCCTGCTCCCATTCCTTGAGATTGAGCGTCGGTGACTCGTCGGTGGTGAGGAACTCGCTGACGTCGAAGCCGATGCCGCCGGCGCCGATCACCGCCACCCGTTTGCCGATCTCGCGGCGTCCGAGCACGGCATCGGCGTAGGACATCACCATCGGATGGTCCACCCCGGGGATGTGTGGGACGCGCGGGATGACGCCGGTCGCGACGATCACGTCGTCGAACTCCTCGGCGATGATGTCGTCGGCACTCACCCGGGTGTCGAGGTGAACGGTGACGCCGAGCACCTCGAGGCGGCGGGTGAAGTAGCGGATGGTCTCGGCGAACTCCTCCTTGCCCGGGATCCGGGAGGCGATCGAGAACTGGCCGCCGATGCTGCTGCCGCCCTCGTACAGGTCCACCCGGTGGCCGCGTTCGGCGGCCGACACCGCCGCCGACAACCCGGCCGGTCCGGCGCCGATCACCGCGACCCGCTTGGCCCTGCGGGTGGGGCCGAGGATCAGTGTGGTCTCGCGTCCGGCACGCGGATTGACCAGGCACGAAACGTGTTTGCCCACGAAGGCGTGATCGAGACACGCCTGGTTGCATCCAATGCAGGTGTTGATCTCGTCGGCGCGACCCTCGCGCGCCTTGTTTGCCAGGTGCGGGTCGGCCAGGAACGGGCGGGCCATCTGGATCGCGTCGACCCGCCCGCGGTCGAGGATCTCCTCGGCGAGTTCGGGGGTGTTGATCCGGTTGGCCGCGATCAGGGGGATCGACACCTCGTCACGCAGCCGTTCGGTGAACTTCACGAAGGCCGCGCGCGGGACCGAGGTGACGATGGTCGGGACCTGCGCCTCGTGCCAGCCGATGTCGGTGTTGATCGCGTCGACGCCGAGCGCCTCGGCCTTGCGGGCCATCAGGGCGATCTCGTCCCAGGTCTGTCCCTTGCGGACCAGGTCGGCGATGGACTGACGCAGGATCACCGGGAAGTCGCGTGGCACCTGCCGGCGGATCTCGGTGATCACCTCCACCAGGAAGCGCTGCCGGTTCTCGGTGGAGCCGCCCCACCTGTCGGTGCGGTCGTTGGTGTGCGGGCACAGGAACTGGTTGATCAGGTAGCCCTCGCCACCCATGATCTCGATGGCGTCGTACCCGGCCTCGCGGGCGAGCTTGGCGGACTGTCCGAACGAACTGATCACGTGCCGGATGATCGGCTCGGTCATCCGCAGATGCTTGAACGGGTGGATCGGGGACGGCTCTGTGCCCGGTGCCACCTTGAACGGCGTGTAGCCGTACCGGCCGGCATGGATGAGTTGCATCGCGATCTTGGCGCCCTCGGTGTGGACGGCCTTGGTGATGCGCCGGTGGCGCCGCATGTCGACGACGTTGGTCATCTTGCCGCCGAAGGCCATCAGCAGGCCGGTACGGCTGGTGCCGAAGCCGCCGGTGACGATCAGGCCCGCGCCGCCGCGCGCGCGTTCGGCGAAGTAGGCGGCGAGCTTGTCGGTGTCCCACAGCCGGTCCTCGAGGCCGGTGTGCATGGAGCCCATCACGATCCGGTTCCGGAGGGTCATGCCACCGATGTCGAGGGGCTCGAACAGATGGGGGTAGTAGGGGTTGCGCTCGGTCGACGGGGCTGTCATCGAGTCACCTCTCTCTGTGGACGTCGCGTGCGGACGTCGGAGTCTGTGGGAGTTCAGGAGTTCTCGTCGAGTTCTCGCTGGAGTGCGGTGAGCACCTCGTCGCACCAGTCGATGAATCCCTCCTCGATCCGGACGCCGCCGCGCAGCACCAGGTACTGATGCAGACGCCGGCCGGTCAGCCGGTCGGGATCGGGATAGTCGTCCTTCTCGAATCCCCGATACAGGTCGAGGCGGGCGACGTGGAGTTCGCGGTGGCGGTGCAGCTCGGTGATCACCTCGGGCAGGTCGGCGATCTGGGCGGCCCGGATCTTCAGGCCGAGATCGTCGCGCAGCTTCTGGATCGGGGTCGGGGTGGCGACCCACTCCCGCAGCGCTTCCCGACCGGCGTCGGACAGGGTGTAGACCTTCTTGTCCGGTCGGCCCTCCTGCACCACCGGCTCATAGCTGACGAGGCCGTCGGCGTGGAGCTTGCGCAGCGTCCGGTAGATCTGCTGATGGGTCGCCGACCAGAAATGGCCGATCGACCGGTCGAATTGTCGACCGAGCTCGTAACCGGTGCCCGGTCGTTCGGACAACGACACCATGATCGCGTGTTCGAGTGCCACGAATCACACGCTAGCAGTGCAACAACGCACTATGCAACGGTGACACTATGCGCGCAGGTGCATAGGGCGAGGTTTCGTGGCGGCCGGTTCGATGATCTGGCGGGAGGCGAGCTCTTCCGGGAGAATCCACCGTGCCTGCTCCTGCAGGTGCCCGTCGTGGAGTTCGACGACGATGTCGGCGATGTCGGCGACCCGCTGGTCGTGGGTGATCAACAGGGTGGTGCGCCCGGAGGCGATGCGCCGCAGCGGTTCGAGGATGCGGGAGACGGTCCGGTCATCGAGTCCCGAGGTGGGCTCATCGAGGATCAGCACCGGCGTGTCGCGGATCATGGCACGGGCCATCGCGATCCGCTGACGCTGCCCGCCCGACAGGGTCAGGCCGCCGTCGTGCAACTCGGTGTCGTAACCGTCGGGCAGCGCCCGGATGAACTCGTCGGCGTCGGTGGCCTGGGCGGCCCGGACGATCGCCGCGCGGTCGGCGTCGGGCCGGCCGTAGGCGATGTTGTCGGCGACGGTCGCCCCCTTGACCACCGGCGACTGCGGTAGCAGGGTCACCTGGTCGCGGATGGCGTGGCCGGTCAGGGTGTCGTAGTCGCGGTCGCCGAGTGAGATGGAGCCCGAATCAGGATGCTCGAATCGGCACAGCAGCGACGCGAGGCTGGTCTTGCCGGTACCGCTGGGGCCGACGAGGGCGGTGATCTGCCCGGGGGTCAAGGTCAGGTCGATGCCGTCGAGGACGGCGATGGCGTCGCGGCGCAGCGAGACCGACCGCAGGGTGACCGGTACGCCGGCGGTGGGGGCCGACGAGGGGTCGGCGATGCCTGCGGCAGGGGAGTCGATGATGCCTGCGGCAGCCGGGGAGTCGATGGTGCCTGCGGGTGCGGCGGCTCGATCGGTCGCGGCGGCGAGGGCGCAGGCCTCGTCGGAGTCGTGCTCGGTGGGTTGCAGGTCCAGCACCTCGGCGACACGCTCGGCGCTGACCACCGCGGCGGCGACGGCGAGACGGACGTCGGCGATCTCCTGCATCTTGGGGTAGAGCATGCCGAGATAGCCGGTCAGGGAAAGCAATTGGCCGATGCTGAGGTTGCCCTGCCGGACCTGCCAGACACCGGCGACGGCGATCGCGAGGGTCACCACCACCTGGCCGAAGCCCATCACGGCACCGAAGCCGGCCTCCACCCGGGTCTGGGCCAGGCGGGCGTCGCGCCAGGCGGCGCCGTGGCGATGCAGGCGGGCGTGCTCGCGGGACTGCTGGTTGTAGGCGACGGCGGTCTCGTGGCCGACCAGCGCGCTCTCCACGGCATCGGCGATGTCGCTGTTGGCGCCGCGCTCGTCGCGGGTGGCGGCCACCTGCCTGCGGGCGAAGAACGACGAGACCGACCAGAGCAGCGGCACCGCGGCCAAGGCGACCAGTGCGACCTGCCAGCTCATCAGGAGTGCGGCGATCACCAGTCCGACGGTGTTGAGGACGGCGATGATCAGCTGCATCACCCCGGACCCGACGAGGTATTCGACGGCCTCGAGGTCACTGGAGTGGCGGCTGACGAGATTGCCCAGACCCAGCCGGCGGTGCAGGACCGGATGCAGTCGCTGGACGTGAGCGAACAGGCGGTCCCGCAGGCGCAGGACCACACCCTCGGAGACCCCGACCGAGATGATCTGGCCGTAGTAGTCGGCGACGGTGGAGATGGCGGTGATACCCAGCCAGATCGCCGCCAGCTGTGCAAAGGAGGCGATGCTGTCGGAGTTGAGGGCCCCGTCGATGACGTCGGCGAGCACGAACACCGCATAGATCTCACAGATCGCGGCGACGGCGAGCAGGATGCCGGCAAAGGCGAAGCGTCGGCCCATCCCGTGCAACACGGGGGCGAAACGTCGGAGGGCGGTCATCGTCGTCATCGGGCAACTCCACGGGGTGTGTGCAGAACGCGGCCGGACCCGGTGTGGCGAAGGGCGCCACACCGGGCCTGCCGGTCCGTACCCGGTCAGGGGCGCACAGGGCGGTGCGGTGTGACCGGACGAAAGAGGGGGATCGATCGGGTGTGACCTACTGCCAGACCCAGATCCAACGGAAGGTGCGCCAGTCCCACACGCGGACGCGACGACGGCGACGCGGCTGCTGTTGCTGCTGCGGGCGGTTCTGCGGGCGCTGCTGCTGTTGCTGCTGCGGTCCAGGCATTGTCTTCTCCTTGTCGATGGACACGTCGGCATCGATGCCGACACCGAAGAAACTATGACCGTCACCTTCGGCCGAGCTGGCCCCTTCCTGTACGCCCGCTGTCAAACGAAAACTGTTGATCACCTGGGTATTTCATGGGATGCTGATGTCCGTCGGCGTGGTCTTCGCACATGCCCGACGAGGGGTGCACCGGGGTTTGTGCGCGCCGGACCTCCCCGTCGCGCACACTGATGCGCATGACAAACGGCGACGACCGCGGATTACGGATGCTCAGCTGGACCAAGGTGGACGACGGGGTGGTGATCGCGCCGGGCGAGCGGCTCAGCTGGCCGCGCACCGTCGGAATCGGGCTGCAGCATGTGGTCGCGATGTTCGGTGCCACCTTCCTTGTCCCGGTGCTCACCGGGTTCCCGCCGTCGACGACGCTGTTCTTCTCCGGCATCGGCACCGTCCTGTTCCTGCTGATCACCCGCAACCGCCTGCCGAGCTATCTCGGGTCGAGTTTCGCCATCATCGCCCCGGTGACCGCTGCGGTGGCCTCGCACGGCCATTCGTCGGCACTCGGCGGCATCGTGGTGGTGGGCGCGCTGCTCATCGTCATCGGTGTGATCGTCAATTTCGTTGGGACACAGTGGATCGAGGTGACGATGCCGCCGATTGTCACCGGCACCATCGTCGCGTTGATCGGCCTCAACCTCGCTCCGGCGGCGAAGAACAACTTCGAGCAGGGTGCGGTCACCGCGACGGTCACCCTGGTGTTGCTGCTGGCCTCGATCGCATTCTTCCGCGGTCTGCTCGGACGTCTTGCGATCTTTCTCAGTGTGGTGCTCGGCTACCTGTTCGCCTTCGTCCGCGGTGAGGTGGACACTTCCGGCATCGCGTCGGCGGGATGGATCGGGTTGCCGGACTTCACCAGTCCCACCTTCTCGTTGTCGGTGATCCCGACCTTCCTGCCGGTGGTGCTCGTCCTGCTGGTCGAGAACATCGGGCACGTCAAATCGGTCGGCATGATGACCGGCGCCGACTACGACGACCGGATCGGTCGCGCGCTGGCCGCCGACGGCCTGGCCACCGTGCTCGCCGGCAGCGGCGGCGGATCGGCGACGACCACCTACGCCGAGAACATCGGTGTGATGGCAGCGACAAAGGTGTACTCGACCGCCGCCTATTGGGTGGCCGGTGCCGCAGCGATCATCCTGGGCCTGTGTCCCAAGGTCGGTGCGGTGATCGCGGCGATCCCGGCCGGCGTGCTCGGCGGCGTGACCACCGCCCTCTACGGTCTGGTCGGCATCATCGGTATCCATATCTGGGTCACCAATCGAGTGGACTTCGGCAGACCCATCAACCAGTTCACCGCGGCCATCCCGTTGGTGATCGGTATCGCCGATTTCACGTGGACGGTCGGCGGGCTCAGCTTCGGTGGCATCGCGATCGGTGCGATCGCCGCGCTCGTGATCTACCACAGCCTGCGGCTGATCGGCGGGTGGCGCGGAACCGCCGGCGTCAGGGGGTGAACGGGACGTCGGACGGTGAGATCCCCCGACCGTCCCACCCCGCCGGTGGTCGTGGAATGGGTGCTTCGGGGAACAGCGGTCGGGAAATCGGCGGTTCGGGTGGTATCGGTTCGGGGATCGGCGGTGTCGGGTTGGGTGGCACGTCGGGGTGGTTGCCCTTGATGATCTCCACGGTGTTGCGGAACGGCGTCGATTCCGGGTCGTCCCAGTAGGCGCCGTGACCGTTCGGCCCGGTGATCGGTCGTCGGCCGTCACCCCAGGTGCCCATCTCGAGGTGCACCACGCCCGGCGCCTCGTCGGGGTCGTCGCCGTGCGGCCCGAACGGAACGCCCTGGAAATACTCCATGAAATCGCCGGGCGCCGTGAACGAGTATCGCCGGACGTGTTCGGCGGGGTTGTGCCACGGACCGTCGTGCACACCGGTCCCAGCCGAGGACGCATAGATGACATTGTCGGCGCGCAGCCCGAGTTGCTCGGCGGTGCCGAGGACCGAACCGCCATAGGAGTGGCCGATGTAGGTGGTGGCGGCGCCGGGTGCCACCGCGTCGAGTTCGGCGTCGAGGGCCTGCCCGAATGCCTTCAGCCGCGGGGCCATGTCGGCGGCGAAATGCGGGTCGAGGGCACTCTCGTCGGCGGCGTCGACGAGATGTCCCGGCACTCCGGCGAGCCCGGGACCGAGACCGATGACGAAGCCGCGGGGGATGGCCTGCAGCGGTTCGGTGCGCACGATCTCCTGGGGCAGATCGCCGTCGAGGTACATGAAGACCGGGCCGCCGGTTCGTTTCGCCAGATTCCAGGCGACCGTCCGGTTGCTCCCGCCGACCGAGTCGAGGTTGGTGCCGGTGCCGGGCACGAACACCGCCGCGTTACGGGTGCCACGACCGAGAGGGCCGACCATCTCGATGGAGCGGCCCAGGCGGGTGTTGTCGAAGGCGATGATCACGCGTTCGGCCTGCATGTCGTCGGGGTCGGCCTGGTCGGCGGGTGAGTCGTGGGCCGCGGCCGCGGTGGTGTTCCGCTGGCCCAGCATGTCGCAGAGCGTGCGGGCCCGAGCGGAACCGTCACCGTTGACACGGATCTCGGCGGCCAGTGCATTGCGTATGTTGATCTCGTTGGCGATACCGCGCTGTTCGAACGGGACGCCGTCGAGATTCCCGACCATCTGCGGATCGGCCTGGACGAGTCGGCGCATGTCGGTGGGGGAGAGGCGATCGAAGAGTGCGCGGCGCTCCTCGATCGTCATCGCCTGCAGCCGCCGGACGGCCTCGTCGGCGTCCACGAGCCCTATGCCCGGGATGGTCACCGGGGGTTGGCCGTCGATCATCGCCGCCAGATCCGCACGCAGGTCGTCGAGCCGGGAACCGTACGTCTCGTCGGTGCCGTCGATGAACGTCAGTCCACGGTCGATCGCCGCCGCGATCGTCGCGGCCTCACGGGCCCGCGAGGCGGAACGATGCGAGACCTGGCCGGTGTCGGTGACGGTGAACCCGGCGCCGACCGCGGCGTCGACCTCGCGGAGCACCACCGCCCGGGCATGACTCAGGTCGGTGCCGGCGTCCTTGGCCTCATCGGCGATCTGTTGCAACACATTCCGGACTTCTTGGATGTGGTCGGTCTCCTGCCGGACGCGGTACGACGCGGCATCCTTGGTCATCCCGTGCCAGTGCATCGGGAGCTGGGCCGCGAGGGCCACCGTTCCCGCCGCGCGATCGAGCACACCGGCGCCCTGCTGGGCCGAGTCGCCGGCCCCGGTGATCGTATCCGGACGCGACGACCGCAGTTGGGAGATGGTCGGGCGCATCAGCGGTCGGTCATCAGGTCGAAGACATGGGCCACCGAGGCGTCCGCGGTCTCACTGGTGGTGCTGAACGCCTCGAGCGCGACCGCCATCGAGATCAGCCGGTCGGCGATCGACTCGGTGGCAGCGAGCGCCGGTTTTCCGGTGGCGCGCAATGCGGTGATCACCCGGCTGCCCTCACCGCCGACGGTCAGTGCGTCGAACCGGATCCTGCCGACCGCGTTCCCCTGGGACCGCCAGGTGTCCGACAGCGCGGCGATCTCGTCCGGGTCCACCCCGAACCGGCCCGAGTCCGATCCGAACAGTCCCGAGAGCGGGCTGAACAACGATGACGGCGGGATGGGGGCCAAGGCGGACTCCTCGGTCGCAGGAATGCTGACGAAGGATTAGACGCAGCGACGCCCCGCTGCGGTTCCCTCCGATCGGGTTCCATCCGGCGTCGATCTTGTCGGAGTGGTCGACGGGAGTGGGGCGTTCCGAGGCGCCTGCGGAGGTCTCGACTCGGGTTCTCGCGCTGCTCGGTCCCTGCTCAATCGCCAAGTTGGGGTTGGTGGTTGAGCCGATGAGGAGCGGAGCGACGAGGCGTGTCGAAACCTCTGTCGGCTGGGTTTGGGAGGTG